>NZ_AP018049.1:1306000-1632500 GCF_003609775.1 Prevotella melaninogenica
AGCTTATTGCTGCTGCCGATGCTGGTTTCCAGAATATCTGGTCATTGCAGTCTTGTATCGACACACTCTATGAGTTTGGTGACGAGGAGCAGCGTCAGAAGTTTATCCCACGTATCTGTGAGGGAGAGATGATGTCAATGGACCTTACCGAGCCTGATGCAGGCTCTGACCTCCAGCGTGTAATGCTCAAAGCTACCTTCGACGAGAAGGAGAACTGCTGGCGATTGAATGGTGTGAAGCGTTTTATCACCAATGGCGACTCAGACATCCACCTCGTCCTTGCACGTTCAGAAGAGGGCACACGTGATGGTCGTGGACTTTCAATGTTCATCTATGACAAGCGTGATGGCGGTGTTGACGTACGCCATATTGAGCATAAACTCGGTATTCATGGTTCTCCTACCTGCGAACTTGTTTACAAGAATGCAAAGGCAGAGCTCTGTGGTAGCAGCCGAATGGGTCTTATCAAGTACGTAATGGCATTGATGAATGGTGCTCGCCTTGGTATCGCTGCACAGTCTGTTGGTCTTGAGCAGGAGGCTTACAACGAGGGCTTGGCTTACGCTAAGGATCGTGCACAGTTTGGCAAGAAGATTGTCAACTTCCCTGCTGTCTACGATATGCTCTCTCGTATGAAGGCAAAACTCGATGCTGGTCGTTCTCTCTTATATCAGACTGCTCGCTATGTCGATATCTACAAGGCTTTGGAAGATATTGCACGTGACCAGAAACTCACGGCTGAAGAGCGTCAGGAGATGAAGAAATATACCCGCCTTGCTGATGCCTTTACACCATTGGCAAAGGGTGTCAACTCTGAGTATGCTAACCAGACTGCCTACGACTCTATCTCTATCCATGGTGGTTCTGGTTTCATCATGGAGTATAAGTGTCAGCGTCTGTATCGTGATGCACGTATCTTCTCTATCTACGAGGGTACAACACAGCTGCAGGTTGTTGCTGCTGTGCGTTACATCACTAACGGCACTTACCTCTCTATCATGAAGGAGATGCTTGAGGGCGAACTCTCTTGCGACTGCATGAAGGGGCTGCGTGACCGTGTTGCAAAGCTTGTTCAGCTCTATGAAGAGGCTGTTGAGAAGGTGAACGCAAGCGACAATCAGGATGTTCACGACTTCCTTGCACGCCGTCTTTACAATATGACTGCCGACATCATCGGTTCTCTCCTCCTTATCGAGGATGCTTCTAAGGCACCAGACCTCTTCAAGAAGTCTGCCCATGTCTTTGTTCGTATGGCTGAGGAAGAAGTTATCGGTCACACTGCTTATATCAAAGCTTTCAACGCTGAAGACCTTGAGCAGTTCAAGGCTGTGGAAGAAGAAGACACAGAAGCATAAATATATAACGATATAAGAAATGAAAGCGAAGGTGGAGAAACTAATTCCCCTTCGCTTTTATTTATAATAAACAATAAACCTACTAACAAAATAAAGAAATAACTGAGTATGAATAAAAATCTATGGAATTACTATAAGCAATCAGAGGATGGGCAAAAAGCCATTGATATATTCAATCCTGAGACTGAAAATATATGGGACAACATTGAGAAAATTATTGAATTATTAAAGCAATGGGATATAAATGAGAACTTACAATATCTTTTGAATAGAGTCATATTATATAACATCAACCTAATTGAAAGAGAATTTATCAAAGAAGATGATATTTTCAGTCGGGAGTTTTTTGAACACCTAATAACTACTTATGATATAAAAGATTTTCATATTGATGATAATGAGAATATCGATTGGCTGGAAGAAGTCATACCCCAAAATAAATTTAGAGACAAAGCATCAACCATAGATGGCTTATCCTTATTCTTATATCTTTATGATTCCTTTTTCACACCTATCCTATTATCAAATCGCTTTGATCTATTCCAGAAAAGCTGTGATGCTCTTGGTATAGAACTACCACCTATTCCACACACAACTAATTACAAAGAGTACCTTATGTACTATTATGATATATGTGTCGTCTTAAATGCTTTTCAACAAGAGAACGAGCTAAGCGATGCAGAGTTGTGTGCTTGTATCTATGACTATGGTATGAGAGTTCTACAAGAGACAACTATAGAAACAGAATTACCACAACCAACCAATATATGGTTAACAGGTGGTTCTGGGAAACACGATTTTACTTTCTTGGATTCTTTAGGAAATTCACCTGAGGCAAAAAGTTCTATATGGGCGTGTAATGAGAAAACGCGAAAAGGAGATATTGTTATTATGTATTGTACTTCTCCCAGAAGCTACATTCACTCCGTATGGCGTGCTGGCTCTACAGGCATATTTAACCCTTTCGATTATTACCATTGCCGTACAACTATCCAAGAAGGAATAAGACTTCCTGAAATTACATTTAATGACTTAAAAAATGACGAATACTTTTCAAGCTTACCGATAGTACGCAAGAATCTGCAAGGCATTAACGGAGTTGCGTTCTCTGCAAAAGATTATTCCGAACTCCTTAGATTAGCAGCGTCAAAAGGGGCAAAGACTGACGAATTTCCACAACTATTCATGGGAGAGCATATAGATTTTGGAGAAATAAAGTTAGAAAAGGATGTTGAAGAAAAGATTCTAATCCCGATTCTTAAAAAACTTGGGTATATCGAAAGTGATTGGACAAGACAACTCCAACTAAAAGCAGGTAGAAAGGAAAAAGCTATTCCCTACTTTGTTTTCTTCCCCAAAGGTGAGAAGCATTTTGAGAACGCCCCTTTCATCATCGAAGCTAAATTAGATATGTCTTCTATCTTAGAAAGACAAAAGGCTTTTAGACAAGCTTTCTCATATGCACGTTTGCTCCGGTCTAAACTAATGGGTATCTGCGACAAAGAACGTTTGATGATTTATAGAATAGAATCTACTGGCAGTTGTAATATAGAGACACCATTATTTGACTATCATTGGCAAGCCATATACTCAGACAATATCATCGGAGCAAAACTTGTACAATGCATAGGAAAAGAGGTTGTTGAATCACTATAAACTACTAATATTCACATATAAAGAATTCTAACATCATCCCCCACCAAATACTTTCATTTCCAAAGATAATATGCGGAACAAGGAGAAACAAAACTGAAATAATTATAAATATTAGTATTTTTCTGCTTATTTATAACTATCTTTGTCATCCATATTTAAAGGAGAGAATAAGATGAAGAAATATTTTAAAGCAAGTATGTTGCTGATGGGCTTATTGTTCATCCAGTCAACAACAGCATCCGCACAATGCCCCATCAAGGAACAGATAATGAATGGAGACGATGGCGGAGAAGGTCTGGAAAAGGCAAAACGTGAACGCGAAAAGACTCCTGTTAGCCACACGCTGATTATCTTCTTTGACAAGAAGACAGGCAACAAACCTCTACTGAAAGCCATCAAAAAGCAGGACTGTACCCTACTCTATAAATACAAGGAGTTCAGTGCTGTAGCGGTCAAAGTTGACGAGAAGCACGACGTTGATAAAGCCATTGCCGACTTCAGAAAGGTGAAAGGCGTGACAAGCGTGAACAAAGACGGAATTATGCAGTTGCAATAGAACAGACGTAATTCATAATTCATAATTCAAAATTCATAATTATGATTACTACTATACGCTGTGTTTATTGCTACAAGTAACTTGTTCACTTGTAAACCCGCAAACTCGTTTACTTATGAACTTGTAAGCTTGTTCACTTGCAAAAAACTCTGTGAACTCCCCAGACCACATGATCACTCTGTGGACTTAAGTGCTGTCTAAACCTCAGTGTAACTCTGTGAACTCTGTGAACTCTGTGAGAGAACCTTTTTAATTCATAATTATGATTACCTGTGTCTAATGTGTTTCTTACTGCGCATTAAGACTGGAAAACAAAAAGACAAAAGAATAAAACAGCAAAATACTCTTTTACCGTTTTATTCTTTTGTCTTTTACTTTATAGGTTTCCTCAAAATAGGTAGCAATAAAATCTACTTACGTTAGTAAGAGAAAACACCAATTATTACGAAAATAGTTTTGTTTTTAGTTGCTGTCACATTTAACATTTCACGTAAATACGCTATCAACCAACAAGTTAAACACTACTCTTATATGACAGATATGACAGGAAAATATATTTTAGGGATTTTCTTATCCTCAAAGAACAATTGAACCAGTAGCTTAAAAGCAACTTCAAGCTGACATCACAGCTAACCATTCCACGATAAAGCTGTAGAAAGTAAGGCAGAGGCACTTGTATAACCAAGCCACCACAACCCTACTCTCCACACTTATTCCTTACCGACTCATTGTCAGTATAAGTTCCTTCCCTTTCTCCAGATTTACAGTTCCGCTAAAAATCTGGTTATCTTTGTTTATCTGTTTATCGGCGGTAGTGTGATAAACCTCCAACTGGTAGTTGCCAGAAGGGATATTATTTATCTTGAAATCAACATCATAGCGACAGATGCAGTTTGTCATCATGTCCTTATCGGGATACAGGATGAGAACAATCTTACCCTCACTGCTGCTTGCTCCTACATGGAACAGGTCGATTGCACAGTTATCCATGACGTCTGCAAAACGTGCCGTGACAGTATTCTCTTTACCGAGCAAGAGGTGCAACGCAGACTTCTGTCCTACAAAACTATTATAGTACTCAGGACGAGAATCCAACAAGGAAGCAGAAGCCTTGCAGCCTGACGACTTTACATCACTTACTCCAACATTCCCAACAACAGTGTTTTCCGTTGAACAAGATAACATCAACACTGATAGGCAGCATATAGCCAAACAATTAATAGGTTTCCAATATTTCATACGTATGTCTATTTATAGGGTTAGTTAACACAAAAGATTCTTCGTAAAGATAGTGTTTTATTTTGTAGAATGAAACTTTCCTCATGTTAAAAAATCTATATCATGTTATTTCAATACCCAAGCAGTTAACCGCAGTCCTTATCGTTCTATCCCTACACAAACCGCGTTTTATCTTCAACGATACGGAATGTCTGTATATCCGGCAAGACCTCTATCACATAGACTGTACCCGGATGGAAATTGAATTCCATTTCTTTCTTATAGATAACCTTATGAGCAGCGTGGCGTTTCAAAAACCTGTATTCATAGAATTGAAATGTCACCCTGTGCCTTCCGGCAGTGATAAAATATCCATCAAACCACGAGAAACTTACGCCACGTCCATAAGTGATATCATCAACCTTGCTGATTGACACGCCAAAATTTCTGACTCTTTTATTGTATTTTGGCAGAAACAGTCTGCTATGCTTAGGATTACGGCGCAACCAAGCCCTTTTCTCATACTTGAAAATGCCTATTGGCGAGACTACCATCAGTATTACTATAATGAAAAGTAGCGTCCTGACCAGTTGATCAGAAAATAATCCTCCCAATTCGCAGAAAAAAAAGGCGACAGGACAAACAAAGGCTACAAGAAGTCCTACCATTGCCCATCCTGAGAGTGTTGTCACATCAGGAAAAGATCGAACAGGAGAGAAACGGTAGAAAATAAAATTGCACAAGTATATCATTGCCTTTATGCCTAACAGCATAACTGCAAATCCTACCAAGTATTGGAAAAATAACGAATTTATAAGTGGACAAATTGCTTGTAACATTGTTCAGTTGATGGATTAATGGGGTGATGGGATAATAGGTTCACGAGTTAACAGGTTGCCCCCCTACATTCAAGCAACTCGTCTACTTGTAAACTTATCAACTCGAAAATCTAAATGATTGCCAACATCGCAAGCAACTTGTCTACTTGTCAACTCGTCTACTTGTCTACTTGTCTACTTGTCAACTTGTCAACTAATCACCTTATGCAACTCATTCACAAAATCTTTCAGTCCCACAAAATACTCGCCAAAGACCTCTCGCCATCTATTCCTATTCAAAGGATATTCCATGAAGTCGCTTATCAGCAGGTCACCATTCTCGCTGAGATAGTTCAGTATCTCTTTCAGATACTGTTCTTGCTCACCTGTCAGGTTGCCGTCTTTGATAAAGCGGGTATAGAGGGCTAACGCTTTCTGGCGGTCGACACCTTGAATGACACGGATAAACGCAGCCACATTATGGTTATATTTCTTTCCATTCGTAGCCTCATCAAACTCCGTACGTGTACCTAATTCTTCCCAGAAGATACGTTGCAACTCGTTGACATCATCCGTCGTCAGCTGCTCAAAGTTCTGTATCTTCCTTAATACTTCATTGTCCGTATGCTTTGCCAAATAGTCTATCACACGATCGTGATAGGTAACCTTCAGCGTGACTGGAGCAGCCACATCATCCGAACTGATTGCATCTTCGATGTTGATAACAAATCTTCTCTCGTCCCTACTCTCGGCTAACACATGTACCAACTCACGTAGTTCCTTCCTCACTCGTTCAAGACTATTCAGCGTACAATGGTCCCAGAAAGCGGCAGTCTGCACCTCCTTAATCGTTTCCATCCGCTCTCTCACGGCTGGGATTGTGGCTTTCTTCTCTAACAGTTGGGCAATCTTAATCACACTCGCACGACTGTTATCGGCCTTCACTGTACTATCTACCAGTTCTAACTGCAAATAAAGCATCAATACATCGAACTTCTTTGCAGCCTCATTCTCCTTCGGACGGGGCAGCAGATGGGCTATTCCCTTCAGTTCGGCAACGTCTAAATCACTCAGACAAACCCATGCCTCACGGTCACGATAGGGTTCGATAGTCTGCAGATGTGCTCTGACATCTATGCGCGACAGACTCAGACTATCCACCTGTGCGTGTAGGATAGCCTTCAATTCATCATGTAGTCGACGGTCATCTTCCTTCTCTTGATGCTCTGCTGTCTGTAATGCAGCAGCGATATCGAGCCTCAACGCAAAGAGTCGTTCGGTCAACGACTTCACAGCGACTGGGTTTGCACCATCACTATTCACTGAGAAATACTCGAAGTTATTACACCAATCGAAGATATAGAACTCTTTCTTGTCAGCATCACCAAAGACCTTCGGACAAAGACGTGTGCCACGTCCTATCATCTGCATAAACTTAATCTTCGACTTCACACACTTAAAGAAGACGAGGTTAAGCACCGATGGCACGTCAACACCTGTGTCAAGCATATCGACACTGACAGCTATCTGTGGGTTCTTATCCATCTGTTCGAAGTCAAGTATAAGACCACGCGCCTTGTTGACATAGTTATCAATCAACTGACAGTAGTCGGGATCTTTCTCGGGATAGAGCGTGCGGAAGCGTTCAACGATGAGTTCTGCGTGCTTGTGGTTCATGGCAAAGATGATAGTCTTACCTATCTCTTCCCCACTCTTCACCTTTAGTCCTTTTTCCATCAACTCCATCAATACCTTGTCAACAGTATCTATGTTGAAAAGATACTTGAAAATCTCTTGCGGGAGGATGTCACGATGATATTCATCGTCGGGTCCTAAGCCTGCTAAAGACTTCTCATAGTCCATTAGTCTTTCTGCTTCTTCACGGTCCTCCTTCGACATTTCATCCCATTTGGCACCACGTTCCATTATCTTAGAGTGATACTGCAACGTTTTATAAGGACAGAGATAGCCATCCCTGACAGCCTCATCAATGTCGTAACTATAATTAGGCATACCATTATCTAACTGTAGAAGGTCGTAGGTATTGCGGTCTATCTCATCACGTGGGGTGGCTGTCAGACCGATGAGCAACGAGTCGAAATAGTTGAAGATGGCACCATACCGTCCAAAGACACTTCGATGAGCTTCGTCGATGATGATGAGGTCGAAGCGTCCAACACTAAAGGCTTTATCCTCTCTGTCGAGGTAGTTTATCATCGTTTGATAGGTTGAAAAGAGGATGCGTGCCTGCATATCAGGTGCCTTCTCTTCGCTCAACACCGACATAGAAACACTCGGCAGCAAGGCTTCATAGTTTTTATGTGCCTGACCGACGAGTGCCGTACGGTCTGCAAGAAAGAGTACATTCTTCACCCAGTCATTACGCATAAGGATGTCGCAGAGCGAGATACTCACACGTGTCTTGCCTGTTCCTGTTGCTAAGACGAGCAGTCCACGGCGATGCTTAGCGTTAAACCACTCCACAATACGCTTGATAGCCGTCTGCTGATAAGGGCGGTCTGTGATATCAGCTTTTATCGTTACGTCCTTTATCTCCGCCCTTCCCCGCTTCTGTATCAGCCTTTCGAGGTCGTCCATAGAGTGGAAGGATATCACGTCACGGTCGGCATAGCCCATTCCATCAATGACTTTTGTCGTAAAGCCATTGGTATAATAGATGACAGGGCGCACGCCATATCGCTTCTCTAAGCAGTCAGCATAAAGCGTTGCTTGGTGTCGTCCTTCTGTTACGGCATGGTTAGTTGCCTTGGCTTCAATAACAGCTAAGGGTTTACCGCCACGGCTAAAGAGAACATAGTCGGCATAGCCTTTCCCCGAAGCGGTAGGCATTCCGTCTACTTCCACTTCTATACAAGCCTTTCCGCCCTGCACCATTCCCTTCACGTCTAAGAGTTCCCAACCTGCCTCCTCGAGCATATAGTCGATGAGATACTTCCTTGTCACCGCCTCACTTTCAAGACTTTCGCGAGGAATTACCACAGGTTGTGGGTCGTCGAGCGTCTCTTTCTGTACGCTATTGACCACCTCCATCTCTACCTTTGGTTCAGGACTCGTAACGAGGGCAACCGTAGTAGTCGGTGCAGAGATAAGGGTTGCATCGAAGGGTGGGATATTCTTCACGGCATCCCAACGACCCATAAAACCCGCTACGACATTATAAAGCGCACGAAGACAACGGAAAGCCTTCACACGATTAACAGGTTCGGCACCATCATGGCTGGCAGCATTGCCTATCTTCTTTACTAAATAGATGTCGTCCGAAAACCTATAATCATGGTTGATAAAGGCGTCTGTCTCTGGCAGACGTAACATATCGTTGAGTGTCATCCGCTCGTCAACGGTCACACCTTTTATTCTCAGCATCTGCTTCATCAGCCATTCAAGGGCTTTACGTGCGTTGTTGGCAGACGCATCAGGATAGATTGGTTGTTGTTCTTCAGCCAACCTGCAATAGTTATGCAAGCTCTTAAAGCTGGGTATTTCGTCTGCTACCAATCGTATGTAATCAAAGTTTTTAGCCATGTCGTTTTTCTTCGTCTTTATATTTCAAGTATTCTGATTGCTTGCTTAGTCAAACCAGTATTGCATTCGTGCAGCAAGAAGGGTCTCTAAGTCGGTAATTGTCTTTTGAATAGCAGCTTTCTGCTGCTCTATCTGCTCTATCTTTTGCGCAAAAGAGTGCTGGAGGGGGAGAGGAGGGTATATTATAGGGAATTCTCTCATTGCTTTTAAAGATACATTCCTTATCGTAGTTCCTGTACATACAGATTCAGCATATCGTTTAAAATACTCACCTCTAATAATCTCATATATGAATAATTTGTTAACATCCTTATTCAACTTTATATAACAAGCACTCTTGCCCAATATTACATTTTCCCCGTTATAGAAAGCACTTTTACCTAATGTTCCATTAATAGAAACTAACAACGTAAAATCATCCATTTCTACATAATACTTCTTCCTTACAAAATCAGTTACTTTCTTGGTCGTTGATTTTATGGAAATACATCCATTTTCTAAATTGTTACCATTAATAAAATACCAACCAGTATCTAAGTCAGAGTATTCAGGAGTACCATGAAGTCCGTCACCAATTTTACGAGATATATCTTTCAATTTCTTCACTTCCCACCCTTTCTCATTCTCCACAGGGTTCCCAAACATCTCATAGAAGATGCTTTGTGCAAGTGTATCATAGCCTTTTAGCTGCTCTTTCTTAATCCGTATCAGCTCGTTTAGCTTATCAAGTTCGGAGACAATGGATAGCTGGGTAGGCTTGGGAGGAATAGCAATCTTATGCTTTGAGATTGTAGCCTTATTCAAGGTAATACCCATCACAGCCTTATTACTTCCCTCCCATCTATAATTCATGAGATAATAATAGAGAAATGAAGCATCTATATCATAACCATTTCGAAGATTAAAAGCCATTATAGCCTCATTCGTATATAGGTCTTTACCAGCAATAGCTGTCTTACCTACGGTCAGCTTAAAGCTCATTATGACAGTTCCTCTTTTAACCAGTTTAATGTTCTTAGCGGCTTCATCAGAAATACAATCCTTTGAACTTGAGATGTATTTACCATCTAAATCTTTGATAGAAACCCACGTATTATCACCTTCAAACAAAGAAAAGTTCTTTCTATCAGGTGTTTTACCCATCTGAAGGTCAAAGACATCTTTGAATAATCTTATATCCCAATCCTCTCTCATACGCTTACCTCCTTCCTTACTTGCTGTATAAGAGAATACTGTTGAGGTTTAGCAATCCCCTTGCCTACCCACTCGCAGCCAAGAGAATATACCCTTATAAAAGTCAGTTGATTATTCATTCGTACCCTCCTCCAACATTTCCATGAGTGCATTATAACCACTTAGATAATCCGCCTCATTCGCTTTTAGACGAGAAAGGATGTCGTTGACAGGCTCATAGGTTACTTTCTCACGCTCTACCTCCTTATACTTGTTAATGGAGAGGTCGTAATCATTCGCACGAATCTCATCAACAGACACCATAAAGCTCTGTTCCTTACGGCTGCGATTAGCTTCGTCAGCAAGGTTATGGAAGCGGTTGACAACATCAGGGATGTCATTCTCAGCTATTGGCGAACGCTTGTCGTCGAGCGAAAATCCGTCAGCCTGCATATCATAGAACCACACCTTATCCGTTCCGCCACTGTTGGTCTTGGTAAAGACAAGTACTGCCGTGCTAACACCAGCGTAGGGTTTGAAGACACCACTCGGCATAGAGACAACAGCCACCAACTGCTGATTGTCGACAAGTTCCTTACGCATTGCGATGTGTGCCTTGGACGTTCCGAAGAGAACACCGTCTGGAACGATGCTCGCACAACGACCGCCCACCTCCAACGAACGTACAAACTGGGCAAGAAAGAGTAGCTCCGTCTTCTTCGTGTCAGCGTAGGCAAGAATCTTCTTGTTTATATTTCCCTTGTCAAGACTGCCCGCAAAGGGTGGGTTGGCAAGGATGAGTGTGTAGCAAGACTCGTCATTGTTCTGCTCAGAAAGGGAGTCGCGACGTGCCAATTCGGGTGCTGTGATGTCATGCAAGAGGAGGTTCATTGCACCGATACGCAGCATCGTAGGGTCGGTATCGTAACCATTGACAAGCGAAGACTTAATATGCTTCACCGATTCAGCCGTATAGAGTGCCCGCTCGTGATGCTCCTTGATATACTTCACTGCCTCCACCAAGAAGCCCGCACTACCCATCGCAGGGTCGCAGATAAAGTCGTTAGGCGTCGGCTGCATCATGTCTACAATCATACGAATGATGTGGCGAGGCGTGCGGAATTGTCCGTTTGTTCCCGAAGCAGCCATCTTACCGAGGATATACTCATAGACATCGCCCATCGCATCACGATTGTTCATGTCGAGGGCATCGACCCCATCGACCACCTTCGTCAGTGTACGAGCATCAGAGATAAGGAAGGTAGCCGACTGCATATACCTACTGTAAGCACTCTCCTCACCTGTTCCGATTGTCTTGATAAACTCAAAGACATTCTGACGAACCATCTGGAACATGTTTTCTGGACCCGTATGGCGAAACACCGACCAGCGCATACTCTCGTAGGGCACCTCTTGTTCGGTAGTAGGATTCAGCCAGTTCTGCCCAACAAGGAAGGTAGGATTCTTTACTTCGGTATCAAAGTCGCGTGCCATATCTTCCTCTTGTAGCTGCTTGTCGTCAAGCATCTTCATAAAGAAGATATAGGTCATTTGCTCTAAAACAGTAATAGGATTGGTGATACCAGAGACGTGGAAGGTGTCCCATATCTGGTCAATCTTGGTTTTTATCTCGCCAGTTATCATCGTTATCAGTTTACGGATTATAGATTGTGCTTGCCCTCTACCAAGCAAGACGACTACAAATGTACAAATTATTTTCCAATTCTTTCACTTGGAAACTTTGAATTTTGAACTTTAGTCTTTGCCAAAAGAAAGCAGAGATATGGACTGGTTGACATAAACGAAAAAACAAAAGAGTATGTAGCCTTTGGATAGAAAGGACTTATCACACAAATTGTGGTTCTTCCGAAATATGAAATGACAAACTAAAAAGCTTACATAATAAGGCACACAGAGTTACGGAGAGGACGGAGGTAAAGGCAATAACACGGAGGTGCCGATGGCACATAGAGCGACAGAGGCGTAGCGTACAGATTCCTGATAACTCTGTTGGGGTAAACGCTTTATGTATAAAGTGATAATGAAATTGGCAAACAATCTCCATTACTCCACGCACCGACGGTGCCTCCGTAACTTCCATTACGTTGTTTTAATCATCCTCCGTACTCTCCTTTTCTCCGTGTGACATTTCGTCAGAGACCTAAGCTTAGGCGAATCATTATCATTCCAAATATCTGAAGACCCTAAATTGTGTCTCCATTTCTTTGTATTTCTGTAAGAAAACATTATATTTGCAAAGAACAAAGAAATAGAACTCTATGCCTACAATCGCACTACTAACACTTAACGGACATAGCTATGATGTTAAGCTACTCAACCAATGTTTCGGACTGCCTGTTGGGTGGAATGGATTCCCGAAACAATCTTTGCCTGGTGACGGACAATTACGCTTACTGATGGATACACCTGCCGACAATTTCATATTGGAACTAATGATGAAGACGGAGGAAAACCCCATTGCAGAGGGAGTGCTTGAGATATACGACGGGACAGATGATATACCATTACGTCACATCAAATTTAGCAAAGCATATATCACTGAATTTCGGGAAACTTTCGATATCCTAAACGGCGGAGAGATGACCACCTATGTGCAAATCTCCCCAATGGAAATGACAATCAATAAGAGACTCGATATAGAACGGAGATTCTTTTGGTTATGGAACAAAACTCCACTGAAACCTATGAAGATGAAAGAAGTTGTGGCAGACCCCAACATACACATCAACGATGCTTATTGGATCAATCCTAATGGGGAGAAATGCAGAGATTTCCCTGTTGGAGAGTCTGTAAAGCTCTATTTAGTTCTTGGTAATTACAATGTAGGGCAAACTGTTCAATTCAACTTCGAGGAAGAAACCGATGAAGGAATCTACCATGAGTCTTGTTCTGGACTAACAAACAACAAAGGTATGGTTGTTATTGAAGATTTTAAACTAAAAAAGAAAGAATGACATATATGGCACAAATCATTATTACATCGCCACAAGCAGTAGGAAGCGTAACGATTACAGCTCAGGAACCAGGCGTCATTACATATCACATCTATTGGGATGGAAGAATAGAAAAACATATTCCAAAAACTATACAGAAAGGATATGAAAAAAAATACAAGTATGTCTATCATTCTTCTGATACCGAAGAGTATGAGATATGTACATTGGATTTCTTTAAAATAAAGGAAAAAGAAAATGGTATCAAACTTTTTAAAAAACCAGAAAGGACAGACATTTCAGAAGACTTGAAAGTTTCTGAAGGACAAACTGAAAGACGTATTCTCTATGAAAACGAAGATGTTGCGGAATTTGGTTCTAATAATGGGGCAACCTTTTGGAGACTTTATAAAGCTAAATCTAATAATATAGAAATAGTACGAATGCCAGACTATTTAAACTTTATTAGTGGAACAGTGACTATTTCCTATACTTTCACAGCAACGAAAAGACGTTATGCAAGTCCTAATGCCTTTGCTGGCTTCATCGGTGCACTTGCAACAACGAGACTAAAATTGCAAACCACAGGAAGTTGTTTTAAGTATGGCAGTTGTTTCCCAAGTTCAGAACATGTCAATGGAAAAAGTATAGATACAATTTACTTAAATGATAAAGACGAACAATTATTTATTACAGCAATGAAAAATTTTGGTTTCAATAAACAAGTAACTGGTAGAAATAAAAAGGTATTTACCGATGCTATCCAAGAAAAAAAAGGAACTTTACATAATTCTCATTTGCATTCTGGTTTTAATGAGGCTGTTGTAAAGATTGTCACTCTATCTATTTTAATACTTTTCTTGATATCTTGTAAGCAGAAAGTTCTGTCTCAACCTTGTCAGAATTTAATCGTTAATTCTTCTAATAATGTATTTCTACTTGGTGATAGTATTGTCGCTAATAGTGCTTTTTCCAATCAAGTAAACACCTCTTGTGCAACGGGAAAGGAAGGGTGTATACTTGAAAAACTGACAACAGATTACTACAGTTCACTTTCCAAAGAATCGGGTTCGGTTTTGAAATTAGATAAGACACATCAGCTATCACTCAAAATTTATAAGAAAAAGAGTAGTACGGAAGAACATATAAGAGCCTATGCCATGCTTTCTGTAAACAACTTGGTTTCTGATTCAATTCTGTGCTATGAATATTACAATAATGCCAATACACTTTCTTGTTATGAACAGATATATTACATCAATATTAACCAACGCAAGATATGGACTGTTATGCTGACTTATGACGAAGAAAGTGCAGAAGCTAACAATGTAAATATATACAAAATAGATTTAAACACAAACCGCTTTAGAAAAGAAGTCAGCAATAATGGAAAGGCATATAAGTCTGCAAGCGATAAAGAAACTGCTTTTATTAAGGAATTATATCCTATGACTCACCACCTGTTCCTTTCCTCCAAAGACAAATCAGAGGACAAACGACGGTTTGTCAGTTAGACTAACAAGACGGTAGATTTACTATTGTTTTAATGATACGGAATTGTCTTATCAAGCTACAATTGTTAGATAACTTCTGCCCTCAGCATAACAAGGTAGCTACAAACACATAAATTATGACCCAACTCCTCTGCTTGTATTCAAACTTCTTTGGGGATTAGCCAAGCAACTTAAAGAATAAAACTAAGCCTTCGCACGATATGTGCGGAGCCTCCGCACATGTCGTGTTGATGCTCCGCACATATTGTGTTGAGGGTTTAAATGAAACTCCTCTACCAACTCTTTTACTGTGTAGGGTTCTGTGCATAGACCTTCAAGCCGAACTCGTTGGCATAGGCGTAGACATGTTCGAGGATGTCAGCCATGGCATGCTCGTAAGGAATCCAGTCTTTCTGACGTAGGAAGAAGTAAAGTTCCATAGGGACACCCGCCTGTGTTGCCTCCAATTGACGTACGAGGAGAGACATCTTCGCATTGACATCCTCACGCTTGGCAAGGTAATGCTCCATGTAACGACGGAAGAGAGCAGTCGTCACAACCTCACCCTTTAGGTCGTCCGCCTTAGCAAGTCCCTTATCAATTAGCTGTTGTTTGAGTCCATCGTCAGCAATACGAATGCTGCGAACATCAAAATAAATCATCTTCTTGACCCTTTGTCCCTCTACATCTTCCAATCCTTTCCAGTTTTGGAACATTCCACTAACTAATGTAAGAGGCGGTACGGTGGTAATCGTATTATCGCCCTGACGAATCTTCACAGTTGTGAGTGTGATATCAATAACCGTTCCATCCACGAAGCCTCCAGGCAAAGCAATATGATCACCAATATGAATCATCTCGTTACTCGTCAGACGAACACCAGCAACAAGACCATCAATCGTGTCTTTGAAGACTAACATAAGAACAGCAGAGGTTGCTCCTAAGCCAGCCAACAACGTCATCGGACTACGATTAATAAGGATTCCAACCACCACAATCACAGCAATAAAGATAGCAAGAATCTTCAATACGCCACAGAAAGACTTAAGATAAAGACTTGTCGAGTCACCGGGTTTCGTGTTGAGATAGCGCAGGCGGTCGATGAGTTTCGTCACAAGTCGCGTCGTTGCTACGGTAAGATAGACAGCTGTTAGCCGTGTCAAAGCCACCTGAACAACATGGTACTGATAGAAGACAAGCGGCATCAACTGCCATATCACCAAGGCAGGGACAATGTGGCAGGCTGTGCGCAGCACTTGATGGTCAAGGAGAACATCGTCCCATCGAGCTTGCGTACGCTTTACCAAACGAAGAACGAGGGGTATGAATAAGTATTTACAGATTCGTTCGGCAATGAAAGCCAACAAGATTGCTACTAAAGTCAATAAGACATGACGCAATACAGGAACGGTATGACCATGTACACCGACTGACTCAATGATATTCTCGACGAAGATTCTTATCTCTTCAAGAATGTCCTCAAGAAGATTATGGGGAAGCTTTGGTATCATAAATTCTTTTCTTTTTAAAGGGTTATTGGGCTTATTGGACTAATAAGGCTAATTGGGCAAATAAGGCTAATAAGCCCTATTGGCACAACGCCACACAAATCTTGTTTTGGAGATTACGCATAGGTCCATTGCTGAGTCCACCATTATTAATAATAGAGAAACAAAGCAGATGACCATTAGAAGCAGTGAGATAACCCGCAAGTGAGCTGACACCCTTCACCGTACCAGTCTTTGCACGTACATTACCAGCTGCTGCCGTACCACGCATACGGCTCTTTAAAGTTCCGTCTACGCCAGCTATCGGCTGTGCTTCAAGATAGGCACCATAAATATCTGAACGCTGATAAGCATAGCGCAAGAGTTTTGTTTCAAGCTCGGTACTTACGTAGTTATACAAAGACAAACCAGAACCATCAGCAACATAATAGTCACGAGGATTCAAACCGATACGGCTGAAGAGGGCATTCTCATACTGGCGACCAGCCTTTGCACTCGCCCATCGTGTACCACCACTGGCAGCCAACTGATAGAACATTGATTCGGCATAGAGGTTATCACTCACCTTCATCATACGATGGAGAACCTGTCGGATAGAATGTGTGCGTGTTGCTATCAAGCGAGCATTAGCAGGCGCCTGACGTTCATCAGTAAAGCCATTGACTAACACACCCATTTCCTCTAACTTACGAGAGAAACGATAAGTGAAGTCGTCCTTACCATCAATCAACAAAGGAGAGAGGTTCGGATTCTTATCATCCCAACACCAACCCTCGCCCAAGCGGTCACGATCCTTAAAAGAGAGGTCGGCATAGATGTTGCCTTCTATGGTCTTAATACCCTGATTACGTACGGCACGTGCCAATTCAGTCAGATCCGAAGAAGATAACATTGGGTCCATACCACCATAACAATAGAGGTCGCCACGCAACACCTGAGTAGAATCGTCTATCTCACCTGTATAGTAAAGGCTTGTCGTAAAATCGTAATCAGCACCGAGTTTATCCAAAGCAGCGATAGCAGTCAGGCACTTCATCGTAGAAGCAGGGCGCATGTGCAGACGTTCACGGAAGTGATAGACAGGAACATCATCCGTCAAATCCCACACCATCACACTTGTTTGTACCGTTTCTAAGAGCGGACTACGGAGTATTCCATCCAAACGAGCAGTGATATTCTCCTTCCAACTAAGATGGCTATCCGTGGTAAAAGCAGGGATGATACTATCGGTATCTTCCTCTTCCTCGCTGACAACAGTAGTTACAGTTGTCACCTTAGGCTGTTCAATAGTAGCCGCTTTAGGATGAAGGATATTCGCAACCTCCGTACTGTCTAAATATATCTGTGCCTGTGCTGGCAGACCCAATAAGACACCAAAGACCAGTGCCGATAAGTATTTTAATCTCATACCTCGTTATCTTTCTTTTCTATTCGTTTTCTCAGTGCTGACAGGAAACTATCAACATTATCAGGTTGTACGCTGACAACGCTGCCATTCATCATTTCTAACAACGCATAATGTCCCAATCGAAAGGCAAAAGGGCGTTTTTCAACTGTCTTCACCTCGCTGAGAAGAACATGTTTTCTTAGTCCTACTCGTCCTGTCGTTATCTGTAAGACATCGTCATCAGTCAACACGTATTTAGTATGTATGGCACGGTCTACCGCTCTGATCGTCACAATGATAAGCAAGAAGCCCAAAACCACCATCAGACTACTCGTACGATGCCACAGACAGAAGAAGGCACCAAGGGCAAAAACCACGATGCCACCCATGTCATTTATAGTTACTTTATGTTGAAAAGTTCTCATATTAAATGCAAAAGTACAAAAAAAAGCCTTTGCACGTCAATATATTACATAAAAAGATAATGGCAACCAACTGGTGGTTGCCATTATTAAGGGGGAAGGTTATTAGCCTAATGGGCTAATAGGACTAATAAGGCTAATTGGGCTAATAAGGCTAATTAGCCAAATAGCCTTACACCAACTTCGCAATAATATCCTCGCGGCTACCTGGAAGCATATCAATAACTGGAATCTCAGGCATTGTATAGCAACCCGGAGCAAGGCGCATACTTGCACGTGCCACGTTAACAAGCACCTGTGCAGTAAGCGCAGGGTTATTGATAGACATATCAAAAGAGAAGTGCTGGTTGTGAGTCTTACCGCTCACACCCTTACGCGTCATGTGAACACCATGACCAACATCGTTCAAAGCAGCTACGCTTGGTACGGCAAACACGTGCAACTCATCGTGTGCAAAGTAATCGTCAGCCTTAAGTTCTTTCTTTACGTCCTCAAGGTTAGCACCCTCTTCTAACTCAACATAGACCATACGACGGTGGATTCCCTCACCGAGAGGAATAGTCATTGACAAAGCTTCCTTAACGCCCTTCTTGCTACGAGCCACAACAGAGTGACCCATTGAACGGCCCGGACCAAAGTTGGTATAAGAAAGACCCTCTGGTGCGAGGCTCTCCATCAAGATACGAACGATTGAATCAGAACCCGGATCCCAACCAGCAGCAATAACACTAACGGTGTTAGTGCGCTTATTATTTTCCATCTGCTTAGTGCGATAGTCAAGGATTGAACCATGAATATCGAAAGAGTCAACAGTATTGATACCCAATGCTGTAATCTTCTCTGCAAACTCTGGGCAGCTACGCGTTGGTGCAGCAAGGATGGCTACGTCAACATCTTTCAACTTTGTTATATCATCAACAACCTCGTATGGGGTCAGCTCCAATGGTTTATCCTTGTCTCCCTGACGGCGAACAATACCGGCAATCTCAAAATCTGGTGCTGCTTCAAGTGCCTGAACACTATAAACACCAATGTTACCATAGCCTACGACGGCTGCTCTAATCTTTTTCATATTCTTTACCTTTAACAGTTTAGTACTCGTTATCTGCTGCAAAAGTAACGTTTTATTTAAAGAAA
The DNA here is from genome assembly GCF_003609775.1 of Prevotella melaninogenica. Classification (NCBI taxonomy): domain Bacteria; kingdom Pseudomonadati; phylum Bacteroidota; class Bacteroidia; order Bacteroidales; family Prevotellaceae; genus Prevotella; species Prevotella melaninogenica. Next base: position 1,325,221 of record NZ_AP018049.1, read on the forward strand.
GTATAGCAAAAAAAGATGTTTTAACATAATTATGTAGAAGCCACAACCACAACTGGCCCCTCCCCCTTACCCCTCCCCCAAAGGGAGGGGCGTAATCAGCGAGATACCCCTTTTGGTTAGTACACGAGTTTACAGGTAGACAAGTTTATGTGTAAACAAGTTATTCTATTTGGGAGTTGACTCTTTTCTTGCGAGCAATCTATAAGCATACGGTACATTTCACGCCCCTCCCTTTGGGGGAGGGGTAAGGGGGAGGGGCCAGTTGGTTGAGCCGCTTATGCCTTCTTTTTTTTTTATACCTTTTGTAATACAATATTTTGTTATTATATTACGTTATTAATTCTGTATATACAAAACACCTTGCCACGGTAAGGATTATTTTTATTAGATTATGATTGAATACATCAGGGGCGAACTGGCTGACCTGACACCTGCATTGGCTGTTGTCGAGGCACATGGTGTGGGCTATGCACTGAACATTTCGCTTAATACTTATAGTGCTATACAGGGTAAAGCGCAAGTGAAACTCTATGTGCACGAGGCTATTATGACGGGTGGACGCGACGACAACTATACGCTCTATGGCTTTGCCAATAAGCAGGAACGCTCGCTCTATCGATTATTGATTACTGTTTCGGGGGTCGGTGCTAATACCGCTCGTATGATTCTCTCATCACTGACACCTGCAGAACTTTGCAATGTCATTGCCAATGGTGACGAGAAGATGTTGAAGACGGTGAAAGGAATCGGACTCCGTACAGCACAACGCATCATCGTTGACTTGAAGGACAAGATTATGCAGAGCGGTATTGCTGACGAGTTGCACGTAAGCAGTCAGCCTAACACACCAACTGTCAACACTGCTATCAAGGACGAAGCGGTCAGTGCATTGACAATGCTGGGCTTCTCTCCTGTACCATCAGCAAAGGTTGTTGTAAGCATCCTCGCTGAACAGCCAGACCTACCAGTGGAGCAGGTTGTTAAGTTGGCGTTGAAGATGATTAAGTAAAAAGCCTCACCCCCATCCCCTCTCCTACAGAGAGGGGCGTGATTACCGCCTACAACTGCACTTTACTGTATGTTAAGGCTTACCATTGGTTAGAACTATCCACCTACTCCAACATATCCCCTCCTTTGGAGGGGCTTGGGGAGGTATAGAACCACTTATCTTCTTGAAAAGAAAGTATTACATATCCATCCTTATTATCACACTTCTCGGCAGTATCGGACTGTTGAGCTGGGGACGCTCGGCACTTAGTTTTGCACCAATTGCAAAACTGGTTTATGCGGTAGCGCCACCAGATACGGTCAAGAAAGCGAAGCCTATTGAAGTGGAGATCGATGAGGAGACTATTCCTGACTCTTTGCTACATCCTCGTTGGAAGGTGCAGCGCACTACCCCGATTACATACGACGACCTCAAGGAAAACTCTACCGACCTTATCCGACCAGAGAATATGCGACAGACTGTGGAGTATAACGACTCACTCGACCGCTATATCATTGGTTATAAGATTGGTAAGACCTACGTGATGGCTCCAATCATGATGACGCCAGAGGAGTATAGGAAGTGGACGGAGAAGCGTAGCTTTGCTGATTATTACCGCTCAAAGAATCAAGAAATACTAAAGGAGAAAGGTAAGGATAAGTTTGACTTTACTGATATGCACTTCTCATTGGGTCCTGCTGAAAAGATATTCGGTCCTGGTGGTGTACGTATCAAGACACAGGGTTCGGCTGAGTTGAAGTTCGGCGCAAACATCAAGAACATTGATAACCCATCACTTCCTATCCGTAATCGTAAGACAACGGCAATGGACTTTGATGAGAAAATCAATGTCAACGTGAATGGCAAGGTGGGTGACAAGGTGAACATGAACCTTAACTACAATACCGATGCTACCTTCGACTTTGACACACAGAACTTCAAACTGAGATATGAAGGTAAGGAAGATGAGATTATCAAACTCGTTGAGGGTGGTAATGTTACCTTCCCTTCTAACAACTCTCTCGTACAAGGAGCATCTGCCCTCTTCGGTATTCGTACCGATATGCAGTTTGGTAAATTGAAGTTACAGACCGTATTATCACAAAAGAAGAGTTCTAACAAGAGCGTTAGTTCACGTGGTGGCAAACAACTTACGCCGTTTGAGATTGATGCTGCCGACTATGAAGAGAATCACCACTTCTTCCTCTCACAATATTTCCGCGACAACTATGATGCGGCTATGAAGTCATTGCCTAACCTCAAAACTGGTGTTACGATTAATCGTGTGGAGGTATGGGTGACGAATAAGACTGGAACAACGAGTAACACACGTAACATTGTTGCACTTACAGACCTTGGTGAAAACAAGAAGATTAGCCGTACTGACCTGTGGGGGACTGGTAACGGACCTGTGCCAACAAACAATGCTAATACAGAGTACACCACTATCACGCAGACTTTCCCTGCCGCTCGTGACATTGATCAAGTGACGGGTATCCTTGATGGTGCAGGACTTGTTGGTGGCAACGACTATGAAAAGTTGGCTAACGCCCGACTGCTCAATAGTTCTGAATACACAATCAACAATGCCTTGGGTTATATCTCACTGAAAAGCGGATTACAAACTGATCAGGTGTTGGCGATTGCCTACGAATACACATACGGTGGTGTAACCTATCAGGTGGGTGAGTTTGCCAGCGATCGTACCAATATCAATGAGGCACTCTTTGTCAAGTCATTGAAGAACACCAGCAATAATCCTAAGCAAGGAAACTGGGACTTGATGATGAAGAACGTTTATTATCTCGCTTCTAACATTGAGCGCGATAAGTTCCGCCTCGACGTGAAGTATCAGAGTGATACGACAGGTGTCTATCTGTCATACATTCCAGAACCGCAAGTAAAGAACCAAACGCTCATCAAACTTCTCAATGCTGACCGACTGGATAATAATAACAATCCGCATTCCAATGGTTATTTTGATTACGTTGAAGGTTATACCATCAGCAACGGACGTGTATTCTTCCCTATGGCTGAGCCTTTCGGCAACGGACTTCGCAAAGCATTGACAGATAAGGGAGTTACTACAGCCATAGCTGATAAGTACGTTTTCGAACAACTCTATGACTCTACGAAGACCATCGCTAAGCAGATTGCTGAGAAGGATAAATTCATCCTTATTGGCCAGTATCGTGGTTCGGCTGCAAACGTTATCTCCCTTGGAGCCTATAACGTTCCACAGGGATCGGTAATAGTAACTGCGGGCGGTGTAACCTTGAACGAGGGTTCTGACTATAGCGTTGATTACAGTGCTGGTGAGGTGACAATCCTTAATCAGAGTATTATCGATGCAGGTACAGCAGTCAATGTATCGCTGGAAAGCCAGAGTGCTTATCAACAGGAGCGTAAGACGATGATTGGTGTAAACTGGGAGTACGACTTCTCAAAGGACTTCCAGATTGGTGGTACCTTCATGCACCTCTCTGAACAACCGTTGACAACTAAGGTGAATATGGGTTCTGAACCACTCAACAACACCATTTGGGGACTGAATATCAACTGGAAGAAAGAGAGTCAGTGGCTTACGAATATGCTCAATAGAATTCCATTCCTACATGTTACCCAGCCTTCATATATTACTTTCTCTGCTGAGTTTGCACAGTTGTTAGCAGGCCAGAGCAAGGGAACACAGGACAATGCTTCTTATCTCGATGACTTTGAGGGAGCGAAGACAACTATCGACGTAAGTCAGCCTACCTCTTGGATTATCTCCAGTGTACCATCAGATTTCCCTGAGTATTCAGATAAGACAAGCCTTCGCAGTGGCTTCAATCGAAGTTTGTTAGCATGGTACACTATCGACCCGCTCTTCACTCGTCGCAGTAGTTCACTGACACCGGGACACATCAAGAGCGATCTCGAGCAACTCTCTAATCACTATGTACGTGAGATTCCAGTTACCGAATTGTTCCCAAATCGTGACCGAAACTATAGCGGTTCTATCTCTACATTGAATATTCTGAACCTCGCTTACTACCCTTCTGAGCGTGGACCGTATAACTTCAATCCGAATATTGACGTTAACGGACACCTCACGAATCCTACTGGAACATGGGGAGGTATGATGCGTAAGTTGGATACTAACGACTTCCAAACTGCTAACATCGAATATATAGAGTTCTGGATGCTCGACCCATTCATCTATTCCAACCAACTGCCGAATGCCAATCAGTATGGTGGTGACTTCTATATCAACCTTGGAGAGGTGTCTGAAGACGTACTGAAAGATGGTAAGAAGTTCTATGAGAGTGGTATGCCTGTAGATGGTAGCCAGTCATGGACAACTACGCAATGGGGTAAAATCCCAACACAAAGTACGATTACTTACGCCTTCGCAACCTCAAAGGGTAGTCGTGCGAAACAAGATGTCGGCTTTAATGGATTGACTGATGAGGAAGAACAGCAGTTTGCTTCTTATCAGAACTTCCTTACAGCAGTGCGTGCTAACACCAATCAGGCTGTCTTCGACTCGATATGGGCAGACCCTGCCAATGATGACTACCACTACTTCCGTGGTTCTGATTGGGATGCTAAGCAGGCTTCTATCCTTGAACGATATAAGCGTATCAACAACCCACAGGGTAACTCACCAGACAATGATAACAATAACGAGCGTTACGATACCTCGTATAAAACAACGCCTGATGTAGAGGACATCAATCAGGACTATACGCTGAACGAATATGAGAAATACTACCAGTATCATATTAGTATTCGTCCACAAGACCTTGTCGTAGGTCAGAACTTCATTGTTGATAAGCGTGTAGCCTCAGCCCCACTGCGTAAGGGTGGCTCTGAACCTGTCACTTGGTATCAGTTCCGTATTCCTTTAGAGGAGTTCCAAAAGCGTGTGGGTAGCATCAGTGGCTTTACCAGCATCCGCTTCATGCGTATGTTCCTCACTGGTTTTGCCAAGCCTATCGTACTCCGCTTTGGCACTTTCGACCTTGTAAGTGGTAAGTGGCGTCAGTATCAACAGAACCTTACCAACTCTGCCAGCAACTCGGGTACAATGTCAGTGAGTGCTGTGAGCCTTGAAGAAAACAATGATAAGACTCCTGTAAACTATGTAATACCTCCTGGCATTGAACGTGGAAAGGACCCTAACCAGCCACAATTGGTTGAGGAGAACGAACAGGCACTCTCTATGGTTGTTAACAATCTTGGAACTGGAGAGTCAAAGGCTGTCTATAAGAATACAACCCTCGATCTTCGTCAGTACAAGCGTCTGCAGATGTTCGTACATGCTAATGCCTTTGAACAGAATACAACCAATCTTACGGATAACCAGTTGGCTGTGTTCATCCGTTTGGGGTCTGACTATAAGAACAACTACTACGAGTATGAAATTCCTTTGAAGCTGTCTGCTCCAGGTCGTTATGATATGTATACTGGGCAGCATCGCCGTATCGTATGGCCAGAGGAGAATATGCTTGATATTCCATTGAAGCTCCTCACCTCTGTAAAGAAGCAACGTAATCAGGCACGTGGTGCAGGAACAGCAAGTTATAATCGTGCTTTCTCTGTTTATGATACAGACCGTCCTGCTAACAAGGTTACTGTGATGGGTAACCCAACCCTTGGTGAAGTAAAGACAATGATTATTGGTGTTCGTAACCTTTCCAGTAGTCAGAAGAGTGGAGAGGTATGGGTGAATGAATTGCGTTTACAGGAGTTTAACAACGAAGGTGGCTGGGCAGCAAGAGGTCAGCTCAACCTGCAACTCTCCGACTTCGGTACTGTGGATGTTAATGCCAGCCATAGCACTGATGGCTTCGGTGGTTTGGAACAGGGTGTTAACGAGCGACAGCAGGAGTCTAAGACAGATATTTCGGTCACCACAAGTCTTGAGTTAGGAAAGTTCTTCCCTGACAAAGCAAAGGTATCAGCACCATTATATTACAGCGTAACCAAGAGCGAGAGTCGTCCTAAATACAACCCTCTCGACACGGATATGGAATTGAAGGACGCCCTTGATGGTACTGCAAATCGTCAAGAGCGTGACTCTATCGAGGCTATTGCTGTTACGAAACGTCTGACAACGAATTTCTCTTTGTCTAATGTACGTGTTGGTATTCAGACGAAGAACCACCCTATGCCATACGACCCAGCCAACTTCTCATTCTCTTATAGCCATTCTCACTCACACACATCAGGTGAGACAACGGTCTATGAGAACGAAGACAACTGGCGTGGAGCATTGAACTATAACTGGACTCCAGTGTATAAGCCTTGGGAACCTTTCAAGAAACTTATAAAGAGTAGATCGAAATGGTTTGAAATCCTCAAGCGTTTTGGCTTGAACTGGTTGCCACAAAACGTTACCTTCAACACCGAAATGGTGCGCAACTACTACGAGTTGCAGGAGCGTGATATGGAGTCGACTGAGAACAGTCTGCTCCCACTTACCTTCAGTGAACAGTTCCTTTGGAATCGTGACTTCGCCCTACGTTGGGACTTGACACGTAATCTCCACATGAACTTCCAAAGTGCTACACACGCCGAGATAGAAGAACCTTACACTCCAATCAATAAAGACCTCTATGCTGATCGTTATCAGGCATGGAAAGACTCGGTGTGGACAAGTATTAAGCACTTCGGTACACCACTCGACTACCAACAGAACTTTACGCTTTCTTATCAGCTTCCACTCAACCTGCTACCGATCTTCGACTGGGTAAACGCTGATGCAAACTACAATGCATCCTATACTTGGGTACGTGGAACAAGCCTTGATGATGGTACCTCTCTTGGTAACACCATCACGAGCAATCGTGCTTTGAACATCAATAGCACCTTTAACTTTGAACGACTTTATAATCATATTCCATTCCTCAAGAAGACCAATGAACGGTTTAACCGTACTCGTCCGACTCGCCCTAAGCTGACAGCAGAACAGAAGAAAACTGAGAGGGAAAAGAAAGAAAAAGAAAGAAAGGAGAAAGGTCAAGATGACGACAAGAAGAAAGCACTGCCTAAGAACCAGAAGAGCTTTGAAAAGGAAATCGTTATCAATGCCGATTCTGCTGTCCTTGTCCCACATGGCAAGAATACAAAACGCCTCATCGTTTCTGCTAAGGACGAAAGAGGAAAGGCTATCAAAATCAAGTATCGTAAGATTGGTGATACACAGTTGAAAGTCTTCAACCGTACAGACTCCGCTATCCGCATGAAGCTTACCGTCACACCTAAGGAACCACTCGATAATAAGGGTTGGTATAAGACGGCACAATGTGTGGCACGTGCGCTGATGATGGTACGTTCGGCAAGTATCTCTTATCGTGACCAATACGCAATGGCACTGCCTGGCTTTATGCCAACGGTGGGTGATGCCTTCGGACAGACACATGGTACAGGAGCCTTATCACCAGGTCTTGACTTTGCTTTCGGTCTTATTGATGACGACTATATTGGTAAGGCACGTGACAACAATTGGTTGCTTATGAACGACAGTGTAGCTACACCTGCTGTAACGAATCGTACTGAAGACTTACAGATTCGTATGACACTTGAACCATTTAAGGACTTCAAGATAGACCTTACTGCCAGTCGTATGCAGACTACCTCACGAAGCATCCAATATATGTACACGGGTACGCCTACCACACAGAGCGGTTCACTCACTATGACAACCCTTTCGTTAGGTACAGCCTTCGAAAGTCAGGGCAATGCCAACAACGGCTATCATAGTCCAACGTTTAATCGTTTCGTGCAATCACTTGATAGTTATCGCAATCGTGTCGAGGCACAATATAACAATGCGACTTACCCTGCTTCCTTTGGTGGCGGACACTTCACTCCTGCTGTAGGTGCTGTTAATAAGTATAGTGCAGATGTTATGGTTCCTGCTTTCCTCAATGCATACACCAGCATGAGTGGAAACGGACTCAACATCTTCCCTTCTCTGCGCAGTTTATTACCTAACTGGTCTATCCGTTACAGTGGTCTTTCACGCTTACCATTCTTTGAACAGTTCTTCAAGAGTGTTAACATCAATCATGCTTACCGCAGTATCTTTGCTATCGGTTCTTATCAGAGCTATAGCACATGGCAGGAATACATGAACGGACTCGGTTTCATTACTGATGCAACTACGGGTAACCCTATTCCAAGTTCGATGTATAACATCTCACAGGTGAGTATCAACGAAGCTTTCTCTCCTCTGTTAGGTATTGATGTAACTCTTCAGAACAACCTCACTGCACGCTTGGAGTATCGCCAGACACGTGTATTATCACTCTCTATGACCAGTGTACAGCTGAATGAAGCCTCATCAAAAGACTGGGTTGTCGGTATTGGTTATAGAATAAACGACTTCAATCTTTTCAACAATGGTACACGACGTGTAGCTAAGAGTAAGAAGAAAAAGACAACAGAAAGTTCACAACAGGACAACAGTTCTTCTCGCCAGAGCAGCGGATTGAACCGTGACCTCAACCTACGCCTTGACATGAGTTATCGCCAGCAGGCATCGCTCACACGTGACATTGCTTCACTCACATCGGCAGCTTCAAGTGGTAATACTGCGTTCAAGTTCTCTTTCTTGAGCGACTACACCTTGAGCCGTTTGGTTACTGCCAGCCTCTACTACGACTTACAGATCAATACTCCACTCCTCTCATCAGGCAGTTACCCTACAACCACCCACGACTTTGGTGTGAGTCTAAGACTTAGTCTGACAAGGTAAACTAAGAGATTACAATTTTGCAATCATGATTGCAAAATATAACTTGAATATTCGTTTTATTCCAAGAAACATAAAAAGGTGTACTATTTTTCACTTTAAGTACACCTTGTATTAATTTATTTGTTTTCTGTTTTTCTATATAGAACCATCCAAAGAATGTCATTCTAAGACCAATATAAAGCTATTTTATTGCAAACTCTCTAACGCTCCTCTCAGAATCATACCAATCTAAGATGAGTTTAAGAATCCTTGAGGTAGGACGTTCTGCAATTGGCGTATATTGATTTATATGCTTTGTAAATAGAACGAAGGTCCCTTCCAGTTGCGTATCTTTAAATTCTGGGGCTATGCGCCCTTCACACTCTCTTAAGCCAATAATACGACAAAGTTCTCCACATTCCATATCCAGAATATGCTCAAATTCATAACCCATCCATACCCATCCTTTCTCATCAAAGAGTTTCCCAAAATAAGCTTGTGACTCCTTATTCTTCACAACAAGCAGTTTAGGTTTTACAACTTCCTCAATAATGTGCATCGTAAGATTTAATTGGTCAACAATGAATTTTATACCATCAGATGTCTTTAATATTTGGGTTTTCAAAATATTCTGCTCTCTCTCCTTAAAATAGAAAATATCAAGATAATCAGACTTATCTCTTAAATCTATATCTTCGTCAAAAAGCATCTTCTTTACTGGACTCCAATAATTATCATATTGTTGCCCATACCAGATTTCTTTTATTGGTCCATGAATAATCCCACTATCTTCATTATTGCGAAACGATGGATTAATTCCTGTTACTAAAATATCACTTTGAACATTGTCTGCATAAGTATAACCTCTGCTAATAATCTCATTGGGAAGTGAAGCAATGTATTCCTCATTCCAAATCTCAGCTAATCTTCTTCCTATATCCATAATTGAAATTCTATAATAGCTTTCTTATTTTATTTATCGCCACAAATTTAACATTTTTATTTTATCCTTAAATAAAAATTAAGAATAAATATATGATAAACATAAAACATTTATCTAACCAGCTGTATAAAAGCAAAGACTATAGAAATATATCCAACAAACAAGTTTATATATCTTACCAATAGAAACATTTGCAATTAATAAAAAACATTGCAAGTTCATCGAAATACAATCAAAATCACATTCCATCGAGTGAGGTTAAAGCTCAATGGAGAAACCGTTTCGATGTACCCAGCACTCTAAATGATACTGGTGTATTTCTTAATATGACATAAATCTCTTTTGTTTTCTTTGTACTAAACCAGCTACCCTACATTTAACAACACTATGTGTCATTACCATCCTTTTAGTGTTATGACTTCTGAACGTTAATAAAAAACAGAAAGTTCTTATCTTCTTATTGATGACTATGAGATTTGGAAATCGCGATTTCCAAATCTCACTTAGAAACATATTTTCAAGGTCCTACGTATAGATGACGAGACTGCTATGGTATCTTGAAACAGTATCAAAGGAAATGTGGAGCGTCCGAACACTTGACAGACACAAACCTTCCTCTTACAAAAATAATAAAGAAACCTCTTCTCCACTCTCTCCAAAAGGAAAGAATGGAGAAGAAATCAGTCTAAAATGTAATAATTTTTCCACTCTTCGTTTTTAGTCAAGCATCTTCTACGTTCGAATTAACGCCCTTTTGGCTTGCAAAAGATGCCCTATTGAAGTATTACTAACGCCCTTTAAGAAGCCTAATAAGCACCTTCTCTTTTACAAGTTTGCAATCAACTGATAATCTGAAGGTTAGAAAGAGGGAAACTAAAGCATTATTTTACAGTATCAATAGGAGTTAAAGTCCCATTTGTGTAAAACATTTTCAAATATCAAAATAGTATTTATCAAACTATAAAAGCATTATCTTCCTACCTAAAAATAAAAACAGACTACCTTGTCTTAAAGACAAAAGCAGTCTGTTGGGAAAGTATTTTAGAATTTGGAAAATACTAAAGAGGATATTCATCAAAGGCGTAAAGCACTGTTGAGAGATAACGCTCACCTGTATCTGGTAGCAAGGTTACAATAGTCTTACCAACATTCTCAGGACGCTTAGCAATCTCGGTAGCTGCAAAGGCTGCAGCACCAGATGAGATACCAACCAACAAACCTTCTTGTTGTGCCAACTGACGACCTGCAAGAATTGCCTGATCATTCTCTACTTGGAAAATCTCATCAACATACTTACTATTATATGTGTTAGGAACGAAGCCTGCACCAATACCCTGAATCTTATGTGGTCCACTCTCTCCACCACTCAAAACTGGAGATGAGGTTGGCTCAACTGCAATAATCTTCACATCAGGATTTTGCTCCTTAAGGTAGCGACCGATACCACTCACTGTACCACCAGTACCCACACCAGCCACAAAGATATCCACTTTACCATCTGTATCACGCCATATCTCTGGACCAGTAGTAAGATAGTGGCGTTCTGGATTAGCCTGATTCTCGAACTGCTGAAGGATAATACTACCCGGAATAGAATCTCTCAACTCCTCCGCTGCCTTGATAGCACCCTTCATACCCTCCTTGCCATTTGTCAGTTTCACCGTAGCACCGTATGCCTTCACAAGATTGCGACGCTCCACACTCATGGTCTCAGGCATAGTGAGAATAAGTTTATATCCCTTCACAGCCGATACCAATGCCAAGCCTACGCCTGTATTTCCACTGGTTGGCTCGATAATAGTAGCTCCGGGCTTTAAGAGTCCCTTAGCCTCAGCATCCTCTATCATAGCCAATGCTATACGGTCCTTCACACTACCACCAGGATTAAAATACTCTACTTTTGCAAGAACAGGAGTATTGAGTCCTCTTTCTGCAGAGAATTTATTAAGTGCTAACAGTGGCGTATTACCTATAAGCTCAGTGAGTTTGTTTACTATCTTTGCCATATTCTTTGGAATTTAATTTCTTACTTATTGTTTATGGATGCAAAGGTACAAACATTTACCCATATATGAAATACACTCTTTATGTTATTTAGCATACCATAAACGTGGTATTTACATTAAAATAAGGCTTTCTTATTGCCATTCACGCAAAAAACATTATATTTGCATTACTATTGTCATAAAATCTACGATTATGCAGAAATACGCAGATTACATAGAAGAGATTGAGATTGACTCGCTTTGGAGTGGAAAGAAACATATCCGATGGACATTAGACCGACAGGTGAATATCCTGAGTGGAATTAATGGTGTCGGCAAGAGTACTATTCTTAATAAGGTGATACGGAGTCTGTCGCAAGGAGGTGAGTTTCCCAGCCATTCGCTAAAAGGTGTCCGTCTAAAGGTGAGTCCTGATGATGCACGATGGATACGTTATGACATCATCCGTTCGTTCGACCGACCTCTGATGAACTCGGATAGTATCAGCAAGATAAACATCGATCTTGTTACAGAACTTGACTGGCAGCTCTTTCAGCTTCAACGCAAATATCTTGACTATCAGGTAAACATCGGCAACCGTATTATCGATACCTTACAAAGTGGTGACGCGGATGCTGCAGAGAAAGCACAACAGATATCACAACCTAAGAAACGTTTCCAAGATATTTTGGACGACCTCTTTACCGAAACTGGTAAGAAGATTATCCGTTCTGAGAATGAGATAAAATTCTCTTCATTAGGTGAAGTCCTCGCTCCTTATCAGTTGTCAAGTGGCGAGAAGCAGATTTTGGTTATCCTGCTGACTGTATTGGTAGAAGACAATGAACATTACGTTCTCTTTATGGACGAGCCGGAGGTGAGTCTGCATATAGAGTGGCAGAAACGCTTAATCGACCTCATCTTAGAACTGAATCCGAATGTTCAGATTATCCTCACGACACACAGTCCTGCTGTCATCATGAACGGATGGATTGACCGTGTGACAGAGGTTACGGACATAACCGATAAATGATTGTCTGAAGGAGGGAGCGATGGGAAAAAGACTGAGCGACAACCTATCATCGGCTTATATTGATGCAGTAAACCGATTGAACGGTAAGCGGGCACGGAGAAAGATTATCGCATACGTGGAAGCGTATGACGATATCTTCTTTTGGCGCACTGTCTTAAGCAGTTTTGAGAACGAGGAGCGTTACTTTGAAGTGATGTTGCCATCGCGATTAAACCTTACCAAGGGCAAACGGTCGGTATTGATGAACCTCGTTTCACAGAATATTGGTGAGAACATGATTGCTTGTGTGGATGCTGATTATGACTATCTATTGCAAGGAGTTACCCAACTTTCCGACGAAGTGAACAACAACCCATACGTTTTCCATACGTATGCTTATGCTATTGAAAACCTACAATGTTACGCACCGAGTCTGCATGATGTGACAGTAGCTGTAACGCTCAACGACCATCCTATCTTTAACTTTGAAGAGTTTCTGAAACTTTACAGCGAAAGTATACACCCACTCTTCGTCTGGAGTATCTGGCATTATCGCCAAGGCATCCACAAGAAGTTTACCATATCCGACTTTAATAGAGTTGTGGAGATTGGTAATTTCTCTCTGAAAGGGGCTGCTGAAAGTCTTCAACGACTGCGCCATAAAGTGCAGATGCGTGTACGACAACTCCAAAAAGAGAACCCGAATGCAAAGGAAAGCTACTTGAAACTGAAAGAGGAATTGCGTACCTTAGGCGTTACACCTTCAACCACCTATTTATATATTCAAGGGCATCACCTCTTCGACAACATCATCGTACCAGTCTTGAAACGAGTATGTGACCTCCTCATTCGCGAACGTGAAGATGAGATTAATCGTAATGCTATACACGATACGCAACGTCGCAACGAGCTATCAAGTTATGGCCATAGTACGGAGGCGATTATCCCTATGCTCCGTCGTAATGTAGGTTATACGAACGCTGAACCATTCCTAAGATTGAAAGAAGATATTTATACATTCTTGAATCCACCGACACAACAACCAACAGACTAAGTCCTTCTGTTTTCTTCATAACTTTACCTTACCCCATGCTTGTGTCTATACTTTCTTTACTTAGTGGGGCATTATCTGCTGTAGTTTTATTATCTTTGTAGTCAAAATCTAAACAACAAAATTCTTACATGAAGAAGACTCTACTTTTAATCGCAACACTGCTAGCAAGTTATGTCGGCATGGCACAGGAGACTTACCAGCCAACGGCAGAGAATCTCAAAGCGCGCGAACAGTTCCAAGACGATAAGTTCGGTATCTTCCTGCATTGGGGACTCTACTCAATGATGGGTACAACCGAATGGATTATGACCAATAGGGATATCAACTACAAGGAATACCCTAAGTTGGCTAAAACTTTCTATCCTTCGGAGTTTGATGCAGATGCTTGGATTAAGGCTATCAAGGCTGCTGGTGCAAAGTATATCACGATTACCACTCGTCACCACGATGGTTTCTCGCTTTATAAGACTGCTACCAGTACTTATAACTCTGTTGACGGTTCACCTTTCAAGCGTGATATTATCAAAGAATTGGCTGATGCCTGCAAACGACACGACATAAAGCTGCATCTTTATTATTCACACCTCGACTGGGGACGTGAGGACTATCCAGTGGGTAGAACGGGAACTGGAACGGGTCGTCCAAAAGAGAAGGCTAACTGGCCAAGCTATTACAAGTTTATGAACACGCAGCTGACAGAATTGCTCACAAACTATGGGAAAGTAGGTGCAATCTGGTTTGATGGTTGGTGGGATCATGACAACGACGCAAAACCTTTCGATTGGCAGTTGGAGGAGCAGTATGCTTTGATTCATAAGCTACAGCCACAGTGCCTCATTGCTAACAACCATCATCAGACTCCTTTCCCTGGTGAGGACATTCAGATCTTTGAACGTGACCTACCGGGTGAGAACAAGGCTGGACTGTCTGGACAGAGCATCAGCCGTCTGCCATTGGAGTCATGCCAGACCATCAACGAGCATTGGGGGTACAACATCACCGATACTCTCTACAAATCACCAAAGGAGCTGATTCAGATGCTTGTTCGTGCTGCTGGTAAGAATGCCAACCTCCTGCTCAACATCGGTCCAGAGCCAGGTGGTGCCCTTCCCGAACTTGCCCTCAACCGCCTTCAGGCCATCGGTGAATGGCTGAACAAATATGGTGAAACCATCTACGGCACTCGTGGCGGCATCGTTGGTCCACACGAATGGGGTGTAAGTACACAGCGTGGTAACAAACTCTACATCCACATCCTAAACTGTATGGACTCCAGCCTCTTCATCCCTACTGGTAACCACAAAATCAAGTCTGCCACCGTCTTTGGCACTAACAAGCGTGTCAACTTCACAAAGACTGGCAACGGCATCACCCTCAACTTTGACACCGTCCCCACCGACATTGATTATATTGTTGAGTTGACGTTGTGATGTAGGCTTTCTCACCTTATCATATTTCAAATACAACCCGCAGCAACCATCCAGTTGCTGCGGGTTTTCTTTACATGTATGAATAGCCTTTTTATCAAATATATCCTATACTGATAATCAAAGAATTACATTCTTATGGTACAAAAATGTTTCCTCAAATTGAGTAGTATTGATTAGAAATCATCTTGGATGTTATCGCCATTCTTATCATTTAACCTCTTTAAGGCAATTTGTATAAATACCATAGAGTTTCATGTACAATTCATCCATAAGGATTAATATTGACAGCATTGTGAAATAGTTTTCCTTTTCATAAATCCCATCTTTTAGCCCTGATAGAGATGGAAGATTCTCTTGGTATGATCTCAAATTGTGGGCATAACGATTTCGGTGCCGATAAACTACATTATTGTAGAAATCTTGTAAGTCATTTCCGAGAAATGAAATCTTCCCATTATCATAGATTGCAAAAGAATCTTTATTAATTATATTTGGACTTGCCTTAAAAAGTAGAAAATCTTTTTCTTTAACTACACCTATAAGTGACTTATCAACAATACTAGTAATATTACTATTGATATCATTTACTAAGTTTTCTCTATATTGTTCCCCAAAGGCAGGCTCATTGATTTGATCTAGTGCAATCCGTCTAATAACATCTTGCATCTCTTTAAATATCTTCTGTTTATCTTTGTAATTCGAGCATTCTCCCATTTTATCAGTCAGCATCTGATATCTATACTCATAATCATTTGTTGCCATCTCCCAACAAATACATTTCAATTTCTGTTCAGATGCACCAGTCATTTTGAGAAAAGTAGTCTGTAAAATATATTCACATAAAGGTTGGGTCTCAATACCATCTCCAATAGCTCGACAAGAGGTTACTGTATCTCTGAGTATATCGAGTATGGGAGTTTGTATAAATAGTTGATGTTGATTAGTTCGCATACTCTTCATAAATTTGAATAGAAACTTTTAATCTTTCTCTCAAATGCTTCAAAAGATTCGGAGTCTTTGAATAATATTCACTGCTCTTTTTACTAGAAATCTCCGTACTTATCTTATCTATTAGGGTCTTATCAGAAGTTATGCTTTTATTTTTAAACACTATCCAATATATCAATCCAAATAGCCAGTAATCAGCATCTACCCATGACGTAAACGCATCTTTCTTTTCATCAAGATTAAAATTATTCTTGTTTTCTTGTATCCAACTTCTTAATTTTACAAACCGATCTATAAAACCACCATTAGGAAAAACATCATCAAATTTAAAAGCATTAAATTTATCTGTTCTACTTTCTTGTTCTAATTGTAAAATATATGAAACATAATCAGCAATATAGTTCTCACGAGAATTATACGCTGAGTACCCTACAAGAATTTTATTTGAATTTTGTAATCCATAAAATTGTGAGAGGACAGCCAAATATCGTGCAAAGTCAATTGGAGAAGGAACCATCTTCTCAATTATTTTAATATTACATAGAACATCCTCTTTAATATCGCCATTTAATATTTTACCTTCAAAGTAATTTTCTTTTTCTGTATCCATATAATACAAAGATCGTCTACTTTCTAAAGAAGATAACTTTCTTCCTAAATAATTTATATTTCGGAACAAGGTTGAAAAAAACTTTTGAATTTCACTAGTATTAGTAGTATTAGGTATTATGTACGAAAAGCCTAAAAACGTTTTTTCAAAAAAATCATCATTCAAAGAAATAGCTATTATCTCATATCTATCGTCATTGTTCAATTGCTTCTTTATCTCTTCTTTCGTATTACTATCTTTTTGCAATAATTCTTGAAAAGTCCATCTTATAGACTTCTTCTCTGGCATGTCTTCTGAGCTATCATCGCCATCAGCAAAAGAATAAGACTCATCGAATTTTTCCTTATTTGGCATATAGCCAAGATAAGACAGCAATATAGATGTCAAACGCTGCTGACCATCTAAGATTATATTTCCTTCATTGGCATAAGCAATTGTAATTGGCTGAACAAATTGTCCATTTTCCAACGATTGTATAAGGCGCTGAACATCCTTCTTTTCCCAAACAAAACTCCTTTGGTATTTGGGAAGAATAATGTTCTTTTTAAGCATCAACTCTATCCAATGCTTCAGTGTGTATTCGCCATAATAAACTCTTGTGTCCATTTTTTATAATCTGAAATTAGTGTTTTTTAATCTATACTTTTATTATTTACTATTATCTTTATTAACTCTTCTAATTTAGAGATTAGATTTAATGTAGGATAACCTTCTTTTAATGATACTTCATCTTTGACCTTATTTCTCTTACGTAAAGGGTCTTGATGAATTTCTTTCAATACTATTGAAATGTATTCGGAGTATTCTTTATCGTCCTTCTCTTGTAATTCTTCTTTCGCAAAGATATAGGATTAAGAAATTACAAGTTCTCATCCTTTATGCGTATCTTTTCCTCGATTATTTATTAGAGCTTTCTTTTCTTCACTCACCAACCTCCTTTCTACCTTTTTAACGTCTTCTGCAGGAGGCAGATTCTCTGGTATAATTCCACGTTGAATCATCATTTGCCGAACAGCTTTATTATTCTCAATATGTTCATTACTGATTTGACCTTCTCCATATAAGTCCTTTTGCTGCACATTGACATTAGTCATTTCAGCTGCAAAATCCTTCGCTTTAATACTGATAGTCGGTAGGAAATCAGCAACAGGTCTACTTGCAGGACCCCCATCTTCTTTTTTATTTGTGCTGTACTTAAGCGAAACAATGCCTGATCTCCTTTAGAGCGGATTACAGCAAAGCCTTTACTATCGACACCTCGTTCATAAAGAATACCAGATAGATGTTTTTCAGTCTCTTGCAGCTTTGTACGTGCTTTCACACGTTCTATCTCCAATAGCCTTTGCTCTATTAACTCAGCCTTACGTGTCTGCATCGCAAAATAGGTTTGTGCAAATGCTATCTGTTCTTTACGTGGGTCACCATTTTGTGCAATTAGGTAACAGCCATAGCGAGTTAAGAGAATATCATCAATCTCTCTTTCTGACCCAGAACCAAGATTAACCATTTTCCTGTCGTCAGGAAAATGGTCAGAAACCAAACTCCCTGCATTTTCACAGGCAATTTTGGCTTTATCTATTACTTTCGAGAAATTCTCCCATTTCGAATAACCCAAAAGCAGCTGGAGTTCGCGTGCACTCCAACATTCAATCCCCTCGACCTCTACAGCCACAGCTTCAAAGCCATTGTATAATTCTTGAATTACTTCTTTTTTCATCTTATCAGTTTTGTAGCTTTTATCTTATTCATAGCAGCAAGACTTAGAACACTTTGTAACTTAGATATTAAATATCCTCACACTTTATCGCCATTTACGAACAAGAAAATATATAGTGTCCTTCCTTGCGCTCTTTTATAGATGAGTTTTTAGTTACACTTCCCATTAACATGGGTAACTCCTTGCAAATATAATATAAAATATTTATATAAAGAATAAAGAGAAAAGGTTTTTTACAAAAAACTATTCATGCTGAATGTCAATAGAGCTAACATAGCTTTGTTTTTAGTTGCTGTCACTTTTAAGACTTCACGCAACTGACAGATTATAAACTACTTATAGCACGTTGAAGTGTGACGGCAGTGACAGCAACTTTGAAAGTTTATTCGGATAACAACTAACGATTTAAGATGGAAGAGACAGACTGGCCAAGGCTACTACGCACTGTGACCAAATACTCTGTGCCATGCGAAGAATGTTTACTGTGGAGGTTCGGGATGTTGGCAAGGACACGACCGAAATGGGAGAGGCTTGTCAGGTGTAGCTGACTGCCGTATCGCTGGCGAAGAAGACTAAAGATCGAGGCGGCTGTCATATAAGCACCCTTCATCAAGTCCTTAGGGATGGAAAAGCACTCGAAGAAGAGAGCCTCAGCAGGAGTGCGCTGTTGATACTGCACGTTGTTTGCCATAATCTCTTGGGTATCAGTCTCATCAAACCAATAACGCCTACCGCTATCTAATTCAGCAACAGCCTGCGCATAGAGTTGCTTATAGTCTATGTGCTCGGGCAAGCAAATAGGACCAGTCAGCGTGACTGCAATAAAACGGCGACAGCCACTGGGATCGCTAAAGACATCCGAAACGTTTGCCGTAGCAATGAAAGAGGCAACACGTGGCAACGTAAGCTGCTGCTGACGATAAGGCTGACGGAGTTTGATACTTGCAAGCTGCATGACATTCTTCAAAAAACCGTCTTGCGTCTTTGCCGACAGGGCATTGAACTCATCAATGTTTATCAGCAGCGACTGTGTCATAGCCCTCAGCGTATTCTGTTTCTCACTGATGACAAGGTTGTCATTATAGCCCCACTGCAACATTTCGGGCAGCAAACGTTTACAGAAGGTAGACTTCCTATAGCCCTGCCGTGAGATGAGTAGCGGTGCCACACTGTTGCCATGTGCATTATCTAAGCCCATCCATTGTGCCACCATTGCAAGAAACCACGTGTGAAACCAGTCTGTCCACCGTGTATTGTCATTAGGAACACAGTCTGCCAAAGCCTTGATATGATCCTTTCCATCCCATCGCCCACACAGACTATTGAGGAAGTCGTCCACAGGATTAAAAACCTTGACAAAGTCCGACTCCGTGTATCGTCGGATATCTTTGTCCCACACATCAATACCATCAAGACGTGCTTTGATGGCGATAGTATTGCGCATACGTTCATCCGCTGGCACAAAAGGTTCGTTACTCCCTACCTTTCGGATTTCCGTACAGCCCAAGGCGGTGTTATACCGCATTTCATACTTCCGCTCAAGATAGTTGAGCAGACGACGAGTAATATCATTTTTAAGTCTATCCGACTGTCGCTTTCGCTGATTTTCAGCTTTAATGTTCTTAAGATTCTTATACTGCATAAGTTTTGAAATTTACAAGTTGACAAGTTAACAAGTTGCTTGTGAGAAAGAAGAAAGAGTGAAAAGGTTAATCTGTTATTATGTCTTTCTAATATCTGTCCTTATGTCATTCTGTCTAATGAGACATAGAAAAGTCAAACTGTTACTATGTCTTCTCTTATCTGACCTTGTGTCATTCTGGCTAATAAGCCATAGAAAAGTTAAACTGTTACTATGTCTTTTCTTATCTGACCTTTTGTCATTCTGTCTGATGAGCCATAGAAGAGTTAAACTGTTACTATGTCTTTCCTTATCCTGTCTACAGCACCACACGTGCGGAGCATTAACACAAGATGTGCGGAGCGTTAACACCAAATAAATAAGACACCACTAACAGTCAACTAACCCAACTCCTTTACTCCAAGAAGAACTACCCCACTCTTCCAAACACGCTAATGTCTTAACTCCTCTCACTCCCTTTCACTCCTTAATCCCTTAATCCCTAATACTCCCAGCTCGTTTGATAATTGTCATAAACACGTGGGGCGGCATAGCCATAACGCAGGAAAAGCTCATTAATCCATTGCTGCTCGCCCTCACTCAGTTTGTTAATCCCCCGATGATAACGATAGTAGACAAAGCGACTGCCGAAATGGTCCTCCAGAGCACGACGTAGAGAGCGGTAGTCACTATGCTTTACATCATCAAAAAGATGCGAGAATCCCCACGCCAATCGTTCTGTCTTCATTGTGTGAAACTCCTTACAGCTATTGCCAGAACGAGCAGAGGGAAGAACGGTCAATGCCGAGTGTTGGCTAACTGGAAGTGTCTTACCCACATAATAGCGCAGGCACTGCTCTTTGAGAATACAATCGTGCATAAAGCACACTGCCCAATCTTTGGGCATGTTAGAAAAATCTGTAAACATAAATAGAATGATTTAAGAATAAAACAAAAGGAAGATGCTGTTAGTTTGTAGAATATCACGCCTTGCGTGCCGTTGCTCTTCCTAATATCTGCGTGCAAAGATACAACACAGAGATACCCCTTGTCAAGTTTTTCACGGATTATTTTTATTTTGCTGTCACTCCTATCATCCACTCACGACTTATAACACTTTATAAATCAATCAAATACCGCAAATGTTAAAAATGACAGCAAACAGTTTTCAAACTTAGTGTAGTATATATATCATTTATAGAAATTTCAACATAAGAATTCACAATATATAATATTCCCTCGTGCTCATTTCGAGCAACGTGTAGGCTGTATGCCGCAAACACTGGCTGACTTTCTCGCAGTGAGTGCCAGCGCTGTGTTCATAATCGTAGGATAATTGGTTGTATTCTTCAAGGGTCATAGGATATTCTTCTTCAAAGTGATTCCTACATCCACTCATCGACTGTCGTCCTTACCAAATCTAAAATCATAGCTTTATCTTTGGACTCTATAATATCTTGGACTTTCTTACCCTTAAATGTTTGATAAATAGATAAACGGATAACAGGAATTCCGCTTATAACTCCAGTAACATCCCTTAGAAAATCATAAAAAGCACGCTGCCTCCATCGTGAACTTCCAGCCCCATCTAAGCATCCATTATCATCACTTTTTACAAACAACATCTCTGATGAATTATTTTTCCAAAATCCTCCATGCTTACGGCAACGAGACTGGTATAGTTCACAGAAACACATATATTCATCTAAACGGAAACCTTTTATTTCTTGATAAATGGCAGAGTTTAATGTTTTATATCTATATTTATTGAAATGATTCTCTTCATCTAATTCTATTATAAACTTAGGGGTTGAGATATCCCATGGACCAAAAGTTAAAGGAGGATCTTCCTGTGTTCCTCCTAATTCTTTGTACATACTCTTCACCTCAGAATAATGCTCAGGTGAAAGTGATAACTGACTCTTAGTAAGTTTCGAGTGCTTCTTTTCTCCATACTCTTGCAGTACTACCTGCTTTAAGATATTCTCTTTTTTCATTGTTTAGGTTGGATAAAACAAAAGAGAAGAATATTAGAGTTCCTCTCTTTTGTTGTAATATAGTTATAATCTTCTTTACTTCACTTCCTCAAAGTCTGCATCTTGGATGGTGTCATCCTGCTTTGGCTGCTCCTGCTGACCAGCGTCTGCGCCTGGCTGAGGACCACCCTGTGCACCTGATTGGCTGTACATCTGCTGTGATGCTGCCTGCATAACGGTGTTGAGGTTGTTGATAGCTGTGTCGATGGCTGCAACGTCAGCTGACTTGTGAGCATCACGGAGCTGCTGGAGAGCAGACTCGATGCCTAACTTCTGATCGGCTGGAATCTTGTCACCATTGTCCTTCAAGAAGTTCTCAGTGGTGAAGATCATTGAGTCAGCCTGATTCAGCTTGTCAATCTTCTCACGCTCTGCCTTATCAGCTGCAGCATTCTGCTCAGCCTCAGCCTTCATACGGTTGATTTCCTCCTCGCTCAAACCACTTGAAGCCTCGATGCGGATGCTCTGCTCCTTACCTGTTGCCTTATCCTTAGCAGATACATTGAGGATACCGTTAGCATCGATGTCGAATGTTACCTCAATCTGTGGCACACCACGACGAGCTGGAGCAATACCTGTCAGGTTGAACTGACCGATAGACTTGTTCTGTGCTGCCATTGGACGCTCACCCTGCAGAACGTGGATAGTAACCTCTGTCTGGTTATCGGCTGCAGTAGAGAACACCTCGCTCTTCTTGCAAGGGATGGTAGAGTTAGCCTCGATGAGCTTTGTCATCACACCACCCATAGTTTCAATACCGAGGGTAAGAGGAGTTACGTCGAGCAATACGATATCACCCACACCGCTCTCCTTGTTAAGGATAGCACCCTGAATAGCTGCACCAACAGCAACCACCTCATCAGGGTTAACACCCTTTGAAGGCTCCTTACCGAAGTAGTTCTTTACCAATGTCTGCACAGCAGGAATACGGCTTGAACCACCTACCAGGATAACCTCATCGATATCTGATGTCTGCAACTTAGCATCACGGATAGCGTTCTGGCAAGGAACAAGACAAGCCTGAATGAGGTTGTGTGCCAACTGCTCAAACTGTGAACGAGTCAAAGTCTTTACCAAGTGCTTTGGAACACCGCCCTCAGCTGTGATATAAGGCAGGTTAATCTCTGTAGAAGAAGAGCTTGACAACTCAATCTTAGCCTTCTCAGCAGCCTCCTTCAAACGCTGCATTGCCATTGGATCCTTTCTCAAGTCGATACCCTCCTCAGACTTGAAACCATCAGCGAGCCAGTCGATGATAACCTGATCGAAGTCGTCACCACCAAGGTGAGTATCACCATTCGTAGAAAGTACCTCGAACACACCGCCACCGAACTCAAGGATAGAGATATCGAATGTACCACCACCAAGGTCGAATACAGCAATCTTCATATCCTTATTAGCCTTGTCAACACCGTAAGCAAGCGCTGCAGCAGTAGGCTCATTCACGATACGCTGTACGTTAAGACCTGCAATCTGACCAGCCTCCTTAGTAGCCTGACGCTGTGAGTCAGAGAAGTATGCTGGTACGGTGATAACTGCATCTGTCACTTCCTGACCGAGATAGTCCTCTGCGGTCTTCTTCATCTTCTGCAATACCATTGCAGAAATCTCCTGTGGAGTATATTTACGGTCGTCAATCTGAATACGTGGATAACCACCCTCGTTAACAACCTTGAATGGTACACGCTCAGCCTCTTTCTGACACTGCTCGTAAGTCTCACCCATGAAACGCTTAACAGAGTAAACAGTCTTCTCTGGGTTTGTGATAGCCTGACGCTTAGCAGGATCACCCACCTTACGCTCACCGCCCTCAACGAAGCCAACGATAGAAGGTGTAGTACGCTTACCCTCACTGTTAGCGATTACCACTGGCTCATTACCTTCAAATACAGCAACACAAGAGTTTGTTGTTCCTAAGTCAATTCCAATAATCTTTCCCATAATTGTATATTCTTTTTTTTATTATTATTTCGTTTTCAATATTGACGCTTGTCTATCACAGTATCATCAGACTTACATCATCTACTGCTGTTACTGACGGCGTCATTCGCCAATAATTAGACAAATGATGTGCCAACAGAGACAGACTGACAGAATGGCAGAAAGACTCTGCAATATTGTCAAAACAATAAATTAATAGACAGAAACCACCTTTCTTATTTATCATTTTCCACAGCTTCACATACCTTTTAGACTTTCCCTATACTACTACTATACACTATCAGATGAAACAACAAGTATCTTCTTATATCATAGAAAAACAAACCCGGAAACATCCGAATAGATGTTCCCGGGCTTTTGCTTATACTGTTTTATAAAACTTATACTCTTGGTTCAGAAGCAAGGAAGAAATAATCAGCACCCTTACTAACAGACTTATCAAGAACACCGTCAATCACCAGTCCACCCTCTAAAAGACGAGTTGCAAGCACCTTACGATCTGCATCATAACCTCCATAGGTATAATCAGCCTTGAAAAGGAAAGCTATAGCTACATCATGAGTTTTACCCCCATAAGTAACCTTGCCTAAGTCCAAACGATAAGGAGCAATATAAAAGAGGATTGGTTTCACGCTGAACACGCTAATAGCACATTTGATTTCCTGATTTGGCAAAGCCTCGATAGCTTGCTTCAAATCAGTATCAATAATACTTGCGGTCAACATCTTAGTTGGGATATTTTTGATAATAAGTGTTGTGTCATCTTTGATTTCCCAAGTAGTATTCACAGAATCTTTTCTTTCAAGTTGTTCCCGTTCGTTTAGGCCATATCTCGAAAGTTTACCATGATAAAGGCCTTGAATAGTATGGCTTGCAGCCCTCAACTCTTCTACTGTTGGGCGGTTGCGTTTTGCCTGTTCATCATAATCGTCATTCAAACAAGAAGAAAATGACAATGTTGCTATAAGTGCAACAAATAAAATCAATAGTTTGTTCTTTTTCATTTATAGTACGTTTTGGTTATTATATTTAAGTTTATTGGTCACAAATTTACACATTATCAACTTATTTCCAACACAATTACTGTTAAAAGAGTAATAAGAAAGTTGTATGATAGTTTATGTTATTTATTTTAAAGAATTTACCCCCTGTTTGTAGACAAAATAAAGTGCTTTTGATAACATATAATACGCTATATAACTAAAAGAGAAGTTAGGGAAGATTGAAAGTATTTTCAGCTATCAACACTTTACTTTCACGATAATAAACATTTTTCTTCATGAAAAGAAATATTTTCTTTCGTGAAAATAAATATTTCTTTTCATGAAAATAATTCACCATCGTTGGAAATAAAGGAATGCTAAAAGCCTTTAGAAGGTATCAATATAGATAGAACTATAACCCAAACTCAGGCTTTTACCTACCTTAGTTTTCCTTCCAAAAAGCAGGCGAGAAGAGCACCAAGACTGTAAACAGTTCCAAACGACCTACGAGCATAAGGAAGGAACAAATCCACTTTGCAAAGTCTGGCAACTGTGCCCATGACATTGTAGGACCAATCTCCATACCCAAAGTCGGACCGACATTACCCAAACAACTCAATGTAATCGTAATAGCATTTGTATTATCAATACCAAAAGCAATCATCGTAAAGGCACAGAAGAGTGTCAAAATAAGATAAAGACCGATAAAGCCCAAAAGCGTTACACGTTTTGCCTGTGGGATATTCACACCATCAATCTTCATTGGTAAGACGGCGTTAGGATGCAGAATTTGACGAAACTCATTACGTACTACCTTCAACAACATCACTCCACGAATACTTTTGACACCACCACTGGTAGAACCCGAACAGCCACCGAGGAACATACATGCAGCTAAAACAACCCATGTTACATGAGGCCACTTGGCAGCATCGTCGCTGAATAGTCCTGTCGTTGTTATAAAGGAAATCACCTGAAAGAGGGCACAACGGAAAGCGCGCTCTATATCATAATGGTTACGATAAACAAGTTCAAAAGCAATAAAGATTGCAAATGAGAGTACCATAATCGTATAGAAACGGAACTCACTATTCTTTAATAACTTCTTGATATCCAATCCTACCACTGAGGCATACAACAATGTGAAGTTGACACCAGAAAGGAAGCAAAACAATGCACAGACATATTCTTCCGCCGGAGAGTGAAAGGTTGCTATAGAACCGCTCTCTGTTGAGAATCCACCCGTTGCCGTACTGGTCATAGAATAGTTGAAAGCATCAAACCATCCCATACCACATAGCTTATAAGAGAAGATACAAGCGATTGTCAGAACCACATAAACAATCCAAATCCACTTGGCACTTGTGCTCAGTCGTGGGTGTAATTTACTTTTAATAGGACCAGTTGCTTCGGCAGCAAATACCTTTACCGAACCGCCCACCATAGAAGGAAGGATGGCTATGGTAAAGAATACAATACCTAAGCCACCAATCCACTGTGTCAACGAACGCCAAAAAAGGAGTCCCTTTGGTAGATATTCAGGATAGTCTATAATCGTTGCACCAGTCGTTGTAAAACCTGACATAGCCTCAAAGAATGCATCTGTGAAACTCCCGATATAGCCACTAAGTATAAACGGAAGTGTACCAAAGAGCGTAAAGAGTATCCAAGATATCGTTACTACGAAATAGGCATCACGACGTCCTAAGAGGTTGTCTGCATGACGGCCTAACAATCGGAAAACAATACCAGCACCTACCGTTATGAGAATACTCCACACGAATGGCAGGATGTCAACACCATAATATATCAATGACACTAACAGACAAAGAAGCATCAGTACACCCTCTATCCATAATAGAGAGCCAAGAATCTTGGAAATAAGTTTCAGATTAAGCATGGTTAAATAAATAATTTTTCCACCTTTTTCATATCAGCATTATAACAGAACACCACAACAGAGTCGCCTGCTTCAATCTGTGTATTACCAGATACAAGCATTCCCTCTCCGCTTCTTACGAGTCCACCAATCGTTACTCCCTTCGGAAGATTTAAATCTCTTACCGCCTTTCGAGTGATTTTTGACTCAGGGCTTGGCACAAACTCAGCCACATCAGCATTGATAGACATAAGGAACTTCACATTTGCTACATTTGCATCAAGCATCATCTGATAGATATGACTGGCTGCAAGTGCTTTCTTATTGATAATCGTACCAATGTCAAGTCCATCAGCTGTATTCACGTAATCAAAGTTCTCTACTGATGCAACAGTTTTGCGAACACCAAGTCGTTTAGCCGTAAGACAGGCAAGAATATTCGTTTCTGCATTTGAAGTCAATGCCACAAAAGCTTGTGTATGACGGATTCCCTCCTCCTGCAACAAACCAATATCACGACCATCGCCATTGATAACCAGTCTGTCTTCACTGAAGATATCATTAAGAATCTCGCAACGAGTAGGCTTCTGTTCAATAATCTTCGCATTCATATATTCTGGCAGCATCTTTACAGCACGTGCTGCAGTCTTACCACCACCCATAAAGATTACATTCTGTACATCGACATAATGTTCCTTACCAACAATCTTACGAATATACGGAATATACTGCTTTGTGGTCATAAAATAAGCCAAGTCATATAACTGCAAGGTATCATTACCACCAGGGATAATTGTCTCATCATTACGCTTGATAGCAACGACATGATAAGGATCATCTGGTCCACAGATATCCTTCAAAGGTTGGTCGAGTATCTCACACGTCTCACGCAGTTTAATACCCAACATCACCAAAGCACCATCATGCACATCCCAACGTTGGCGTACCCATGACATCTTCAAACCATTGATGATATCTTTTGCAGCAAGTATCTCTGGATAAATAATATCACTAATACCCATCTGACGGAACAATTCCTTATTATGTTCTTCAACATACTCAGGATTGTCCACACGTGCAACAGTCTTCTTCGCACCCAACTGATGTGCCATAACACAAGATGCGATATTAGCTGATTCACTTGGAGTAACAGCAATAAAGAGGTCGGTATGTTCCACACCTGCTTCTTTCAGTCCCTTTATATTTGTGGGTGAACATTCCATGGTTAGCAAGTCATACTCACTACTGATTTTCTCCAGATTCTCTGGATTCTCATCCATAAGTACGATATCTTGCATATTACGAGAAAGCAATTTCGCCAAATAGGTTCCTATGGCGTATGCGCCTGCTATAATTATTTTCATTTCTTCTTCTTTTTCGTTTAAATGATGATGAGTGATAATATATCAGTTAGCCTTAGTTAGCTCTTTCTTGATACTCTCAATATCTATTCCACAGATTTCACGCAACTGCTGTACCGTTCCCTGTTCTACAAAATGGTCAGGCATACCCATACGAGTAATCTGTGGTGTATAACCATGATCGCTCATCCACTCTGTTACAGCAGAACCTAATCCACCATTACGTACACCATCCTCTATCGTTATGATACGTGAGAAACGGCTTGCAACCTCCTCAAGAAGCTTCTCATCCAATGGCTTCAAGAAACGCATATCATAGTGTGCTATTGATGGACAGGCGCTTTCAGCGTTTGGTGACTCAGCACTCTCTATCAGATTAATAGCCTTTTCAACATCATTGCCAATAGGTCCGATACTCAAGACAGCTACATCCCAACCATCATGAAGACGACGTCCCGTTCCCACTTCTACCTCTTTCAATGGGCATTCCCAATCGGTTAAAACACCATTCCCACGTGGATAACGAATCACAAAGGAACCCTTATCGGGCAACTGTGCTGTAAACATCAATCTACGAAGTTCACGCTCGTCCATCGGAGAAGCTATCGTAAGATTAGGAATTGGCCGCAAGAAAGCCATATCAAAAGCACCATGATGTGTTGCACCGTCTTCACCCACCAAGCCAGCACGATCTAAACAAAGAACTACTGGAAGGTTGAGTATAGCTGCATCATGGATAATGCTATCGTATGCACGCTGTGAGAAGGCGCTATAAATATTACAGAACGGTTGTAAACCATCCTTTGCCATACCAGCTGAGAAGGTGACTGCATGTGCCTCAGCAATACCAACATCAAAGGAGCGCTCAGGCATAGCATCCATCATTATATTCATAGAACAACCTGTTGGCATAGCTGGCGTGACACCTACAATGCGAGGATTCTTCTTTGCAAGTTCTAACAATGTCTTTCCAAATACATCTTGGAACTTAGGTGGTTCATTGCTGCAATCTTGCACTATACGCTTACCTGTCTCTGGATCAAACTTACCAGGAGCATGCCATACCGTAGCACTCTTCTCAGCTGGTTCGTATCCCTTACCCTTCTTGGTATGTAAATGAAGTAACTTTGGTCCCTTCATATCCTTTAACTGACGAAGGATACGAACCAATTCACCAACATTATTACCATCAAATGGTCCGAAGTAACGAATATTCATTCCCTCGAACATATTCTGCTGATGTGCTAAGGCTGACTTAAGAGCATTATTAAAACGCAATAAGCCCTTACGACGCTCATCATTTAGCAGACCTTTATCATGCAACCATTGCGAAGCCTTAAAGCGCAAACGATTGTATGTTTCATTGGTATCGAGTTTCAACAAGTATTGTTCCATTCCACCCACAGCCCTATCAATAGACATATCATTGTCATTAAGAATGATAAGCAAGTCATTTGGTTGGCTGGAAACATTGTTTAAACCCTCAAAAGCCAAGCCACCACTCATGGCGCCATCACCAATAATAGCAACGACATGACGTTGCTGCTTCATGAGATTAGAAGCAACAGCCATGCCCAAGGCAGCCGAGATAGAGTTAGAGGCATGACCACAAGTAAACGTATCATACTCACTCTCGAAAGGGGAAGGGAATGGCATCAAACCATTTAATTTACGGTTATTACAGAAGTTCTCACGGCGACCCGTTAGAATCTTATGACCGTACGCTTGATGACCGACATCCCACACGATACGGTCTTCTGGAGTATTAAATACATAGTGACATGCCACCGTTATCTCTGTCGCGCCTAAGCTTGAACCAAGATGACCCGGATTAACGGCAACCTCTTCAATGATATCCTCCCGCAATTGCTGGCATAACTTTGGCAATTCATCCAAAGACAACTTGCGCAAATCTGCAGGTGATTGTATTTTATTTAAAAGGTCGAATCTATTTTCCTTTGACATTATCGAATAACATGAAAACAATGCAAAGGTACGCTAAATAGATTAAAGGGCAAAATAAAACAGAGAGGTATTCTATTATTTAAGGTCTAATTTACAAATGAAGCTCTGTTTCACAGCTCGATATATTTTTTCTTACACAGATAAATAAAGTATAATTAGGTAAGAAACGAATAAAATAAGACATAAAAAAACAGGGACAAACCTTAAAGATTCATCCCTGTTTATTATTTCAGTCAACCAACCTTATTAAGGTTAGCTAATTGGTAGCTTAATTACTTAACGTAAACAACAGCCAAACGGTTAGAAGTTACGCCCTGTACACCCTGACCCTTAGCTTCATCAACGATGACACCACGGCTCTGGAGATACTTAGCAACAACGTCTGCACGGTTCTGAGAAAGGCGATCGTTGAGTGCCTTTGGACCCTCTGGAGAAGCTGTACCTACGATCTGTACGTGACGACCTGCCTTAACATCATCAAGAGCCTTCTTAGCCTCGTTTGTGAGGAAGTACTTACCCTGAGCGAATGTTACGAATACCAAGTTGTCAATGCAGAGAGTCTGAGTTGTCTGTGCAGGAACCTCCTTAATAACTTCCTTAACAACCTCAACCTCCTTAACAACCTCCTTTGGCTTAGCGTTAAGCTGATCACGGAGAGAGTTAATCTCATCGTTCAACTCACCAACGTTCCAAACCTTGAAGTTGTGAGTACCGTTAGAAGTCTTGAACTTGTAGTTAAGACCTACGAAGAGACCGAGCTGAGCTGCGTGCTTACCAAACTGAACAGCATCGCCAGGACCATGTGTAAGGTTCCAGAGAACAGCTGGCTCTACATAAAGCTGCCATGCTCTCTTCTCACCAAGGTTGTAAGCGAAAGTAAGACCAGTCTTAGCTGTCAACTCTGTATCATCACCAGTGTTAGAAGTCTGAATGATGTGCTTGTCACCATAAGTGATCCAGTAACCGATACCTGCCTCAGCACCTACCTCGAAACGACGATCTGGGTTGTACTCGCAGAAAAGGTTTGTGAAGTTTACAGTACCATTCAAACCGAGGTTGATGGCACGAACAATTGTGTGACTGTTAGAGAAACCTAAAGAACCAGTCTGCCAACGGTTGTCACCAAAGAATGCAAGACCCTCGAGGTTAGCACCATAAACTGGGCTGAACTGCTTACCGAGCTTAAGACCAGCTGCAGCGTTAAGAGGAGTTACACGACTGAGATCAAGAGGAGCCATAACACCACCCTCTACGCCGAGGTAAACATTGTCAAATGCCTTAGCCTTCTCGTAAGCTACCTGAGCTTGTGTACTTGTGATACCCATAGCGAGCATCGAAAGTGCAATCAAAAACTTTTTCATAAATGCTTAATATTAATTCTGTTAATTTTAGCGACTTAATTATATTCGGTGTGCAAAGATAGCACTTTTTTTGAATAGACTACATTATTTCATAGAAAAAAATCTAATTTTTAGGTAAAAAAGTGGTTTTTCAACATCTTTTTAACTGTTTTGGGCAATAAAATATCTCTAAAGAGGTAAATTTGCGTTTTAACATTCCCCTTTAAAAATAGATTTTAAAACACATATTCTACACCATATTTTATTGCTATTTTGACATATTGATCGTGCAGAATCACTTCACCTTATTATATATATAGGAGAAACTAACATACAACTATCCGCATATTCCACACAAATTAGGGGTAAAACTGTAGGTTTTTACCAAGAGTTTCTATGAAGTATAGGGTATGCAACCTTTATTCTTACTATCAGAAGTAAATTACAGTCATGAAGAAGAATCGCAATCCTTCATTTTTATAAAAAGAAAAAAGACTTTATAAGAAAGACTACTACCCATTTTAATCCCTCACCCTATAACAGTTATGTTCGTCGAAGACGCTTGAAAAGATAGAAGATAAACATCATTCCACGAAGAGAAAGTTCAACTGCCATTGCAAACCACACACCTTGAAGACCGTATTGTGATGCAAGTGCGTAAGCTAACGTTAAACGGATAAGCCACATACTACCCAAGTTTATCAATGAAGGTTTCAGCGTATCTCCTGCTCCTATACAGACACTATAAGCGACAATAGCAGCAGCGAAAAATGGTTCAGCAAAGGCTTCAATACGAAGGACAGAAGTTCCCAAAGCCTGAATTTCTGCCACTGGAGACAGCAAACCAATCATCTCTGGAGCGAAGATATACATTATAACACCCATAAACGCCATAACGACCATACCAAGTAAAACCGTCATCCATGCGAAACTACGGTGAAGGTCACGCCTATCTGCACCTACACTCTGCCCTACTAATGTGGTAGCAGCCTCACTAATACCATGCCCAGGCATGTAACAAAGACTCTCTGCGGTAATCGCAAACGAATGCGCTGCAATAGCGATGTTACCCAAAGGGGCAACAATCATGGTAGAAACCAATTGTGCACCATTCATCAGAAGATATTGTAACGCCATCGGTGCACCTATCTTCATCGCATTCCATATATATTGCCAACGCCACACAAAACGTTCAACATCCTGCTTCCAAGCCAAGATAGGACTGCGAAAGATTGCATAATAAGCCAATGGAAGTGCCACACAGACAAAAGATAAAAGACTTCCAAGTGCTGCACCAGCCACACCTTCACCCAAACCCGGCATCGTCATCTCCATACCAAAGAGAGAAATAGTACGCGTAGGGAAGATAAAGAAATAGTTGAAAATCACATCCAGCACACACATTAATATCGCCATGAAACTGGGGCGTCGCATATCACCCGACACCTTCAGCATCGCTGCTGACATATACTCGATTAGGTGAAAAGGAATTATGAGAGAGAAGATAAGGAAATAAACAGTTGCATCATACTGAATGTCAGCACCGCCTCCCAACCATACTGGAAGACGAGAACCGATAAGGAAAGTGACAAGTAGCAAAAACAGCGCAAAGCATAAGCCAAAAGCATAACCATGACGCATTACTGCACGCGCCTTTGGAAAATCGTTTGCACCAATAAAGTGAGCAACCTGAACAGAAAAACCCATTGTTACTGCACTCACTAAAGAGAAGAAAAGCCATGTTGCAGGTTCGACAAGTCCGATAGCTGCTGATGGTTCAGCTCCCAACGAACCCACCATTCCCGCATCAATATAAAACATCAAAACCGTTGTCACCTGCGCTAAGATAGATGGGATACTGAGTTGGATAATGAGATTAAACTTCTCATTCCTGCTCATCACCTCACCACTACGAATTTTGGCAAGAAGACTTTCTGCAACGGATTTACTAAAAGATATACGCACGGGAAAACAATGAAATATGAATAATGAAAACCTGAATAATAAATAATGAGACCTTGAGAGAATTAGTAAACCAAAGTTCCTAACAAGAAATGCTCCAAATATCAAAAGCAAAATAGGGACCTTACTCCCGTCTGTTCGCTGTTATTATTAAGCCGAACACACGGGAGCTTGTGTCCCTACATATAAGAATAAAGGTCAATCCGACCTTTCAAAAGGCTATGACGCTATACCTTGATTATGAATCCTTCAACTTCGTACCCGGATGAGAGAAATCAACCAGTCGAAGATCAAAGATAAGCGTTGAGTAAGCTGGTACCGTACCCGAAGCACTCGTACCATAACCTAACTGATGAGGAATATAGACAGTCCAATGATCACCACGATGCATTGACATCAAAGCAGTCGTAAATCCATCAACAAGACTTACCGCCTTACCCTCTGAACTATAAGTAAGACCAATGAAGCTATGTGCTGGACGTGACGTTATTGCATTAAAAGTATCATTTGACCATGACTTATCAAAGATAAGCCCCGATGTATAAGTCGTAGATGGAATCAAGCGACCCATATAATGCATAGACACAGAATCAGAATACAACGGACTTGTTGTGCCAGCTCCAGCCTGCTCTACATGTGCAATAATATAATCCTCTGGACTATAAGTCAGTGCAGAACCAGAGGTCTGTTTCTGATTTTGATAACTATAATTAAGTATTATCTTCCAAGAGGTATCACCACTCTTAATTTTCTGCTGAGTTGCAGTATAAAGCTTATTCCAATAAGTTTCGTTCTTCGACTGCCAATCAGCAAACTCCTCTACAGTATTATCTTTCTCTGTACATGAGGTAAAGAGGCCTGCTGAAAGCATCATTCCGCCCAAGCAGAAGACACCTGCAGCACGGCGAATAAGCGTCTTTATATTCTTTGTCATAGTCTTTTATTTAAATCAGAAAGAGATAGCGGAGTGGGATTATTAGAAACGATAGAGAACTTTGATACCCTATTAGATTCTAAAAAGCCGACTCTGCTATCCTTCTTTTAATTAGTCAATATCAATCTTCTTCAGCAGAGCAGTGATAGATACGCGGTCTTCAATGATCTCACGCAGTTTCTCAACTGGTACACGCTCCTGCTTCATTGAGTCACGATAACGCAATGTAACTGTGTTGTCTGTCAAAGTATCACCATCAACAGTCACACAGAATGGAGTACCGATAGCATCCTGACGACGGTAACGCTTACCGATAGAATCCTTAGCCTCCATGTGTGTATTGAAATGGAACTTCAGACTGTTTACAATCTCCTGTGCCTTCTCTGGCAGACCATCCTTGTTAACCAAAGGAAGAACTGCACACTTAACAGGTGCCAATGGCTCTGGCAACTTCAAAACAACACGGCTTGAACCATTCTCCAGTGCCTCCTCTGTATAGCTGTGACACATAACAGAAAGGAACATACGATCAACGCCAATAGATGTTTCTACGACGTATGGAGTATAGTTCTCATTACGCTCTGGATCAAAGTACTTCACCTGACGACCTGAGAACTTCTCATGCTGAGAAAGGTCGAAGTTAGTACGTGAGTGAATACCCTCAACCTCCTTGAAGCCAAATGGCATGTGGAACTCAATATCGGTTGCCGCATTAGCATAGTGAGCCAACTTCTCATGATCATGGAAACGATAGTTATCATCACCCATACCAAGACCCTCGTGCCATGCCAAACGATGCTTCTTCCAGTACTCAAACCACTTCATCTCGGTTCCTGGCTGGCAGAAGAACTGCATCTCCATCTGTTCGAACTCACGCATACGGAACACAAACTGACGTGCAACAATCTCGTTACGGAAGGCCTTACCAATCTGACAGATACCGAATGGTAACTTCATACGACCTGTCTTCTGAACGTTGAGGAAGTTTACGAAGATACCCTGTGCTGTCTCTGGGCGGAGATAAATCTTACTTGCAGCCTCAGCAGAAGCACCCATCTCTGTTGAGAACATAAGGTTGAACTGACGAACGTCTGTCCAGTTAGTTGTACCGCTGATTGGGTCAACGATGCCCTCGTCAAGAATAATCTGCTTCAAAGCCTCCAAGTCTGGTCCCTGCATAGCCTCAGTATAGCGTACGTGAAGTTCATCACGCTTCTTCTGATTCTCAAGAACACGTGGGTTGGTCTCACGGAACTTAGCCTCATCGAAAGCGTCACCAAACTTCTTGGCAGCCTTAGCTACTTCCTTCTCAATCTTCTCCTCGTATTTACCAATCTGATCCTCAATAAGGTTATCAGCACGATAACGCTTCTTTGAATCACGGTTATCAATCAATGGGTCGTTGAAAGCATCAACGTGACCGCTCGCTTTCCATACTGTCGGGTGCATAAAGATAGAGGCATCGATACCAACAATATTATTGTGCAGCAATACCATTGACTGCCACCAGTACTGCTTGATATTGTTTTTCAGCTCAACACCGTTCTGACCGTAGTCATAAACAGCTGCCAAGCCATCATAAATATCACTACTTGGGAAGACGAAACCATACTCTTTACAATGGCTCACAATCTTCTTGAAAACATCCTCTTGTGCCATAATAATCTATTTATACCTTTAATTTTTACCGCAAAGTTACGCTTTTTTAGCCGAATAAGGATAGGTTTACCACGAAACTTTATCCTAAATCGATTATTCACAAGCCAGACTTCTGATTTGCATGAAGTTATGCTGTCTCGTAAACAATGCCTTACTATGTATTATTATGCTGATAACCATGAGCTTACCTTACCTTTTTAACAGACGTCTTGATGCTCCACACGAATGGTGTTAAGCCTCCGCACCACTCGTGTTGACGCCCCGCACCATTGGTGCGGAGGCTAAGTTCAATCATTGAGAGGGGGTTATCTATTCAGAAGATAACAACCATTGGGATTGAAAAAGCCTATGACGCGAGTGAAACAAGAGTAGTGCAACAAACAGAAAACCAAATCCAACACTTGAACAAGCTATAATTTGCCTATTTGCATTTTTTTTCGTACATTTGCAGTCTTATGAAGCTTGCTTCTTTAAGTGATAAAACAAGAACTATATGGATGACGAAATAAAAGACTTGGACGGACTTACTCCTGAGGAAGATACTCAGGAACAGGATTCCCATTCCGATTATAAACCTGCCGATAGGTTTGATGCCTCTGCCGTGCACCACCTCTCTGGCATGTACAAAAACTGGTTCTTAGATTACGCCAGCTACGTAATCTTGGAACGTGCCGTACCTCATATCGAGGATGGTTTGAAGCCCGTACAACGCCGTATTCTCCATTCTATGAAACGAATGGATGATGGACGATACAATAAGGTTGCAAACATCGTAGGTCATACGATGCAGTTCCACCCACATGGTGATGCTTCTATTGGTGATGCCTTGGTGCAGTTGGGACAGAAAGACCTGCTCATTGACATGCAGGGTAACTGGGGAAACATCCTCACTGGTGACCGTGCTGCTGCGCCACGATACATTGAGGCGCGTCTGTCTAAGTTTGCTTTAGAGACGGTTTTTAATCCTAAGACAACAGAATGGCAACTTTCTTACGACGGCAGAAACAAAGAGCCAATTACGCTTCCGGTAAAGTTCCCGCTGCTTTTGGCACAGGGTGCTGAGGGTATTGCGGTTGGCTTGTCATCCAAGATTCTTCCACATAACCTCAACGACATCTGTGATGCAGCTATAAACTATCTGCGTGGTGAGGAATTCCACCTCTATCCAGACTTCCCAACAGGCGGTAGCATTGACGTATCAAAGTATAATGATGGTCAGCGTGGTGGCGTTCTGAAGGTGCGCGCAAAGGTTGAAAAGCTTGATAATAAAACCCTCGTCATCCGTGAGGTTCCTTTTACAAAGACTGCCAACACGCTCCAAGAGTCCATTACGAAGGCTGTTGAAAAAGGTAAGCTAAAGATTCGCAGAGTAGAGGATATGACTGCTTCGGAGGTGGAGATTCAACTTCATCTTACTCCAGGTACATCAAGCGACAAGACCATTGATGCCCTCTACGCTTTCACTGATTGCGAGATAAACATTTCGCCAAACTGTTGTGTCATCCGAGACAACAAACCAGAGTTCTTGACTATATCAGATGTATTGCGCAATTCTGCCGAACATACTAAGGCTTTATTGAAGTTAGAGTTAGAGATTCGCAAGCATGAATTGGAGGAACAGTTGTTCTACAACTCTCTTGAACGCATCTTCATTGAGGACCGTATCTATAAGGAGCGTAAATTCGAGACGGCTAAGGATATTGATGAAGTTGTAAGCTTCGTCGACTCAAAACTTGAGCCTTATAAGAAGACGTTTATCCGTGAGGTGACACGTGACGACATCATCCGCCTTTTGGAAATCAAGATGCAACGCATTTTGAAGTTCAATAAGGATAAGGCTGACGAATTGATTCAGAAGATTAAGGCAGAGATTGCTGAGATTGACAAGGACCTCAGCGAGATGATTCGTGTCACTATCGAATGGTTCACACACCTAAAAGAGAAATACGGAAGCGACCACCCACGTCGTACAGAGATTAAGAGCTTCGATACTATCGTTGCTGCTAAGGTGGTTGATGCCAATGAGAAGTTATATATTGACCGTCAGGAAGGTTTCATTGGTACAGGTTTGAAGAAGGCTGAGTTCGTTCAGAACTGCTCAGACCTCGATGATGTAATTATCTTCTACCGCGATGGTAAGTATAAGGTTATCCGAATTGCCGACAAGGTGTTTGTGGGTAAGGGAGTACTTCACGTACAAGTGTTTAAGAAGAACGATAAGCGTACGATTTATAACGTCGTTTATCGTGACGGAAAGACGGGACCTTACTATATCAAACGCTTCAACGTGACTTCTATCACACGTGATAAAGAATATGACGTAACTCTCGGCACGCCGGGCTCAAGAATCAATTACTTCACCGCTAACCCTAATGGTGAGGCTGAGTTGATAAAGATTACACTCGACCCGAATCCAGACAAGAAGAAACAAAACATCTTCATGGAGCGTGACTTTGCAAGTATTCTCATCAAGGGGCGTGCTGCAAAGGGTAATCTGCTGACTAAGGAGAGTATTCATCGTATCTCATTGAAGAGCCACGGACATTCTACCTTGGGTGGACGTAAGGTATGGTTTGACCCAGATGTCAATCGTATCAACTACGAAGACCATGGTCGTTTCCTTGGAGAGTTCTCTGACCAAGATAGCATCCTTGTGATACTTAAGAATGGAGAGTTCTATATCACCAACTTCGATTCATCCAACCATTACGAAGATAACATTCTTCGCATAGAGAAGTTTGATGCTGACAAGCCTTGGACAGCAGTCATCTTCGATGCTGACAATCAAGGCTATCCATACTTAAAGCGATTCCAGATGGAAGCAAGTAAACGTCATCAGAACTTTATTGGTGACAATCCTGATTCGCAGATGGTACTGCTAACAGACGTTGCCTTCCCACGTATACAGATTACTTATGGTGGTGCTGATGCGGCACGTGGTACAGAGGAGATTGATGCAGAGCAGTTTGTTGGTGTAAAGGGCTTCAAGGCGAAGGGCAAACGCCTAACAACTTGGACGGTTGACAAGATTGAAGAATTAGAACCAATACGCTTCCCTGAAGAGGAGAAAACAGATGACGAGAGCAATGAAGATGACATACAAGATGAGAACTCTGCAGCTGTAGAAAAGGAAGAGAACCTTGATCCAGATGCAGGTAAGTCTCAACAGCAGGTCATCGATGAGATTACTGGTCAGCTAAACCTCTTCGACAACGAATAAGCAATACGATAAACAATGAATTGAAAAAGGGGACGTACACGCCGTACGTCCCCCATTCAAAGAACGATTTATAAACGCTTGGGGCCTTATCACCGAAAGAGTGACACCAAATATCTATTTGACTTACGCTTTTATTGACACTTTTCAATTACGCCTATGAACCTAAAAAAGTCTTTATTTAGCTGTTTTTCTCTCTCAGCAATAATCCTTTTTACAACATCAACACCCACACTTGCGCAGGACACACTACGTAGTAACAAGGTTATCACTAATACACAGATGTTGGGAATGGGTGCTGTAAATACTCTTGACACCTATCTTTCGCCCGAAGAATATACCGGAACAGAACTTCGTTATATCTCTCATTCTGTGCGTGAGAACGGAACAAAACTATCAAGGGAACTCGTACATCAGGCACAAATACTATCGGTAAGTAATCGAAGGGAGAATAACAATGAACTGGGTGGCTTCTATAACTTCCAATACAACTGGCAATATGCCTTAGGACAATGGAACATTGGAGAAGGAGAACTACACTTAAAGGCAGGTGGAGGAATTGATACACGACTCGGATTCCTCTATAATATGCGTAATTCTAACAATCCTGCACAGGCTTATGCACAAGTGAATATTGCTCCGAATGCCGTTGCTGCTTACCGTTTCCGCCTTCGAAATCTACCATTCCAACTACGTTATGAGATCCAAGCTCCGCTTCTCGGACTAACCTTTTCACCTAATTACGGACAGAGCTATTACGAGATATTCACCCGTGACAACTATGATCATAACCTTGTTGTCACATCTCCTATATCTGCCCCATCGCTCCGTCAGCTGCTTACTTTCGATTTTACGGTTCGTCATACGACCTTCCGTGTTGGCTATCTTGGCGATTATCAGCAGGCAAAGGTCAATCAATTGCGCCAGCATGTATGGAGCAATCTCTTTGTAATCGGTATTGTTCGTAAGTTCTCAATCAATAAGTTCATCCCATGAGAAAGCTATATCATTCCTTCCTATACTTACTGATTCCAGCACTGACCTTACTCGGTACTGTGACAAGTTGCGTCACCAACGACCAGCTATCAGATAGTCCGCAAGGCAACTTTGAGGCTTTATGGCGAATTATCGACGAGCATTACTGTTTCTTTTCACAGAAGGGGATAGACTGGCAGGAGGTGCACAGCCGTTATGCACGCCAGTTTGACAACTCTATGACAGCAAAGCAACAGTTTGAAGTAATGACTAATATGCTCTCAGAACTAAAAGATGGGCACGTCAATTTGTACACCTCTTTCAACATAGGTCGCTATTGGTCATGGCACGAAGATTATCCAAAGAATTACTCTGATTCGCTTCAGCGTCTTTATCTTAAAACCGATTACCTCATTGCAAGCGGTTTAGACTATACCGTCCTTGACGATAATATTGGCTATATACGCTGTGAAACCTTCCAGAATAGTATTGGTGCTGGTAATCTTGACGACATCTTTATTCACCTTCAACCTTGTAACGGACTGATTATTGACGTGCGCAACAATGGAGGTGGTAATCTCACCAATGCCGAAGCATTTGCTGCACGTTTCACAAACAAGGAACTACTCGTTGGCTACATACAGCATAAAACAGGAAAAGGTCATAACGACTTCTCTGCGTTACAACCAGAATATCTCAAGCCAGGAAAGGGTATCCGTTGGCAAAAGCCAGTCATCGTACTGACCAATCGCAGCGTCTTCTCTGCTGCTAATGAGTTTGTTAAATATATGAAGTGCTGCCCAAATGTTATTGTAGTAGGCGATCGTACAGGTGGGGGAGCTGGTATGCCCTTCTCTTCCGAACTACCTAATGGATGGTCAGTGCGCTTCTCTGCTTGTCCAATGTACGACCGTGATAAACAGATGACCGAGTTTGGCATAGACCCAAACTACAAAGTTTCCCTCACTTCTGAGGACTTTGCACGAGGCAAGGACTCTATTATAGAGTTTGCAAGGAAGATGATAAAGACCTTTCCCAAGCCCCAATCCCTCTAAAAGGAGGGACTGGGAGGTATAAGGAGAAGTTTTAAAACTATATTTTACCTTGCTTTATCTCGTCAAACAAAAGTTTATTACCAACCTTGATGACCTTTACCTTATTGGTACATTTTAAGCCCATATCCAAGAAAGTATACTGATACCAGTTGTTACCAAGGCTCACAACACGAAGAACCTTATGAGCATTAGACGGTCCATCTTGAGCACCAGAACGGAACATCCACCCTGCATAAGCATCTGGTTGTGGATCATATTCATAATCATACGTAGCCTTCAACAACTTCAACAACTTCTTTGTGCAATGACTCTTTAGATATGCACTATTGTCAAAGCCCTTTGTATTATACATAGACGTAATGAGTGAAATAGCTGCACGCTCATCCTTACTCAAAACCTTCTTTGTAGGAGTGCCCTTAACGGACACCGTTTTCTGATTCATCACTACACTGGTCTCCCCAGCACCATTGTAAAATACAGAAGCTGACGCATACAAAGCTCCCATACATAAAACTGTTAATAACGTCTTTCTCATTGTCAATCGTTAGTTAGTTAAAGAAATAATTTTGTTAACATAATAGTCGGCTATTCGTAAAACCAGCCCTTTCATTCTCGAATGATATCGTGATAACATTAAAACTCAAGGAGATATTTTATTTAGTAACCAAACCTTCTTTGCAAAGATATATATTTAATTCCACCCATAACCAAATATTATAAGACTTTTTTTCAACATAATTCATATAGGTAGAAAAGGTGTATAAAAGAAAAGAATTTCCCAAACATTTGGCTATATCCAAAACATTGCGTATCTTTGCAGTCGTTATGCGCCTGTGGCGGAATTGGTAGACGCGCTAGACTTAGGATCTAGTGACTTATGTCGTGCAGGTTCGAGTCCTGTTAGGCGCACTGAAACAAGAGCCAGATAATTGGTAATCAATTATCCGGCTCTTTCTTTTATAAGCCTTAATTCTATTAAGGAATGGATATAAACGAAAATCGGTTCATTAGAAAGTTACCAAGAACTTTTTCTAACGAACCGATTTATTTTATACAGATAAGTCCCAAAACCTATCTATCAAACTCAACTAAACAGCTGATGACTGACGTAGACTTTTAGGACCTACCTTATATATTTAGAACTTGTAAGCTACACCTACACCAAGTACCAACTGGCTGTAGTTGTTGCTAACAATCTGATACTTCAACTCAGCGTTTACGCTCAAGTCCTTAGTAAGCTCATACTCAGCACCACCACCGAGGTTAATAGCGAGACGACCATCTGAACCCTCAATTACAGGCTTACCAGCATACACATACTTGTATGACCAGTTTGTGTAACCAAGACCTACGAGTGGATATACCTTAACCTTGTCTGCTACATCAAAGAGGTAATGAACGTTTGCATTGATATCCCACATTGAGATACCCTTATTCTTGAGGAAGTAGTCAAAAGAACCCTCACCTCTCAGCTGATCAGTGAAGTAGTACTGACCCTTAACACCAACACCGATGCTGTTTGTCTCAGAACCAAATACGAGCTGTGCACCTACAGCCTTATCGCCTGCCTGCGCTGAAGCTGAAAGACTCATAACTGCAGCACATACTAAAAGTAATAATTTTTTCATTTCAATTTATTTTTATGTTAAAAAAAAGTTCACTTAATCGAGGATGTAGACAAAGAAAAAGATTGTAAGACCTAACAATTTCTTTCATTTGATTTAGTTGAATTACTAAAATCAAAAAGATGTCCTAACTTGAATAAAAATACCTTTTAGATATTATCTCTAACAGTTTTTTTTAGTTTCAAATTATATCCACGAAACACTAACCACTATGCTCATATACACCTTATTTCAGCCTATATATATAGGGAAATGCTTAAATATCAGGTGCAAATATAAACAAAATACTTTTAACATCAAAGAAAAATAGCACAAATCTTACGAAAATGAGAATAAAAAAGCACATACATTAAGTATTTTGGGGACAAATAAACAAAAAATATCTTTTAGTTCTTTTATGCCCACTTATGAATAAGTTCAAAATACCAAACAACTTAAAAAAGCTTCAACCCTATTCAAAATTCATAAGAAAACAAAACTCCTGACACCAATATATTGAGTCAGGAGAAAAGATATAAAAATGCAATTTAAGCCAAAGATTTGACAAAAAGAAAATTAATCATCGTCTTCATCATCATACTCAGGCTCCGCCCACTCCACTCGCGCACCATAAGCCAGAGTCTGATTCTTCTTTCCAGTACGCGCATTGCGTGTACTGGTAGGGACAAAACGACACTTTACATTCTTAATATGTTTCTTGATATCGAAATCGTCAGGATTATCAACAGGCTCACTCTCTACCGTCAGATGGAATCGACCCAAGCCTTCAAGTGATACGGTCTCACCTTGACGAAGACGATAAGAGATTTCATCAACCAAAGCAATAACAAGTCCACGCACATCACCACGTGAGAACGATGTATTCTCCTGAATAGAATCTGCAAGGTCATCGGTTGTTGCAACACCCGTACTTACCGTACGAGCATACCATTTTCCAGCCCCTTTCTTATCTTTGAACTTACTCTGTTCAAGTCTTATTTCTACTGACATAATCTACTATTTTATCGTTCCATATAATATAAAACAGTGCAAATATAATCAAAATAAACAATTCATGCAAAACAAAATAAACTATTTTACGAAAACCACCCATCCCATCTACCAACAAAACAAACATTCATATAAAAGTAAAAAGAAGGATTTTTCCGTCAAATATATGAATGGTTTTCGTAGGTCTTTAACGAAAGAACCAAAGTTACTTATTAAACAAAACCATAGCTAAAACCATCAAACTATCTATTCTATTATTACCTTCAGACATAGAATATCTTTTCATTTTAATGCTTTGATTACATAGACAAGGCGTTGAAAAAACATTACACAAAACCAAGCAAAACATCTATAAATAAGAACAAAAACACACACTAAAAGCGGATTTATAACCAACAGGGAATCAATTAGTTATAAAATAGGAAAACAAAAGGTGCTTAATTGGACTTCAAAAGGGCGTTAGTTGGACTTCAAAAGGGCACCTTTTGCAAGTCAATTAGGCGTCTTTAAGAAGCCAAAAGAGCATGTATAGGTTTTGAATAGCATAAAAATAATTTACAAACATCAATCTAATGAGAAAAGAAACGGTTTGTAGAAGACGAATATACATAGCATCAATTTGCATTCATCTTGTAGTTTCCCTCTTTGTAAGCCCATCTAATTTGGAATAATCATACTATGCAAGTGTATTGGTTTTTATTCTATTTACAATCTATACATTTATCGGAAGAACCTAAATAGACGATAAACAGCCAACCCATTCGCAAGAAAAGCTACTTATTATAAAGTACATTACCGCCACAATAAGTCATCAGCATCAAATTATTTCCATGAAAATAATTCATAAGAGATAAATGAAACGAATGAAAAAGTCTCTTAACAGCAAGC
The DNA here is from genome assembly GCF_003609775.1 of Prevotella melaninogenica. NCBI lineage: Bacteria > Pseudomonadati > Bacteroidota > Bacteroidia > Bacteroidales > Prevotellaceae > Prevotella > Prevotella melaninogenica. The sequence goes on from NZ_AP018049.1 coordinate 1,370,065, forward strand.
CAAAATAAGATTTTCAACTAAATTATTTGCTATTTGTTTGCAAGAATAAAAAACTTTCCTTACCTTTGCACTCGCCTTACAAAAGTAAGGGGCGTTTAGCTCAGCTGGTTTAGAGCATCTGCCTTACAAGCAGAGGGTCGGCGGTTCGAATCCGTCAACGCCCACCAAGGGGTGTTTCCCTGTAACCTCTTGGGGTTGCAGGGGATTTTTAAAGGGCGTTTAGCTCAGCTGGTTTAGAGCATCTGCCTTACAAGCAGAGGGTCGGCGGTTCGAATCCGTCAACGCCCACCTTTAAGACACTAAGATGATGACTTTGCAACATTGTTGTGAAGTCTTTTTTGTTTTATTCAGCTTTAATCTGCAACCTTTTTGATATTATTATTATTATTATTTGCGCTATTACTGATTTTATTATTAAATTTGCACCATATTAATAAATAACATTATGACCCTTGACGCATTAACAGCCGTATCACCTATTGACGGTCGCTATAGAAGTAAAACGGAAAGTCTTGCTGACTATTTTTCAGAGTATGCACTTATCCGTTATCGTGTTCGCGTAGAAATTGAGTATTTCATCACGCTTTGCGAGTTACCATTACCACAATTGGAAAGCTTTAACAGCACCCTCTTTGAGCAGTTGCGCGATATCTATCGCAACTTTAACGAGACGTCGGCAGCACGTGTGAAGGAAATTGAGAGCATCACCAACCACGATGTAAAGGCGGTTGAATATTTCATCAAAGAGGAGTTTGATAAAATTGGAGGACTCGATGACTACAAGGAGTTCATCCACTTTGGACTGACATCACAAGACATCAACAACACAAGTGTGCCTTTGTCAGTTAAGGAAGCTCTCGAAGAGGTATTCTATCCACAGATTGAGGAGCTGATTGCTCAATTGAAAGAATACGCTGAAGAATGGAAGAACGTACCAATGTTGGCAAAGACACACGGTCAGCCAGCCTCTCCTACTCGATTGGGCAAGGAAGTTGAGGTGTATGTTTATCGTCTCAGCGAGCAACTTGCAACCTTGCGTAACTGCAAGATGACAGCTAAGTTTGGCGGTGCCACTGGTAATTTCAACGCTCACCACGTAGCCTATCCACAACACGACTGGCGTGCCTTTGGCAATCGCTTTGTCAGTGAGAAATTAGGATTAGAGCGTGAGCAGTGGACAACACAGATTAGCAACTACGACCACTTAGGTAGCGTGTTTGATGCCATTCGTCGTATCAATACCATCATCATCGACCTTGACCGTGATTTCTGGATGTATATCTCAATGGAGTATTTCAAGCAGAAGATTAAGGCAGGAGAAGTTGGTTCAAGTGCAATGCCTCACAAGGTAAACCCAATCGACTTCGAGAATAGTGAGGGTAACCTCGGTATAGCAAACGCTATCTTACAGTTCTTGGCACAGAAGTTGCCCGTAAGTCGTCTGCAGCGTGACCTTACCGATTCAACTGTTTTGCGTAACGTTGGTGTTCCTATTGGACATAGCGTTATTTCAATACAGAGCACATTGAAAGGCCTTCGCAAGCTCATCCTCAACGAAGAGAAATTAAGAGAGGACCTCGAAGAAACATGGGCAGTGGTGGCAGAAGCCATTCAGACCATCTTGCGCCGTGAAGCCTATCCAAACCCTTACGAGGCATTAAAGGCACTCACCCGCACAAATGAGAAGATGACAGAGGAAACTATACACGCCTTCGTGCAGACACTCAACGTCAGCGACAGCGTGAAAGCCGAACTAATGGCAATCACTCCATATAACTATACAGGAATTTAACCACTCCTATAAAGTCGGAAGAAGAAGAAATTAACTGAGTATCTCCGTCAAACGGAGTTCAATATTTTAATAAAACAACAAAAAGTAATAACAAATTGGCCGTGAGGCCAGTAGTATCAAATTTAAAGTTAAACAATTATGACAGAAGAATTCGAGAACAAAGAAGTTCAGTCTGAGCAGAATGAGAACAGCCGCGACGGCTATTCAGCAGCCGAACAAGGCGGCTATCAAAGAGAGTACCGTGGCACAGGACGTACACAACGTCCACGTATTCACAGCCAACGCGCTTACAGCAGCGACAAGGCTAATAGCAGTAACGACGAAGGCGGATTCCGTCCTGAGGGCTTCGGCTCTGGCTTACAGAGTGCAGGTCGTCCACAGCAGGGTGGCTATCGTCCACGTCAGAACAGCTATGGTGGCGGATATAACAACAGCCGTGGTGGCTATCAGAGTCGTCCACAGCAGGGAGGTTATCGCCCACGTTACAACAATAACGGTGAGGAAGGCGGTTACCAGCCACGCCAGCAGGGTGGATACAACAATCGTGGTGGATACCAGAGTCGTCCGCAGCAGGGTGGCTATCGTCCACGTTACAACAATGATGAGAATGGCTATCAGCCACAGGCTTATCGTCCACGCTACAACGCCCACACTGGTGCTGAGGGCGAGGAGAAAACAAGCTATCAGGCAAATCAGGGAGGTTACCAGCCACGTCAGGGTGGATACCAGCCTCGTCAGCAGGGTGGTTATCAAAGCCGTGGCGGATACAACAATAACCGTGGTGGTTATAACAATAATCGCGGTGGATACCAGAGCCGTGGTGGATACAACAATAACCGCGGTGGTTATAACAACCGTGGCGGATACAACCAGGGTGGTTATCGTCAGCACAGTGCTGATTATGATCCAAATGCAAAGTATTCACTCAAAAAGCGTATCGAATACAAGGAGGAAAACTTCGATCCAAATGAGCCAATCCGCTTGAACAAGTACCTTGCTAATGCTGGTGTTTGCTCACGTCGTGAGGCTGATGAGTTCATCCTTTCAGGTGCAGTGACCGTAAATGGCGAAGTTGTAAAAGAGCTCGGTAGCAAGGTTATGCGTACTGATGAGGTGTACTTCCAAGATAAGTTGGTTTCATTGGAGAAGAAGGTTTACGTTCTTCTGAACAAACCAAAGGACTATGTTACCACAAGCGACGACCCACAGCAGCGTAAGACTGTTATGGACCTCGTGAAGGGTGCTTGCCCAGAGCGTATCTATCCTGTTGGTCGTCTTGACCGTAACACAACTGGTGTATTGCTCCTTACTAACGATGGTGACCTTGCTTCAAAGCTTACTCACCCTAAGTTCTTGAAGAAGAAGGTTTATCACGTATTCCTCGATAAGGCTATTACAGCTAATGACTTGCAGAAGATTTCTGACGGTATTGAGTTGGAAGATGGCGAGATCAAGGCTGATGCAATCGAGTATGCTGACCCACAGGATCAGACTCAGGTTGGTATTGAGATTCACAGTGGTAAGAACCGCATCGTACGTCGTATCTTCGAGAGCCTCGGCTATCGCGTCGTAAAACTCGACCGTGTACAGTTTGCTGGTTTGACTAAGAAGAATGTACGTCGTGGCGATTGGCGCTTCCTCACTGAGAAGGAAGTTGATATGCTGCGTATGGGTGCGTTTGAATAAAATAGTAACCTCCCCAAAGCTCTCAAAAGAAGAGGATATGAGCAACCAAACAATGCTACTATTGAAGCATTAAAAAGATTGGTAAACAACATTTCTCTCCTTTTGAAAGATTTGGGGAGTACCTAATTATAATATAGCAAATGAAAAGAACAAAAATCGTCGATGCACTTGCTTGCACCGATTTTGGTAAGGATATCAACGTAAAGGGTTGGGTTCGCTCTCACAGAAGCAGCAAAGCTGTTGACTTCATCGCCTTGAATGATGGTTCTACGATTAAGAACATCCAGGTTGTTGTTGACCCTTCGACTATCGACGAAGACAAGCTGAAGAGCATCACAACGGGTGCTTGTATCAGCGTTGTTGGTACGCTCGTAGAGAGTCAGGGTGCTGGTCAGACCTCAGAGATTCAGTGCAAGGAGATTGAAATCTACGGTCTCTGCCCAAGCGACTATCCAATGCAAAAGAAGGGACAGAGTTTTGAGTACATGCGCAAGTATGGTCACATGCGTCTTCGTACCAATACCTTCGGTGCTGTATTCCGTATTCGCCACCACATGGCTATCGCTATCCATCAGTATTTCCATGAGCATGGTTTCTATTATTTCCATACTCCACTGATTACAGGTAGTGATGCTGAGGGTGCTGGTAATATGTTCCAGGTGACAACACTCGACCTTGACCGCATTGCAAAGGGTGGTGAGGTTGATTATAATGCTGACTTCTTCGGAAAGCGTACAAACCTTACGGTATCAGGACAGTTGGAGGGTGAGTTAGGTGCTACTGCACTCGGTGCTATCTACACCTTCGGTCCAACCTTCCGTGCTGAGAATTCAAATACTCCACGCCACTTGGCAGAGTTCTGGATGGTTGAGCCAGAGGTTGCCTTCATCGACCAGAAAGAATTGATGGACCTTGAAGAAGACTTCATCAAGTACTGCGTTCGCTGGGCATTGGAGCACTGTAAGGATGACCTTGAGTTCCTCAACAAGATGATTGACAAGGAACTTATCGCTCGTTTGGAGGGTGTATTGAAGGAAGACTTCGCTCGCCTTACCTATACAGAGGGTATCGAGATTCTGCAGAAGGCTGTTGCTGATGGCGTGAAGTTTGAGTTCCCAATCACTCATTGGGGTATGGACCTCAGCAGTGAACACGAGCGTTACCTCGTTGAGGAGCACTTCAAGCGTCCTGTCATCATGACCGATTATCCAAGCGAAATCAAGTCGTTCTACATGAAGAAGAATGAAGACGGCAAGACAATGCAGGGTACTGATGTTCTCTTCCCACGTATCGGTGAGATTATCGGTGGTTCTGTCCGTGAGGAGAACTATGACAAACTGGTCCAGGAGATTGAAAGCCGTGGTATGAAGCGTGAGATTTACGATTGGTACCTTGATACTCGTAAGTACGGAACCTGCCCACATGGTGGTTTCGGTCTCGGCTTCGAGCGTCTCATCCTCTTCGTTACTGGTATGCAGAACATCCGTGACGTAATCCCATTCGCACGTACTCCAAAGAACGCAGAGTTCTAACATAAAACACAAAAGGCGACTATCCTCCAAAAGATAGTCGCTTTTTATTTACTTATAAGAACACTCCCGACGAAACCTAAACATAACACGTACATAAAAATAAATTATCAAAAAACTAAAAAGAATCCCACCAAACCTTCTCTTACTGTGCCTTATTCTCTTAGTAAGCTGCTCTACTGACTCCTTCCAAGACGAGGACATATCGTTACGTAACTTGCATGAGGGCGACCTCATGTTTGTTGTGAAGGAAACAAGCAACCCTATCACAGATGCAACGCAAGGTATTAATGGACTAAAGATTGACCACGTGGCAATCTTCCATCATACGGATAGTGCCGATTATGCTTTAGAAGCTTATGGCAAAGCGGTGTCACTTACGCCTCTTACCAACTTCCTTAATCGTTCAAAATGGAAAGATGGAAAACCGCACATTGCTGTAGGTAGAGTAATTGTTGATTGTGATATGAATACTTCTATGAAGCAAGCATTAAGCTACCTCGGTCGCCCATACGATCGTTTCTACATGCCCGATGACAAAGAAATCTATTGTAGCGAATTGATTCAGAAATCATTTGTCGATCACCACGGCTTACCTATTTTCTCAACAATCCCTATGTCCTTCCACGATAACAACGGAAAAATCTTGGATGCTTGGACTCAATTCTATGCCTTCTATCATCGTGAAGTACCAGAAGGAGAACCCGGAACAAACCCAGGACAACTGTCACGTGACAAAGCTGTAAAGGTTACTTACGAATTCGATACTCCATCTGCAAAATAAATTATTCGTTGGGAGTGTTCTTCGCTATACCATAATACTATCAAAGAGTTAAGCTTAAACCCAAATATAAGTATAAAATAGTTTGCTGTCATTTTAACATTTCTCATTAAACTCCTATATATTAAGCATTTAAGAACTCATAAAGAGTGACAGGAATGACAGCAAATTAATTCACATACAAACCCATCTAATCTACGTATCACTTACCTATCAACTATCGAACTTCGTTAAAGAAAAATCTTTCAAGCTATATCTCCAAAAAGACTTGACATGAAACATTATATTTTCTATTTTTGTAACGAGTATTAATTATTTAATTAAATCCTATTACAATGAGAAAACTATCTTACGTAGAGTTTCTTGTTTCAAAAACGAGACAAAGACTTATTCTTCTTTTCCTATTACTAATTCCAATAGCAGCATTCTCACAGAAAGGGACATTTAGGACCTTAATGCAGGTTCAAGGTTCAGCACTTCCAAAACAGTTTAAGCCCTACGAACTTTGTTGCGACTTAGGTTACAATATTACCGATAACCTATATGCAGACCTTAGGTATGAGAACGCTATCGCTCTTTTTAAAGAGAATGGAGTTAAAGACTATGCTCATAGTCACATCGTAGGCTTAAATCTTGGCTACGTAGTCTATCACTCAGAGAATTGTAATATTGGGGCACAAATTGGATATGGCAGCAATATGAAACGAAAAAACAGTGATTGGAAATATGACTACTATGAGGCAATGGCATTCACCGACTTAGGAACATGCAAAATTAAGCCAAGATTCGGATTGGGCGTCCGCCATTACAACTCACGAACAAATCTCTACAAAGAAAGAACTATCGGATTTGCAAGTATCGGATTTGGAATTAATTGGTAATAACATACCTCATAATTATCCTATAGCTTCACTGAAAACGCAGGTTATTCTACAAGTTACTTCCTACTACAAAGAGTCATTTGCATAGAGAGTTTACCCTCCACACCATTGGTGCTAAGCATCCGCACAATATGTGCTGGGCATTAACACATAACTTATAAACCATAATGAGAATTCTCATTCAGCGGTACACAGAGTTTTATTGACATTGAATTTTTCACCAGTCTGCAAAATAAAAGAGAGATTTGGGTTAAATGAAACAACATTATAAATTAATAAGTGCCGAAAGCACTTATTAATTTATAATAACCACACAAGCCTACTCATTTTCCTCACTCTCTTCATCTTCCTCATAAGTGGACTTACCATCTAAGTAGCCTTCATCATAGCCTTCTTCGTAACCCTCCTGATACTTTGTTTCTAAATAATTATCATAGTTATTTGAATCATCATATCTGGCACCATAAGCATATCCTTTTCTCCCATCTTCCCTACCTTGATCATAACCATCAGAGTATCCTTCATCATAAGCGTCATCTGAAGTACTATACCCACTACTATAATTCACAGATTGACTTGGCACTACAGAAGGAACTGAGTATGAGTGGCTACTGTCTCTTATAGATATGCTATCAATTATAGGCAAGAGGGTATCTACTTGAGAAGCTGGTACTACCTCTCTACTCCTACCAGAACAATTATTAATAATAATCATACCAATACAAACAATAGCACCAAAACCTATTAAGACTGAATAAGTCCCACATCCTTCATTGTTTTCCACTACTTAAAGTCTATTTAAAAATTCTGATTCACTAAGTAATTCTATGTCATGCCTTTCTCAAGAATTTGTAATGCCTTTTTGCTTACCACTCATTCCAGAATTACTAAGTGCAAAGTTATAGAAAAAATATAAATGATAGATAATTATAGTAGATTTTAGGTGTAATGGACATTTGGTAAGATAGTCATTCCATCCTACCAAATATCCATTACACAAAAAACTTTACCAGATAGCAATAACATTACAACTTGGTTAGACCTTATTTCAGATACAGTTTAACAGTTTCATAAATTCGCTCACCACGCAAACCCTTAGCAAGAATATTTCCTTCTGGATCTATGAGTAAGATTTCTGGGATAGAAATAATACCATACGATTCTAAAACACGAGAACGCTGTTCCTTTGGTAATAGAAGATGATTCCACGTAGCCTTATCTGCGTCTATCGCTTTTAGCCACTCAGCCTTATGAAGATCAGTAGACACACCTAACACTACAAAACCCTTAGACTTAAACTCATCGTATGCTTTACGAATATTGGGCGTTTCCTTACGACACCATTTGCAACTTGAACTCCAAAAATCTATCAACACGTACTTTCCACGAAAATCATTTAGACTAATATGTTTCCCAGCCTCATCTACACCGACTATACTTGGTGCCTTCTGCCCAATAAGTGTGCTTTTTGCTTTCACCACCTTCTTAAAAGCCAGTCGATAATAATGAGAATCATGCAAGTCTGAACCAAATCCTTGTAACATACGTTCTGCCTCCTCTACCTTTGCTTTTGTATCAAGTTTAGAATGCTGCAGTTTATATGTATAATAGAGGTAAATCCCAAAAGGGGTGCCACGCTGTGCAGTAATCTGTGTATCAAACCAAGAGCGTAGTTGTTTGTAAGCATTATTATAGATAGGAGCAGTTGTTCTCTTTATTTCTTCCATTTCCCTGGTATCATTCTTTTCTCTCGCAGCATAGAACACCTGATCAAGCGAGTCAAGAAGTTGTTTTTGCCCTACTCTATCACGCTCTTTCACAAACTTTTCATAAAGAGCCTGAAAAGTAGAACTACTTGATTCAACTTTTATACCCTTTGATGAGCTGAGAGAAAAAGTGAAATCATTTACGCCATTAGAAGGAAAAATGTAACAACCTTGCAAGAAAGCTGCCTCCATATCCGTCTTCTCTGACACTGGTGTGATAAAAAGTAATTGAGAAGTCAACGTATCATTATAATAACTAAAAGCCTTGTCTACAACCTTTATAGAATCAAGTGGAAGCAAATAAACATTTTGTTCATCGTAAACAGAAAAAACATAGAGTTGCTTAATTGCAGGATTAGAAACACGACCCACAAGGGTTACACCCTTAGATTGAATAAACAAACTAAAGAATAGTAAAAGGAATAGAAGTCCATCTCTACGTAGCATAATATTATCTTTCATTTTGCTTCATTGAATTCTTATTAAATCTCATGACTTTTGCAGGTATAGGAAGTACGTAAAGAGGAGAATTGGGTTCCAAACTAAACGTACCTTCGCCTGTAACATGAGTTACAGTCTTTGCAAACTGTGATTCTTGATTCAACCGTTTCAGATCAATATACCTCACCATACCAGACATTGCAAGCTCGCGTCTGCGCTCCTCAAGCACTTTCTGCAAAGCATCGTTCCTATCGGTTGCAACAACATCTGTGTTATTTTTGATTCGATTATCACGCAACTTATTGATAAGAGTCATTGCACGCTCAACAGACCCCTCCCGAGCTTCGCATTCTGCCGCTATAAGATAGATCTCAGGAGAAGATACTGCTAAATTCGCACGTAAGTAAGGAGCCCATACATATTTATCTGTTGGAATATTACGAAAGTTCTTTGTAAAATAAATTTGAAGTCGCATATCATCCTCTGAAAAGAGGCTAATAAGTTCGTCAGAGCCAAAGACCTTAGAACTCAATCCATACACGTATGGTGCAAACTTGATATAGATATTTTCAGGATTATCAATATCTTGCGGAACATTGGTACGTCCTATAGAACTTTGTACTTTTACCACTGCATACTTCTTCAAATCTAATAAAGAATTGTTTATTGCCAGCACTTCGTTTGCAGCCTTTAAAGCCTCAGTATAATTACCCATATATAAATACATTTTAGCTAAGATGCCATACCCTGCTGCCTTTGATGCTCTAAAAGCATTTCCTTTAGGTTGTACTGGTAAGTTTGGCAAGGCAGCTTGTAAGTCAGACTGAATCTGTGCATAAACATCTTTCACACTTGCCCTGACAAGGTCTTTCTTAGAAATATCTTCATCCAAGATTAAAGGTACACCAGGATCGGTTTCAGCTGTACGCACATCATAGTGTTTTGCATAACCATTGACAAGATAAAGATATTCCAAGGCTCTACTTATCAATGCTTCTGCTTGAATAGAATGTTTTTGTTGTTCACTTGGTCCTTCCGCATTCATGATATTGTCTATAACCGTATTGTAATAATAAATTCGATTATAAGAAGCAAACCAAAAACCATCATCTTGTGCCTCCCCAAAAACATCTTTCTTAAAGAGATAAAGATTGAGGATAGACTGTTCAACACTATTTAAGCCTGGCGTAGCAGTTCCTTGTGCAACATCTGGAAGATACACATCATCCGTTAAATACGTAGGATAAGTATCTGAGACTTTCTGTACACTCTCATAATTCAGTAACGTTTCATAATCCGTTACTGTCTTAGGGATTTTCTCACCTTTAGGCTTTATATCAAGAAAATCATTGCAACCTGTCAGCATAACTACAACACAGATTGCCAATATTGTCGTAACTTTCTTCATTTCTAATTAATTTAAAATTTAGCAGATAAACCAATTGTCCAAGTCGTTGGGTTAGGAATACCTCTTTGTCCCCATCCATAACCAAATGTTCCAAGAGCCTCGGGATCAATCCCTTCATTATTTGCGTGCCAAGTAAGAAGATTCTGTACTTGTAGTGTCAAAGCTAAATTGCTCACACCCCATTTATCTGTTAGCTGTCTATCAAATGTGTAAGTAAACGATAAGTCGCGTAGCTTTATATAATCACCCTTAATAACATGAACATCTGCAGCATACCAAGGATGGCGAACCGTTGTTGCATCAAGGCTATACCCAGTAAAGGCTGGAGTAACATTAGCTCGTTTCTCATCACCAGGCTGTTGCCATCTATTGAGAATATCACGATTCACATTTGTTGTTGGAGGAAGAGAAAGGAAAGGAGCAGCCTCACCTCTGAGTACGTGTCCACCATAATAGACAAACATAAGTGAGAGGTTAAAGTTCTTATAAGTAAAGATATTAGTCAAAGAACCATTATACTTAGGGATTCTTGTACCCGAATAAACGATATCATTCAAAGAACTAACATTTTTTGCGACACTATTTCCACCATCAATATAATATTGTGGTGTGCCATCTGTTCCATCCAACCCTGCATAGCGGAAACTGAAGATAGCCCCCAAAGGATAACCCTTTACCGAAGCATTACCAGATGTAATACCAAAGACATTAATGTCAGAGTCATCTATATCTATCAACTTGTTCTTATTATAACCAAAGTTCAAAGTAGTAGACCATGAGAAATCTGTTGTTCTGATATTATTACTACTTAATGTAAATTCAACACCTCGGTTATACATAGTACCATAATTCAGTGTAACCCTTCGCCATCCAAGTGTCGGATCAGCTTCCCTATTCGCCAACAAATCGTTCGAACGTTTGTTATAGAACTCCAAAGCACCTGTGATGCGGTTCCCAAAGAAAGCAAAATCAATACCTACGTTTGTTGTTGCTGTCTTCTCCCAACGTAGTGTTGGATTAGGTGGATTCTTAATAGCAGATGCAAAATCTCTACTCCACTGATTATAACGTGCTGCTTCTAAAGTAAGATAAGGACCTGCATCTTTAGGTACATTTCCACCTATTCCATAGGTCAACCTTAAAGTTAGATTATCAATCCATGATGCTTTTCCATTCCAAAACTTCTCTCGCATAATATGCCACGCACCACCAACTGACCAAAGTGGACGATATTGGAACTTTGGGTCAGTACCAAATAGATTTGATTGATCTACACGAATACTACCCGTTATATCATATCGATTATCATAACAATAAGCAGCATTACCATAAAATGACACAAAGCGATTTTCTACATCAGTAATGTAATTATTAAAGATAGATTGCCACATAAAATAACCAGTGAGTGCCTCTGTCCGCATAAGAGATGACAAAGTCAATGGGTTAACAGGCTTATATCCTAAACTACTTTCATCAAATCCCATATAATAGATTGATGTTCCTGTAGATTTCTTTTGTCTACGTTCCCCACCAGCAATTGCTGTAACATTATGTACTCCAAATTCTTTGGAGAAATTTAACTGTGCACGTAGCGTATAAGCAGACACATCACTTCTGTACTCTCCCATCTGCGCTCCCTTAGGAACGTTGAGCGTCAAAGTCTTTCGCATAGAATTATATTGTGCTGCGTCATTTATCATATTTCGTACATAATATGACTCTGCACTATGAAACTCTGTTGTCTTACTTACTGTATTCTCCGTTTGGAAACGTACATCAAAGTTTAAACCCTTTATAATCTTAAAGTTTAAACCAAGTTGAACCTTATAATATTGATCTTTTGTTATGAAGTTCTCTTCTTGTCGATTTGTAATCGGATTAAAACTCTCATCCATAAGACCAAGTTCTTTCAAACGTTCTAATTCATAATCAGACTTATACTTAGGGAAATTGATTGGTGTTCCATCTTTATCGCGAAGCATTGTATATGAAGGGTTATTATGGTAGATATCCGTAAACTGCCCCATACCAGTATCGCCCTTATCTCGTGAGAAGCTACCAGTAACTCCAAGATCAGCTTTCAGCCATTTGAAGAAAACAATATTGTCACGCAAACTAAATCCATAACGCTCCGATGAAAGATAACGAGCATTATAATTATTGCCATCATAATTTAAACTAACAACATAACGGTTAGCCCAATTTCCACCAGATATGCTTACATTATGCTGATGACGAACACCAGTTTTCGTATAGAATTCTTCAAGTTCCTTTCGATTGTCTAAATTACGATAAACGTCTAAGCCTTTTTCTAATTCGGCATCGTCAATCATACCAGCTCTATTCTTATATAGGAGTTCCAATACTGGGTTAACCCTTTCTCGTGGATCAAGATAGGCATATTGTCCAGGGTCATATTTAAATCCCTCTTTCTGTAAATCTACTAATTCCCGGCTATTCAATCGATGTAGTCCACTCATATTAGGAGCAGGAGTAAATTTTAGGCTGGCATCATATTGAATCGTTGTTTTACCATTTCCCTTTCCATCAATAGTTGTAATAACAATAACTCCGTTAGCAGCTCGAGCACCATAAATGGATGCTGCAGCTGCATCCTTGAGGAAAGTCACATTCTTAACAATAGAAGGATTTATGCTATTAATATTTCCTTCAAAGGGTAACCCATCTACCACAAGTAAAGGCTCATTGCGAGTAGGACCACCACGTAAAGTTGACATTCCTCTAAGATAGAATTCACCATTTTGATAAACAAGTCCAGGAACCATTCCTTCAAGTCTACTTATGATGTTTGTCTGCAACTTATCTTTCAGTTTATCCGCAGTTACCACGTTAAAAGAACCTGTTGTTCTCTCTCGAGATAAGGTCTGATAGCCCGTTACAATAACCTCATTCAAAGGGTTGTCATCAACCTTCATTACTATCTTTAAAGGTCCATCATGAAGAACAGCAACTTCCATTGTCTTCATACCAATGTATGAGATAATAAGAGTTGTCTCGTTAGAATTTAACCAGATATTAAAATGACCGTCAGCATCTGTAAGACACATATTCTTACCATTCTTAACAGCAACAGTTACACCAATAAGGGATTCTCCTTTGTCATCCACTATCGTACCCGAGATTTGCCGTTTCTGAGATACTTCCATCCCTTCATAAGAAATTCGAGGAAAAACTCCTGCACACGCAGGTTGCTTACTCTGGAATAAAAGAACAGTCAAGACACATATTGTGCCAATACACAGACTATTCCTTTTCATTGCAAAGAAAAACTTTTCTTTAAGTCTATAGGTTTCTTCTCTCATAGTAACATTGGTAATAGGTTTATAAGTTATCTTAAATATTTATTGTTTCTCAAAATTGCATCATGGGACGAAAATAAACATTATTTTTTATAATAACAAATTAAACTGCTATTTTTTAATAAAATTACTAATAAAAGATTGTTTTTCCTGACAAAACTAACTTGCCTGCATGAATAGAAGAAAGAAGAAAGGATTTGAGTTTAATTGTTCTCATCTAATTGTTCAGATTCATATCGGCATGGTGGCGAATGTGTTATGTGCTCCGCACCAGTTGTGTTCAGCCTTCGCACAATATGTGCGGAACGTCCGCACATGATTTGCGAAGCGTCAGTGCATTCACAGAAAGCAGTAGAAAGATTCACGATTGTTTACACGATTCGTAGTAGACGACTAAGAGCAAGCTTAGTATGGAAAATAGTTATCGTACCTCAAAACTTAGTCTTTCTTCTCAATAATTATCAGTTAGAAAGTAGTGCAAAGACAGTCTTTATAACTTGATGTAGCCCGCTGCGCCTGCGTTACAAAGCCAAACAACCTGTTCAATAGTAACACAAAATATGTTTAGGCTCTAATGACCAATTTCGGTTAAACGAAATTATATTAAAAAAAGTTTGCTGTCATTCCTGTCACCTTACTATTGGACATAAATCACTGATAATAAACACAGTACAAAGAGTGTTAAAAATGACAGCAAACTAAATTAAAAAAAACAACCTAACTAATTGAGTTGTGTTCTATACCAATTTCACAAAATATTACTTATCCGCTGCAGCCTTCTCAGCCTTGAGACGTTTATGTTCTTCCAGCATCTTTGCAGCACGCTCATGAGCAATACGAGCAGGCTCACTTGTAGCCTCATCTTCAGGACGGATGCGCATAGTGTGGGCAAGATTGACAAGATCCTTAACAGCTTCTCCGCCTGCAATAAGTCCAGCCGCAGCTGGTACCCACGCATTAGAGCTTGGAATAGTATGCCGGTCAGTGCACTTACGCATATCCTTATCAGGACAGATGCAGTGGAAACGACAAGATATTTCAGGTTGTTCTATACTCTCAAGCGGTTCTTCAGGACTGTATACTACCTTAAGATGCTTAATCTTTGTCTTACGGAGTTTCTTTCGAATTACCTTCGCCAATGGGTCGTTGATCGTCTTGAAGATATCAGTCACACGGAACTGTGTGGCATCCATTTTATAAGCAGCGCCCATACAAGAAAGCAATGGGATGTTCAATTCATGACAACGATAGATAAGATCAAGCTTAGCAGTTACAGTATCAATACAATCAATGACATAATCATAATGAGAGAAGTCGAACTGATCGGCATTATCAGGCAAATAGAATGTCTGATATTTACGCACGATACATCGTGGATTGATTGAATGAATGCGCTCTTCAGCAACATCTACTTTGTGCTTTCCCACTGTTCGAGTAGTAGCAAGGAG
Organism: Prevotella melaninogenica; assembly: GCF_003609775.1. Taxonomy (NCBI): domain Bacteria; kingdom Pseudomonadati; phylum Bacteroidota; class Bacteroidia; order Bacteroidales; family Prevotellaceae; genus Prevotella; species Prevotella melaninogenica. Next base: position 1,385,117 of record NZ_AP018049.1, read on the forward strand.
TTGTCGGTTGACATTCGTTAGACAAACACGGTCGTCATCAATAACATCAATAGCTCCCACGCCACTGCGTGCCAACACCTCTACTGCATATCCGCCAACACCTCCAACACCAAAGACTGCGACACGACTACCATTAAGCGTATCGATAGCAGGCTTACCAAGAAGAAGTTGGGTTCTTGAAAATTGATTCTGCATTGTTTTATTATTATCCTTTATTTAGACTGAAAAGATAGTGCAAACGAAAACAAAAGAGAGCTTGTTCTCATTTTGTTGAGTGCAGACTATCTTATGCAAAAGTACGATAAAAAATTAAGAAAAAAGGGGTAATTCTATTTTACTAAACGTATTGACAGGGGTTCAACCGTAATCAGATGACGTTTATAGAGGTCGCCAACAGCTCGTTTATACACCTTCTTTGACACCTGAAAACGACGTTTAATATCCTCTGCTTCACTCTTATCTCCAAGATCGCATACTCCACCATTATCTTTCAGATATTGGAGTAGAACCTCTGCAAATCCTTCTGTATGCTGTTGTCCTGTTGGTTGAAGTGTACAATCAATCTTACCATCACGACGAACCGTAGAGATATAACCCTTCAAGCGGTCACCAGTATGGACATACTGGAACACTTGATCCTCATAGATAAGTCCAGGATATTTATTGTCAACTATGACTTTGAAGCCAAGGTCGGTCTTCTGCCATATCAACAAGTCAACTTCCTGCCCATGCTTATAGCCTCGTGGCTGTTCGTCAAGATAGTGCTCCACCTTTGCAGAGGCAACAAGACGATAGCTCTCTTCGTCAAGATGAACATAAACAATATAGCTATTGCCAATAACCATGCGCTTCTTTTGCTCACGGAAAGGGCAAAAGAGATCTTTCATCACACCCCAAGACAGGAACGCACCATACTCATTCACCCACGAACACTCCAAGTAAGCGAAGTCGCCTACCTGCGCCAAAGGTTCCTCAGTAGTAGCAATCGGGCGTTCATCCTGATCAAGATAGACAAACACCTCTAATTCATCACCAATCTCAGTGCCCTCTGGAACATATTTCTGAGGCATGAGAATCTCACCAGCCGGACCACCATCAAGGTAGACTCCGAACGGATCACCATTGCCTTCACGCAAGGCAATCTTCTGTACTGTGAGCGTATTGTATGCTCCAAGTTTTATTTTAGACATAATAACCCTTTATTGTTGAAGACAAGATAATTTCTTATAAGAAAAAGTAACATAAGAACAACATTCTCTAAGTAACTGACTTATCATTCTGAGAATCTATTTATTCTCTATTTCGACAGCAGCACTCCCCTCCTTTCGGAGGGGCTGGGGGAGGCTTTCTATCAAGCCATCTTTAAGATGTATCGTTCTGTCTGTAATACTTGCGAGGCCCTCATCGTGTGTAACGATAACGAAAGTCTGACCAAACTTATCACGGAGATCGAAAAAGAGTTGGTGCAGTTCCTGCTTGTTCTTTGAGTCCAAACTACCCGAAGGCTCATCGGCAAGGATGACAGCAGGGTTGTTTACCAAAGCACGAGCTACTGCCACACGCTGCTTCTCACCACCAGAAAGTTCGTTAGGCTTATGATTAGCACGGTCGCTCAAGCCCATAAACTCCAACAGTTCTTCGGCACGCTGACGTGCATCCTTAGTCTTCTTCCCTGCAATATAAGCCGGAATCATAATATTCTCAAGAGCTGTAAACTCTGGAAGAAGCTGATGAAACTGGAAGACAAAACCTAAGTGCTGGTTGCGGAAATCACTCAACTTACCAGCTGACAGACTACCAACATCTATACCATCCACAACAACAGAACCGCTATCTGGTTTGTCCAGCGTTCCAAGTATCTGTAACAAGGTAGTCTTACCTGCTCCAGATGGACCAACAATACTGACAACCTCGCCCTTTTCTATGCGAAGGTCGATACCTTTCAACACTTGAAGCGAACCAAAACTTTTAGTTATGTTCTTAATGTCAATCATATTCTATTCTTTTATTGGGGCTATTGGGCTAATTAGCCGTATTGGCCTTATTAGCCTAATAACCACTTACACCTTATTATGAATCCACTCTCTTACAGCCTCGTAAGCACTACGTTCCTCCGTATGCTGTGGCTGAGCAAAGGTCATATCGTCCATCTCACTACCATACTGATCAGGGAAGATAATCATGATAGTCTTACCCTTAACACATTTATTCAGTTCCTCTGGCAATCTTTCCATCGCAGTCTTATAGGATATTGTACCCTTACGCGCTGTCACAATGACAAAGAGGTGATCCTCTCGAACCTTTGAACCGAGTGTAGGCAATTCCTTCCAATGCTCCATCTCCTCATACTCTGCTCTAACACTTGGGAAACGATTACGAATAAACTCATTAACAAGTTGCAATGTTTCCTTACGACCATGGAATGTTATACGACACTCCAAGTTGCCTGCCATACGTGCTAATCGCTCCAACCAACGATAGAAACCAGGTTCAAACTCAGCACGAGAGGGGATTGCCACTTGTATTCTTCGGATTGTATTCAATGGCTGAAGAATACGTGTCACGATAATCTGACGGCTCAATCCGTTGTATAGACTTCGTGTAAACTCTCCCCAGAAGCTACGACTAATCTCCTTATGGAAGTGGAGTCCCATCAAAATTTCTGATGCCTGAAACTCCTTAAAAGCATGTTTAATACCATTGGCAATATTGGCAGCAATACGCACCTGCGTCACCATCGGAACATCAGAGGCACTTGCCAAATGGCAGAGATGGTCCAACAAACGCTGTCCCTCCGCCTGATTATGGCGCATATTTACATCATCATAAACCACATTCAATGCCACTAACTCTCGTTTTAAACGTGGATTACGCATCAGTGTAGCCATGGTTACAAGGTTATCAGAATACTCTGGGTACTTCACTGGAATCAGAATCTTCTCATCATCAAGATTCTTCATCATGTCATGTCCTTCTTTCTCCTGCAGACGAAGCCGTTGTGCTGCCCGCTCTGTGATGACAGTTGAGATGATACAGGTGAAGAGAATCATTATCACAATTCCATTCAAAACCTCGTCACCAAAGAGGTATTCACCCGGTGCTACCTGCAACTTACGTCCTACCATCACCATCGCAATAGCACCAGCTGCATGGGCACTGGTCAAACCAAACATCATGTGACCTGCCAACCAAGATAGGCGAAAGATACGAGCTGCCAAGTAAGCTGCTACAGCCTTACCCAAGGTGCCGAAGAAGACGATACAGAATACGACCCAAAGTATCTTACTTCCTTCAAAAAGTAGGCGTACATTAATCAGCATACCCACACCGATAAGAAAGTAAGGGATGAAGAGTGCATTACCCGTAAACTCTATGCGGTTCATCAATGGAGACACCTTTGGCACAAATCGATTCAATATCAAACCTGACATGAACGCTCCAAAAATTCCTTCCAAACCCACAGCATCCGACAAAGCTGCCGAGAGAAAAACAATGGCGAGGATGAAGATAAACTGCATCACAGCATCTGAATACCGACGAAGAAACCAACGTGTCACACGTGGAATCACCATAATTAGACCCACACAATATGCTACAAATTTCAGAATGAATAGCAGCCAAAAGACTATTCCACCATTGCCATGGAATGAGTTGACAATGGATGCCATGACAATCAACGCCATAAAGAGAGCCATCATAGATGAACCAACACTCAACGTTGAACTCGTATGTCGTGTTAATCCGTATCGTCCCACTATCGGATAGGCTATCAACGTGTTAGAAGCCATAATTGCCGCAAGCAGAAGCGATGCCAAAGGAAGATAGCCCAATAGGCTGACACCCATAAAATAGGTCATTGCAAAGGGGATAAGAAAGGTCAACATACCGAAGACCACCACCCTATTACGGTTTTTCTTCAGTCCTTCCATATCCATCTCCAGACCTGCAAGAAACATGATATAAAACAGTCCTACACGTCCAAAGAGTTCAAACGAAGCGTCACGACCAAGGATGTTCAGTCCATATTTTCCGACAAGAACACCCGCCAATACCATACCAATGATATGTGGAATACGTAGTCGTCCCATGATAATAGGCGAAAGCAATATCATCAGCAGAACAACAAAGAAAATCAATGTCGGGTCGGTTATCGGGAAATATTGAGATAAATTCAGCATGCGTATCTATAAAATTACTGTCTGCAAAGTTACGAAAAAACTTTGGCAACCGACTAATATTACCTCCCTAATAAGGCTTCTTCCGTTAATTGTATAGACTCTTTTCGTATTGCTCCAACGATAGAAACAAGGTTATTCGCTAAATAATACATAGCCAAGACTGTCTTGGCTATCTATTCTATTATAAGCCTCCAACACAGCAAACCTTTTCATTCTTAATACTTTGAAGATGTAAATAAGAGCTTGAAAAATCATTACATATTTTCGGATAAAACAGCTATAAATAAGGACAAAAACACACATGCAAAGCAGGTTGATAACTAAAAGAAAATCAATTAGTTATAAAGGAGTAAACAAAAAGGTGCTTAATTGGACTTCAAAAGGGCGTTAGTAAGGAGCTTAAAGAGCATCTATTGCAAGTCAATTAGGCGTCTTTTAGAAGGCTAAAGAGCATGTATTCGTTTTGAACTACATAAAAATAGTTTACAAACGTTGATTAGTATGGGAATAAGTGGTACTGCCTTAAAAGTGTATAAGCCTTTATTCTATTCTCTTTCTTTGCATTTAATGGAAGCATCTTAATAAGCCTATTATTATCACTAAATGACAGAAAACAACAGTACCCCACTGAATTATATCTATCAAAACAGAAAAAAGACTAACATACCGTTGTTTGTCTTAGGGAAAAATAGTAAATTTGCAACTACGAATAGGTTAGTAAACAAATAAAGATAAAAGATATGAAAGTAGCAATTGTTGGTGCCAGTGGTGCCGTAGGTCAAGAGTTCCTGCGCATCTTAGCTGAGAGAAACTTCCCAATGGACGAGCTTGTTCTCTTTGGTTCAGAACGTTCTGCAGGTAAGAAATACACATTCAAGGGTAAGGAATACGAGGTAAAACTGCTCCAGCACAATGATGATTTCAAGGATGTAGACATCGCCTTCACAAGTGCTGGCGGTGGTACTTCTGCTGAGTTTGCTGAGACCATCACCAAGTATGGTGCTGTCATGATTGACAACTCAAGCCAGTTCCGTCAGGATGATGACGTGCCATTGGTTGTTCCAGAGATTAACGCAGAAGATGCTTTGAACCGTCCACGTGGCATCATTGCTAACCCTAACTGTACTACCATTATGATGGTTGTTGTATTGAATCCAATCGATAAGCTCAGCCATATCAAGAAAGTACACGTAAGCAGCTATCAGAGTGCATCTGGTGCAGGTGCTGCCGCTATGGCAGAGTTGCAGCAGCAGTACAAGGAACTTGTTGAGACAGGCGAAGTGAAGACTGTTGAGAAGTTCCCACATCAGTTGGCATACAATGTCATTCCACAAATTGATAAGATGACAGAGAACGACTATACAAAGGAAGAGGTGAAGATGTTTAACGAGACTCGTAAGATTATGCACTCTGATGTTCGCACTTCTGCTACCTGCGTTCGCGTGTCTTCTCTCCGTAGCCATTCTGAGGCTGTATGGTTCGAGACCGAGCGTCCACTCTCTGTTGAGGAGATTCGTGAGGCTTTGAAGGCAGCTCCTGGTGTTACTGTTGTTGATGATCCACAGAACTATATCTACCCTATGCCACTCGAGAGTGCTGGTCACGATGATATCTATGTGGGTCGTATCCGTAAGGACCTTGCTGATGACAATGGCAATACACTCTGGCTCACTGGCGACCAGATTCGTAAGGGTGCTGCTTTGAATGCTGTACAGATTGCGGAGTACTTGATTAAGGTGGGTAATGTGAAATAGGAAGAAAGAAAAAGAAAAGAAAAGCTGGCCTCTCCCCCAACCCTTCCCCCGTAGGAAGGGGAGTGATTACCGAAAAAGGATAAAGGTTTGCAGAACATTAAAAGAGCGTATCGAGAAGACTGAAAACTTCTTGATACGCTCTTTTCTTTTGCATTAATAAAGCCAATTGATGATAGGCTACATCAAAAGACATAAGCTTCACCATAGTAAACATAGTCTCTTGACCTACTAAAAACGCTATTTTGCTATCGTATAACTATCGTTTCTACGTATGAGAAACGTGCTTGGTGGATTTTTCTTCACGTAAATAATTATTTCTTTTCACGTAAATAAATATTTTTCTTCATGAAAATAAATATTTATTATCGTGAAAAGAATTAACCAAAGTCGCTATATCATAGTCTAATAAACTATATATCAACAGAATAAACACGTGAGAAAAACACCACAAAAAGCACGTTTATTAAGAAGGAAAAATATGTATCCTACTTATTCTTCTTATAATAAGCTACAGCAGCAGCTACATTCTCCTTCACAGCACGTGATGTATAGGTAGCTCCTGTCACACCATCAAGGCTCTCTGCCTTTGCAGCTTTTGACAGTTTCATGCCATTAAACTTTGGGAATAATCCTTGCTTCACCTTATCATAGAACTTAGGACCTTCACGATTAGGCAAAGCCTCAACCTTGACAACCTTATTATTCTTGATATAAACCTCTACAGGTGTTGCACCCTTAAATCCCTTTACATTTTGACAGAGGCTGGTCGTATTGACAACGTATGTGCCGTCTGCCTGCTTATACATTACCTTATCCTGCTGCACTGCAGCGAAAGCAATCCCTGTTGTTAGTACTGTTATGGCTGCTACTGATACTAATTGTTTTTTTAACATAACCTATTACCTTTATTTTTTACTGATAAATTCGACTGCAAATGTACGAAAAAGTAAAAGAAGCGTTCTCTCTTTTTGCATCTTTTAAGAGTTGCTTATTAGCCTTATTGGGCCAATAAGGCTAATAAGACTAATAGTGCCTTCCTCACTATTTTCCTTAGTTTCTTCTCTCTTTAATTATTTTATTTGTACATTTGTTCCCATAAACAATCAATATCAACGATGAAATATATACTACTACCTAAACCAGATACTATTCATCAACTACCCTTCTACTTTGCGGTAGAAGAATACGTAGCACGTCATTATACCGATGACGACTACTTTATGGGCTGGCGTGTGAACCCCACGGTGATGTTAGGACGCAATCAGTTGATTGACAATGAGGTCAATACAGATTACTGCAAAGAACAAAAGATTGATATTTTTAGACGAAAAAGTGGTGGCGGATGTATCTATGCCGACAAAGGCTGCATACAGTTCTCCTATATCTCTCGTGCCACCAATGCCAATGAGGCCTTTGCACAATATATGCAACGGATGGCAGACTTACTAAAAGGTCTGAAGATTGAAGCACAGTTATCAGGACGCAACGACATCCTCATCGACAACACAAAGGTATCGGGTTGTGCTTTTTATCAACTATCTAACCGTAGCATTCTGCACAACTCCCTACTCTTTGACACCCAACTTGACCACCTTTCTAATGCGCTCACACCTGCAAAAGAGAAACTACAAAGCAAGGGAGTGGAGTCTGTTAGACAGCGAGTGACGAACGTTGCAACCTATACACAGTTAGATATCTTATCGTTTATGGACTATGTACGACTGGAGATGTGTGGTGCAGAGGTTTTAGAACTGACAGAAGACGATATGAAAGGAGTGGCTGAGATAGAAAAGGAACTTGCTTCTGACGACTTTGTCTATGGTAAAAACCCCAAATATTCTCTCGTTCGTAAACATCGTTTTGAAGGTGTCGGAACCCTTGAAGCCCATATTGAATTAAAGAATAACATCATTGGAAGTATCAATATGGTGGGTGATTACTTCCTTCTTGGCGATATCGACCACGATTTCCTCAGCCTACTAAAGGGCTGTGCGTTCACAAGAGAGGCTGTTGAAGAAAGATTGCAAGATATAGACCTATCCACAATTATTCGTGGTCTAAAGCTACGACAGTTTCTCCACCTACTCTTCGGTCGTGAGCCACACGTGATGAAACCAGACTGGTTAAAGATTGACCTTACATCGAAGAAGTCGACTGGTGAAACAGCAGGCATCCTTGCTAAGCACCATCTAAACACTATCTGTACCAGCGGACTCTGTCCCAATCGCTCGGAATGTTGGATGGCACGTACGGCAACTTTGATGATTGGCGGTGACATCTGTACTCGAAAGTGCCGTTTCTGCAACACATTAAGTGGCAGACCCAGACTGCTCAACCCTGACGAGCCACGCCACGTGGCTGAGTCAGTGAAAGCTCTCAAGCTACGTTATGCCGTTATCACCTCTGTTGACCGTGATGACCTACCTGACTATGGTGCAGCTCATTGGATAAAGACCATCGAAGAGATACGCCGATTAAACCCTGACACAAAGATTGAACTGCTCATTCCAGACTTTATGGGGAAGGCTGAACTCATACGTCAAGTCATGGCAACTCGCCCCCACGTGGCAGGACATAACATGGAGACAGTGCGTCGCCTCACACCATCAGTACGTTCCGTGGCCCGCTACGAACGTAGTTTAGACGTACTGCGAGAGATTGCTAACTGTGGTATCACAGCCAAGACTGGCTTCATGCTCGGCTTAGGTGAGACCCATGAAGAAATTTTAGAGACAATGGATGATATCCTTACGACAGGTTGCCAACGCCTCACACTCGGTCAATATCTCCAACCTACTGCCGAACACCTGCCCGTTAAAGCCCATATCACACCCGAAAAGTTTGCTGAATATAAGCGGATAGCATTAGAGAAAGGTTTTAAGCATGTAGTCAGTGGACCGCTTGTCCGTTCGTCTTATCATGCTGCAGAAGGAGTTTAAGCCATAGCTTACACAATGAAGGGAACAAAGGATCAATGACAAATGAAGTGGTATTGGGCTTGTTAGGCCAATTAGCCAAATACCTCCAATCACTCCTATCATCATAACAAAAAGTAGGGATACACGCTCGTGTATCCCTACTTGCTTTAAAAAAAATATCTTGGTATACTTATCTTATTCCGTAATCTGAACCGTTGCACGGCGGTTGAACGAGATAGGAGATAAGGTCTCTACTCCACCCTTACCAACAGTCGTAATCTTATTGCTCTCAACACCCATCTTAACAAGTTCACCAGCAACAACAGTAGCACGACGCTCTGACAACTTTTGGTTGTAAGCAGCAGAACCTGTTGCGCTATCTGCATAACCTGTCACAAGGAGGTTGTTATTATTGTCCTTAGCATACTTCGCCAAAGCCTGTACGTTTACGAGGTCTTTCTGAGAAGCAATCGTAGACTGGTTGATCTCGAAGAAGACTGAAACTGGGGTTGTTACCAACTGCTTCACAGACTCCGACACGGTCTCAACAGGCTTCTGATTTGCCAATTCATTACGAAGACGTGCATTCTCTTCCTCTGCATCCTGAAGGCGTGCATTCAGTGCATCGAGTGCTGCCTGATGCTGTGTATTGATAGCTTCCATATCTGGGCTCTTCTTCCAAGTACCCTTACCGATATTGAAGTTCAAACCAATTTCTGCATAAAGGTTATTGTCATGTGACTCCCATCCACGACGCTCATTGTTAGCGTATGCAGCTCCATCGAGGTCGCCCTCATAGCGATTCCATCCTGCTTCAAGGTAAACACGCATTCCCTTGCTCACCTTCCAAGAAGACTGAACACCTGCACTCAAACCCATAGCATAACGATTAGCTGACATAGAACGGCCAACACCAGCACCAGCGAATGGCACGAAGTTCCATACACGGTTCTCATTATATCCGCAAAGGAGGTTACTCAAGTTGAACATTACCTGCTCCTGCGCAATCCAATACTTGTTGCTGTTATCAAGCTGAGAAGCAGGGTTGCTGTCAGCACCAACACGCTTGCCCCAAATACCTTGTATCTTTGTACGAAGACCGATACCGGGTGTGAACCACTTACCAATAGCGAAAGCTGCGCCCGGCTTTGAACGGAAGTCCTTCAACGGACTAATAGCAGCATCACGCCCATGCTCTTGGTTAGAATACCATGCGTTCCAGTCTGCACCAAGCTGTACAAACCAGTTGCTCCAGAACGAGTTTGTAGCTACACTATACTTCTCAGTGAGAACTTCATCTTGGGCAGAACCGGTCATAGACACACCAGCCAACGCCAAAACTATCAATAACTTTTTCATAATCTTATTATTTAACGATCTTAACCTATTCTTCTCCTTGACTGCTGACTGTGTTTACCAGCAATACTAAGTTTGTTCACAAAGATAATAATTAAAATCTATTAGGGTCTGTTTTTTCTAAAAAATACTATTTATTTAACGTTGAATTATTAAACCAAGATTGCTCATTAGAGCCTAAACAGATTTTGTTTTATGATCGAGCAGATTGTTAGTCTTTGTAACGCAGTCGTAGCGGGCTACGTTAAGTTACAAAGACGGACAATATGCCGATAAGAAAATAAAAGATGGTAGGAAACAATACCAGAGTAATAAGAATGATACATATTGTGGTCTAATGACCGATTTGGGTTTAATATACTAAAGATTTTTATTTTTAATTTGCTGTCATTTTTAACAATTCGCATAACTAACTGTAAATCTATCATTTAAATAGTATCTAATAATGACAGCAGTGACAGGAAATTTACTTTTGATAGAAAAATTACTCCTATAACTCCTTATCTTAATTCACAATGATTAAACCCAAATCATACAGGCTTAAGAGATGATACGTATTATGGTCTAATAATTAGTTCTTCAGAAATTTGGAGTGATAAGGGTGCCGGCTAAGTTTAGGACTTTAATGAAATGTCACACAGAGAAATGGAGAATACGGAGGATTATTAAAAATACAACGCTGATAGGCACGGAGGCACTGTTGCACATGGAGCAACGGATTTTGTTTACCAGTTATATTAGACACTTTCTTTTCAAAGTATTTATCTCAAAAATTATCAGGAAGCTGTACGCTACACCTCTTTCGTTCTTTGTATCGTCGACACCTCCGTGACATCATGTTTATCTCCGTCCTCGTTGAACCTCCGTGTGCCTTACAATTAAGAGCGTTAGTATTTCACTCCATATTTTGGAAGAACCTAATAAAGGGTATTGAACGCTTAGCACATGATGTGCGTATGCCCCGCACATCTTGTGTTGACGCTCCGCACATATTGTGCGGATGGTGTATCACCTTAATGAACGAAGTCCATTCACATACATATAAAGCCTACAAAGGTCTTACAATCAATCGATTCCTTGAGCCACTCGTACTAATATCCCTGTAAGTCATTTTAGAATATTATCATTCTCCATTCTTAAACCGTTTCTTAAACTCACTTTTGGGCATCTTATATTTCAAATAACGTATGACATTCTCACGATAGAAGCTATCCATATACGCCTTATCATAGTCCTTTTCATAATCTCGGATAGACTCATCTACGCCAATATCCTTCAACACTGGCACTGGGTTTTCCTTTGTTCCATACGCTGGATTATTCATATCATCCCTGTTGACTGTCAAGATAACCTTCATACCATAAGGCCAACGCATCTGGTTTATATCAACAAAGTACATTATACTAAAATACTTTTTGTATTCCGTAGAATAAAAAGGATTATACCATGCCTCAGGATTAGAGAAATCATTACCATTCATCTTTACTCGAAAGACTTCTAATGTTTTATGATCTTTATCTACATTCTTAATATAATTCTTAGAGTTTTTAGGAGGCGTTGTCACTTGTACATTATATGAACGCTTAATATAAGCTACATAATATTTCTCAGCTTCATTATTGTACTTATGGGCATAATACAAATTATTAATAAGAAAAACAATGATAGGTATTACAATGCAAGAACCTACTATCTGTCCTAAAAAAGCCATTGGTATGTTTTTTATGATATTCTTCATAATAATTGTGCTAAAATATTAGATGTATTTATACCCTTTTCGCCACGGAGAGAATTTATTTCTTGCATCATACTTCTATATAAATCATTTTCATCTTTATTTGAACTCCATTCTATACCATTACTGATAACAGAAGATACTATTCCAAAACCCAACTTTTGCACATTATTTATTGTAAATAATTCTCCACCTATTTCTTTACTAATATCTTTTGCTTTTTGTCCAGCAAAATATCTCCAAAAAGCACGAGTAAGCCCATTACCTTTTGTCATTTCGTCCCTAAACCAAAGACACATGGTCTTGAGAGTCTCACGATTACTATCTATCACAGGCATAACACCTTCGAATGTCGTTTGGTAAATTGATAAACCTGTATCACGAGTATTTTCATCTGTCCACAGTTCGCCATCTGCCAATAAATCTGCTTGCTGATTAGAGAGTGTCTCATAAGCATATTTTTGTTGATTTTTGGTATTATTATCCTTATAACCATGTTTAACATAGTCATAAATAGCAAGGCTTGAACTAATAATAAGACCACAGACATCTGAATGACCTTCTGCTTTGAAAGCATTTGCTGCTGCTCCTATAAATCCTTGAGTAAATTTAGAACAAGTATTAATAGTCAAAATACTATTATTAGCATCACTAATCATCTTAGCTAACTCTACAGCCTTTGCATGATCCATGACCAATGAAACGACACCACCTTTATTACAAGGCAGTATCGAACGTTCCAAAAGAGCGTTATACTCTTCTATCTTAACTTTCTCATGCACCATTTCCCAATCCTTACTGAATGATTTGTCGCACTCGTTCGCTAAATTTTTAGATATAATAAATGAAGTAACTCCTCCTGCTATCAGAAAACCTGATGTATAATAAGCTATCGTTGCTGCTGCAGTTGCTGCTGTAGCAACAAGAGGCGCAGCAGCACCTGCTGTAGCTATTACCAAACCAACAGCCAATGCTCCTAGTGCAAGACCAGCAAGCAGTCCTCCAAGTCCAGAAAAGAAAGATTGCTTAATACGGCACTGCAACTGACAGCTTAATTTCTTGTCGCAAATATTGAGTAATGCTTTACTTTCTTTACCATACAAGACTTTAGCTTCTCTCTTCGTAATGATTTGGCTGGGTAATGTAGACAACATCTCCGTACAGATAACATCTGTGCCAGCAGGTATATATGATTGTGCCATAGTTATTTCAGTCTGTGAATACGATAAGTTACCAAAATCTCAATATTATTCTTTACCTCCTCGATGATATTCACCTTGATTTCCTGAGGAAGTCCGTCATCTGCAAGGAGGACGTCATGATAGAACTCATAATTATATTGCGTAAAGCCGTACTTGATAATCGGCTGGTAGCGTTCCTTATAGGTCTTCATGATGCCATACTCATTGACAAACTTTATACGTTGGTCGTCAGCAGAGATATAGCGTGATATCTTTTTCAGTCCCGTCTCTTCATCAGTGCTTAACTCTTGCGTAAGAGAAGTCTTAATCGGAGTTTGGTCAAAGAGGAAAGAATAGAAGGTTTGCTCGAACTTCTCATCTTCCAGCTTTTTCTCTAAAAGATACCTATCAAAGAAAACATCATAAAACAACTTACTTGAGAGTTCTTTTCTGAAAGTCGGTTCATCAACAAATTGCTTGTCAATAAGGTCAGTAAACTTCTCTACCTGCTTGCCTTCATCAGAACCTTGTTCCATTGTAGAATTGATAGTATAGAACATCTCCGCACGGTATTCCTCCCATCGTTTCTTGATTTCTTCAAAGTTCACCACTTTGTTAATCTTTCCAGTCAGTGAGTCAACAGTAACCTCTGCACGACACTTGATACTATCAATCTTATCCAGTAACTCCAGAGCCGCCATCATATTTTCTGGTCGTATCTTGACAAAACTCTCCGTCACTTCACCTTTAAACCTATTATTTTTCAGTTTAGAGTCATACTGCAAAGATATTTCACGCCGTGTATCAGAATGGCTTGTTATCATTCCGTCTATACGGTTCAACACTTTCTGTTCACATCTGTATTTAACCGTCTTGTCAAACAAGTCAGCTTTCTCATTAAGGTTACGCCATGGGCTGCCTTCTTCTCCCCAATCTATCATATCGGTTTATATAGAATTAGTAAATATTGTTATAGAATTTGTAAGAAAAGAGGAAGAGGACTACAATCCTATTTATCAAGTGCAAATATAAAGAAAAAGCATTAGAATAACAAATAAAAAGGCTGACAAAAGTTAGGTTCTTCCAAGGTATGTAGGGGTAAAGTCAGTGTTAGCAGCGAAAGCACTTAGATCTATTTACTCCTCCAAGAGAGGTTCGGACTTCTTCCTTTTGAGAATGTTTTAAATTTGCTGTCATTGCTATCACTTATAAATATTACCTAACTCTTTCAGCTACAATAGAGTTACACGAAATGTTAAATGTGACAGCAAATTAAAACAAAACTTGTAATAGAGTATTCCGCATACTTTAGAGACATTATCGAACATTAATTCAGAAGGAAAATAACACAAACAACAAGCCCTATTAAGCTGATTGGGCTAATAGGGCTTTATAAGGCAAACAGTCATAAAAGAGACTATCAACTATCGAAAAGATGTTCAATATCCTGCTGCTTCATTATCGCAATCACTGGTTCACCAGAAGGCGTATAGTTGACATTACTACAAGCAAAGAGTTCGTTGACAATATTATCCATCTCCATACTACTCAGCACCTGACCATGCGGTATGGCTGCATTACGTGCAAGACTCAATGCAAGAGCTTGATCGATTTCTTCCTTCGCACTCGTTCCGCTCTCCATTGCCGATGCTACCATGTCATTGATAAGGGCAACAACATTCAGTCCTTCTATACCTGCAGGAACTCCATTGACAGCATAACTACCACCACCGAGGCTATCAAGCTGGAAGCCCATCTCTGCCATTTCAGGTAGAATCTGGTCGAGAACCACTTGGTCGGAAACGGAGAATTGAACCATCTCGGGGAAGAGTACCTTCTGAGAATGCACTTTATGTTCAGACAGCTGGCGCAAATACTCCTCATAAAGAATACGAATATGTGCGCGATGCTGGTCGATAATCATAAGTCCAGACTTCACTGCTGTCATAATATAACAGCCCTTATACTGGTAATGCGATGGTGCCTTATCTTCTATCAACGATTCTGCTACTGGTTGTGTAGCCGCAGAAGGGATGATTGCTCCACCCTCCAAACTACTGTTCATAGTACCCAGACTACTGCTTATCACCTCTCCCTCACTTTGTTCAAAGAGCTTTGACTGACGAATATCACCACCAGAACCTAAACCAGCATAAAGTTCTTCCCAGTCGTCTGGTACTGATGGCTTAACCGGTTGAGACGACTGTTTAAAAGGATTATAAGCGGGATTGAAATCTACCTTTGGTGCAGACATTCCTACATTAGGGTTGAACACAGGAATATCGGGCTTTCCTTCGGTATCAAAGTCGATGGCGGGAATATCATTAAAGCGACCTACAGCCTCCTTGACAGCTGCCAGTAGAATCTGCCAAATAGCCTGTTCGTTCTCAAACTTTATCTCAGTCTTGGTCGGATGAATATTCACATCGATATTCTCAGCTGGTACATTAAAGTAAAGGAAGTAGGGAACCTGTTCTCCCTGAGGTATCAATCGATCAAAAGCCGTCATGACAGCCTTATGAAAATATGGGTGTTTCATATAGCGATTATTGACGAAGAAGTACTGATGAGCAGTTTTCTTTCGTGCCGCCTCAGGCTTACCTACAAAGCCATGAACATGACAAAGACTCGTGTCAACATCTATCGGTAGAAGGTCTTGATTGAGTCGTTTACCGAATACTTCAACGATACGCTGACGATAGTTGCAAGCTCGAAGGCTAAACAGCTCCGTTCCATTACTATGCAACGTAAAAGAAATCTGTGGATAGACCAATACGATGCGTTCAAAGGCAGTGATGATATTATTGAGTTCGGTAGTATTCGACTTCAAAAACTTACGTCGAGCAGGTACATTGAAGAAGAGATTTTCAACAGTAAAGTTGCTGCCTACAGGACAAGAACAAGGCTCTTGACCAGTAAAACGGCTACCTGCAATAGACAAATGCGTACCCAATTCCTCACCTTCCATGCGGGTCTTCAATTCTATCTGAGCCACAGCAGCAATAGATGCCAGTGCCTCTCCACGGAAACCCATCGTACGAAGAGAGAAAAGGTCGTCTGCTTTACGAATCTTCGAAGTGGCATGACGTTCGAAAGAAAGACGTGCATCAGTTTCCGACATACCCTTTCCATCATCGATTACCTGAATAGAAGTGCGGCCAGCATCAACCACCAACACATCAATATGCGTTGCTCCTGCATCAATGGCATTCTCCACCAACTCCTTAATAACCGAAGCTGGACGCTGAATAACCTCACCAGCTGCAATCTGGTTGGCTACACTATCTGGTAAAAGTTGTATAATATCACCCATGAATGATCCTATAAACCAATGAATAAAAATAAGATAAGAAGAGCTATGACACCTGCCGAAAGAATCAACGACACCCACATTGCCGTAAAACGATTGCCTCTATGGCGCAACACCTCAGGCTTCAAAGAACCGCTAATTTTGCGCTGTAATTCCTCCCGATATTCACTTTCTGAAACCTCTTCACCATTCAATTCACGACGTGCACGCTGCTCTATATCATTGAGCAGTTCCTTACGTTCGTCCACATACATATATTCATGGTGGAAACGACGTGGTCGTGATGATTGGAAGAATAGCATTATTTATTGTGGAGTATTACTTAATAAAACACCAAATGGGTCTGTATATAAGACCCAAAGACGTCATTCTATTTGCTGACGAGGCGGTAAAGATACTCGCGAATTACGTACGGTTGCACTCGTCTTACGTGGTGCAAGGCGGAATATATCGTTCTTATCCTTAGGTCGTGCATCATCGAAAAGTTCAAAGCGAGGCAGTGTCAACTTGTCTGGTGGTATCTGTGTCATCGGACTAATAACGCCATTCGACTTCGACATCCATATCTTCTGTAGCTTTCGGACAGGCGAGATAAACATCCTAAGCGTATCTGTTTCTGTATAATTATGCCCAATGAGTGTACTATCTTTATCGGTATGATAGAAGACAACTTCAACATTTCCCCAAGCATCAACCCGACGAATAGCACCATTGACAAAGTCGGCACGCATATCCTTAGAGGATATCTGATTATAGTATTTGGCTTCAGGAAGCTTTTCAATAGAGAAAGCATTGCCATAAACAAACGCCTGACGGATGGTTGAGTCGTTCATATATGCCTTAATAGAATCGCCCACCAACTGACGTGTACCACTCCACACAATAGGATAATCATACATCGTCAGGCAGGAGTCCTTACTATTAGCAACCATAAAACCGCACACCGCCTGAACGTCTGTACGATAAGCGCGAACATTATTCACACCATATACCTCACGATACATCTGTGGGGTATTCATGTGGAACCCCTTCATACTAATAGTATCAGCATGAACAAAGAGCGTATCACCTTGTGAAAAATCCTTTGCTACAGGGCCAGGATTACCACCAAAAGCTATCGCAGCGGAGTCTGTATAATGTAGGTAATCGCCATAGAAAGCGTGCTTACCTTTGTAATCAATGTAATAAACGTTACCCTCACCAGTTCCCTCGTGTGTATTACTATTGTAGGTAAGGTCATGACCAGTTATGGTGCGCTGTTTTAACTTGTCTACAATCTTCACATTGCCACGCCCAGCACTATAACCACTCTTAGCATTGTAAGTCACTTCATCACCAGTAATAACACGCTGTGCCTTACGGTCATCTATCTTAACATTGCCACGTGCATTACTATGACCAGTCTTCTCGTTATAGAACACATCCTGACCGATGATAGTGCGGTTGTTTGCCTTGTCGACAATCTTCACATTACCATGACCTTCTGCTTCTCCTGTTGAACTGTTATAGACAATATTATCGCCTTCAACATCCTGCTTTGGAGAGGTGATAGTGGAACGTCCATTAAGTTCCATCTGGTCGGTCTTGCTATTATAAGTACCGTCATTTGTATGCACCACTTCACCCTTGGCTGTCTTAATAACCGACTTACCAACAACATGAACAAGACCAGTCTCAGTATTACCATGCGCCTCAGGCGTTGTAATGCGATACTTCGGCGTAAACATCACAACGTCACCAAAGAAGTTGGCATCATGAGTTTCCGTATTATAATCACCTTGATCAGCAACAACCGTGTTACCATTGTAAACCAATGTACCACGTCCTCCGAAGTAGTTAGCCACCTTAGAGGCTGTGTTATAGTCCAAGCTATCACAGCGGAGAGACCTACCCGGCTCTCTTGCAACCACCTTTCCACGTGCATGGACCATCTGTGCAAAGCCATCGTAATGTAGGCGTTGACAGTCAAGAGTCACTCCACCTGGGCGAGTAATATGTACACGGCTGAAAGCTTTAAACCAATTAGACTTTTCATTGAAATAAGCACTATCGCACTTAAGCGTCATACCCTTATAACGGAAACGTACATCGCCTTTTGCAATCATCACATCAGGCATTTCCAACTGGTTATGACGCAGATTATCAGCATAGTCAATATAGAACTTATCTCCCTTCTTCTCCGTTACATTCTGTGCCCGAAGCGACTGCGGTTGCCATAGCCCAAACAGGCATAGAATCATAGTAATCAAGATTCTATGCCCGCAAAATATATCTTTATACTTGTTGTTTATTGTCATTTAAGCCAACCTTCGTATTGGAAATTACAATTTCTATAACGAGGATTAATCCTCACATAAGTTTCCTTTACCTTCTTTACAACCCAATCATGCAGTACTTCCTTTCTGCGCTTAGCTGTAACAATATCGCGCATCGTCTGGAAGTCTTCTGTTATCGTTGCTCGGTGTTCAGGTATACGTGCTTTCAACTTCACGATAGCACAAACAACCTTACCACGAGAATTGACCATCTGGAATGGCATTGAAACCTCATCAACCTTCATCGTATCAACGACACGAGCTACCTCTGTTGGCAGTTCCTTCATCTTAAAGCGTGAAGTGCGAGTGTTCTCTACAGAGTTAACCATCAAACCATGGTTATTCTTCGTATCTTTATCATCTGAGAGATAAGCCGTAGCATCCTCAAATGTAAACTTACCATTTCTGATATCCCTACCAATAGAATCCAAACGCTCCTTAGCAGCATCAATAGAAGCCATTGATACATTTGGTTTCAGAAGAATATGACGGACATTCACCTTATCACCACGACGGTCAACAAGCTGAATAATATGATAACCAAAATCACTCTCTACAATCTTTGAAATCTTCTTTGGATCAGTAAGATTAAAGGCTGCAGCAGCAAATGCAGGGTCGAGTACACCACGTCCCATATAACCCAACTCACCACCCTGACGAGCCGAGCCTGGGTCTTCTGAGTAAAGACGAGCCAATGTAGCAAAAGAAGTTTCACCCTTTGTCACACGGTCCGTATAGTCACGTAGCTGATTCTTGATACGATTTACCTCCTCTACTTCTACCTTTGGAGTCTGCGTAAGAATTTCCACCTCAACCATTGTTGGTATCATTGGAATACTATCCACTGGAAGCTTTTTGAAGTATTCACGTACCTCAGCAGGCGAAACTGTCACGTCGCTGACCAGATTCTGTTGCATCTTCTGCACAAGCAGACGATTCTTATAATCGTCATGCAGGTCTTGGCGAATCTGTGTCATACTCTTATTCTGGAATTCTTCAAGCTTCTCTCTTGAACCAATTTGTGGTAAAGAAATCCAATAGTTTATCTGATCATCTATACCACGTGCAATCTCAGACTCGCTCACCTCAACACTATCAAGGGCTGCCTGATGAAGGAAAAGCTTTTGAACAGCTATCTGTTCTGGCAGAATACACTCAGGGTCACCATCCCACTTCATGCCTTCAGCCTCACTTTGTATTCTCATTATCTCAACCTCAGACTTCAAGATAGGTTCGTCACCGACTACCCAAATAACCTCATCAACAACACTGTTTGGTTTGTCTACGGTAGTAGTCTCAGTCTTTACAGAGTCTGACAGAGCAACACGGCCGCTTGTACGGAATGCACCAGCATGCAGACCCATTGCCGTGAGAACTGTTCCTGCAAGCAGGACTATAGTCTTTCCTTTATTTATCTTCATTGAAATGCTGTATTATCTTAATGCTTATTGACTGTTGAAAGAACCTTCTTATCAACAACTACTTTATACTTCTTGCGCAATGCTTCTACCCATGCCTTCTCAAGTTCCTCCTGATAGTTGGATACAACGAGGTCGCGCACATCTTCCATACCCTCTGGAGCCTTTATCTTCTTACCAAATACGGCATCAATAGGGTATCCGTTAACTGGCTTTACAGTCGTCTTCGCACCGAAGATTTCACGATCAACCAATGCGTTATCACCCTTTCGGAAGATTCCTTTCTCCACACGAATACGGATAGTATTGTCAGCATTGAACTTATCACGCAGTTTTTCTGCCCACTGGTTGAAAGGTACATTCTTCACACATGCCTTCACAGCCTCAACATCTTCCTTTGTCTTCACGTGATAGGCAATACCCTTAAAACGTGGTTCAGTCCACTTATATTGTTTCTTATGCTTACGGAAATACGCTTCAAGTGCCTTTTCGTCCTTAGCAGCCTTATCCCATACCTCACGATTACTCATTTCAATCATCAGCAAACCGTCATAATACTCACGGATAAGATTCTTCATACTTGCATCTTTTTCCTCCAAAGAAGCAAGTTTTCTATCAAGCAGTTGCTCCTGTGTGATAGTCTTTCCCTCACTCTCTACAATTGAATCGAGTTTCTGGTCGATAATCTGCTCACGCAAACCTTGCATCTCAATATACTGCATGATGTCAGAACGAAGCGTTTCGTAAGTAGGGAAGCTCTCACGACCACCCATCTTGATAATATGATAACCAAAAGGTGAAAGTACAGGAGTACTTATCTCACCTGGCTTCAAAGCAAACAATGCTTTCTCAAACTCAGGCACTGTCTGTCCTTTCTGAAGATGTAACAACTCACCACCATTCATGGCAGAGTTAACGTCTGTAGAATATTTCTTAGCGAGTTCAGCAAAGTCTGCTCCACCACGAAGAGCATTGTAAAGAGAGTCAGCTAACTGCTTAGCTTCCTCTTGAGCCTCCTTATCAGCATTCTGATACAAACCAATGAGAATATGTGCACAATTCCACATACCACCATTAGCCTCTACCTGTTGCTGTGCTTCACGATAAAGTTTACGTCCTTCTGCCTCAACGTCAGCATCTGTGATGAAGGTTGGGCGCACCTGCTGGTTACGATAGCTGAGGAACTCCTTTTTGAAAGAACTGAGCGTATCAAGCCGTGCATCGAGTGCGGCTTGAACTTTCAGTTTATAATTGATAAAGAGGTCAACATACTCGTCTACATTCTTCTTATCAATTACCCCTTCAGCATTATTTTTATTATACGAATACTCAAATTCCGAACGGCTCACTGGCTGTCCGTTAATAGTCATTATCGTTGGGTCAGTCTGCCCGTATGCCATTGTCGACGAGAGCAGAAGAGCTGACAAAATTACTTTGAAATTCATTGTTATTCTTTTAACGCAGGGACCCTCTCCCCTGAAAAACAGGGAAGAGGGCGAATAATTTATCGTCTTTTAATATTATTCTGGACGTGAATAGTTTGGTGCCTCACTGGTAATAGAAATATCATGTGGATGACTCTCCAACACACCAGCGTTGGTAATACGAGTGAACTTAGCATTATGCAAGTCTTCGATAGAAGCTGCACCACAGTAACCCATACCCGAACGAAGACCACCGACGAGCTGATAGATAACTTCCTGAACAGTTCCCTTGTAAGGAACACGACCAGCAATACCCTCTGGAACAAGTTTCTTAACATCGCCAACATCGTTCTGGAAGTAGCGGTCACGTGAACCATTCTTCTGCTCCATAGCCTCTAATGAACCCATACCACGATAGCTCTTGAACTTACGTCCGTTGAAGATAATTGTATCACCAGGTGACTCTTCTGTACCAGCAACTAATGAACCAACCATTACGCTGCTACCACCTGCTGCCAATGCCTTAACAACATCACCAGAGTAACGCAGACCACCATCAGCAATCAATGGCACGCCTGTACCTTCTAACGCCTTACAAACATCATAAATAGCACTCAACTGTGGTACACCAACACCTGCTACGACACGTGTTGTACAGATAGAACCAGGGCCAATACCAACCTTAACAGCGTCAGCACCATTCTCAACCAAGAACTTTGCAGCCTCTCCTGTCGCAATGTTACCCACTACGACATCAAGGTTAGGAAAGGCAGCCTTTACATCATGAAGCTTACCGATTACACCAGCAGAGTGTCCGTGAGCAGTATCAATAACGATAGCATCAACACCAGCAGCAACAAGTGCTTGTGCACGCTCCATTGTGTCGCCAGTCACACCAACTCCAGCAGCAACACGAAGACGACCCTTCTCGTCCTTACATGCCATTGGCTTATCCTTGGCTTTGGTAATATCTTTATAAGTAATCAAACCAACGAGACGATTCTCACGGTCGACTACTGGCAATTTCTCAATCTTATTTTCCTGCAAAATGTGCGCAGCTGCAGTAAGGTCAGTCTGCTGATGAGTTGTAACAAGATTCTCCTTGGTCATCACATCGTCAATGAGTTTATCCAAATGACGCTCAAAACGAAGATCACGATTGGTAACAATACCCACGAGATGATTCTCCTCATCTACTACAGGAATACCACCGATATGGTAGTCTGCCATCATCTCAAGTGCATCTTTCACAGTACGACCCTTAAGGATAGTAACTGGATCATAAATCATACCATTCTCAGCTCGCTTCACAATAGCTACCTGACGTGCCTGGTCTTCGATGCTCATATTCTTATGAATCACACCGATACCACCTTCACGCGCAATCGCTATTGCCATAGAACTCTCCGTAACGGTGTCCATAGCTGCTGTAACGAAAGGTACATTAAGATCAATGTTACGTGAAAACTTGGTTTTCAAGACCACCTCTTTGGGCAGTACTTCTGAATAAGCCGGAATTAAAAGGACGTCATCGTAGGTTAAGCCGTCCATCGTGATTTTGTCTGCAACAAATGATGACATAATTGTATTTTAGAAATTTATTGCATGCAAATTTAGCAATTAAAAATCAAACAGACTGGCTTTTTCCAGTTTTTCTCACACCTTATTAAAAGTATTTAATATTTATTCCTCAACATACTCCCTGCTTTTCGCCAATGACTATAAAATATCAAGCTTGTATCTATACTTTATAGAAACCAATACATCGATAATAACCTCCTCATTATCAAGTAATCATAAACACATATAGATTATATCAATGAGTTAATAGAATTTATCTGTTGTGGCTGTTTGATAAACTCACTAACTTTGCAAACGAAAACAAGAAACAACAATTTAAAAATATATTCAAGATGAAAAGATTAGAAGTATTAGGATTAAATGAAAAGAAAGTAGAAAACGTAGTAAATGAACTTTCAGTTTTGCTGGCAGATTTTCAGGTATTCTACAGCAACCTCCGTAATTTCCACTGGAACGTGAAGGGACATGGTTTCTTTGTATTGCATAGCAAGTATGAGGAACTTTACAACGATGCTGCAGAGAAGGTTGATGAGATAGCAGAACGTATCCTTCAGTTGGGTAGTACTCCTGAGAGTCGTTTCAGCGTATATCTGCAAACTTCAGAAATCAAAGAAGCTGGGGTTGTTAGTTGCAGCAAAGAGGCTGTTGACCTGCTTCTCAATTACTACAAGACACTGATTGCTCGTGAGCGTAGAATCATCGAAGTTGCCTCTGACGCAAATGATGACACAACCGTTTCATTGGTAAGCGACTTCCTCAAAGAGCAGGAAAAGACTGTTTGGATGCTCGTTGCTGTTAGCTCACAGAATTGTGCTGAATAATACAAAAACATTGAATAAATAGCCAAGAGGCTGAATCAGAAGTAGAAATGCACACCATAGGCATTTGTCAGAAGGCTTATTTGAAGAATTGACTAAACTCGTACCACTCTTCATTAACCACTGACCACTTTCTGATTCAGTCTCTTTCTTGATTTAGCTACATGGTAAACAAAAAAAAAATTTTAAGAACTTTCTTACAAATATATCCCATGTTAGTTTGCCATCATCGTCTTAATATATTCTTTATACTAACCATTAGCGTTCTATATTCCTACCTTCTGATAACATATTATTGCTCCGCACACATCGTGCTGACGCTCCGCACACATCGTGCTGTTGGTAAACACCATTAGTGCTGAGTGCTAAACACCTTGTAATATATTGCCGAAACGAAGTCAATTTACGCCTTTTCACCAGCGTAACTACCCTACCACCAAGGCAAAACGAAGTCCTAAAGCATTCGCAATTTGCATAAAAGTAGAAAGCTGCATATCACTGTTTCCACGCTCAATATTTGAGATATACTCTCGTTTCTTACCTATCTTATCAGCCAACTGTTGCTGGGTCATCTTCTGCTGCTTGCGTTGTTCCTTCAACAATTCAGCGTAATAATAGGCCTTAGCACGTGCTTCAAACTCTTCACGTTCAGGTGATCCAGGTTCTCCATATTTCTCTGTTAAGCGTTCAGAAGATGTACGTAACTTTGCTAACTTATTTTCATCTAACTTTATCATAACTTATTCCTCCATATAATTTTCCAACAATCTATAAGCCTTGCTTATCTCACGTTTATATTGTTTCGTATCTTTCTTCAAAAAAGAATTAAGATACAAGATCTTTGTTGCTTGCATAAAACTGGGAGCATTCACCGCAAACAGAATTGTGCGATACTCATTACTACCCAAGGAAATACGTGCCTCATAAAGGTCTGTATTCTCTAAATGCTTCACATAATTCTTCTTTACGACATCTTGTGTCTTGATAATATGCTCCACATAATCGTATTTCTCTTTAGTTTTTGAATCTAAGCCTGCATAATAGGCTTCATACTCTGATGAGTAGATGACTTCTCTTACAACTTTATCCATAAGCAAAGGTAACAAATAAATTACATATATCCAAATAAATGGAATAAATTAATTACATTATTAAGATTTATAAAGGAGTTACGGTTAACAATAAATAGATTAAGACTCAGAGCTTTGTATTCAGATTATAGGTTAAAAGATTTTCTGTTATATGATGTAGGGATACACAAACCGTGTATCCCTACAGATAAAGAGCTATACACCCATTAATAATGATGTATTGTATTAGTTAGCCATCTCTGACAAGAACTTGATACGCACAAGACGAATTTCCTCTTCGCTATAGTCGCTATCTAATTCTTCCATTGCAGCATCAAGACTATCAGTCTCGCTATCCATAAAGTAGTCGTAGATATCGTCTATCTGGTCCTCATCATACACCTCATCAAGGAAATAGTCGATGTTGAGTTTTGTTCCACTATAAACAATCTCTTCTATCTTTGTCAGCAGGTCATCAAAGTCAAGTCCTTCAGCTGTAGCGATGTCATCAAGCGGAAGTTTTCTGTCGATACTCTGGATAATCTTTACCTTCTGCATCGACTTCTTTGCAACTGTTCTGACGCGCAGCTCTTCTGGTCGTTCAATATTATTTTCCTCACAATGCTGCTTAATCAGTTCACAGAACTCCTTTCCATAACGCTTTGCCTTACCAGCACCAACGCCTTGAATATTTTGTAGTTCTTGTTCGTTGATAGGATACATCATCGCCATTTGTTCCAAAGAAACATCTTGGAAGATAACGTAAGGAGGTATCTCTAACTTGCGAGCAATCTTTTTACGAAGATTCTTCAACATAGAGAAGAGTTCTGGGTCAAGGACTGCCGTACCCATCATAGGCTCATCATCCTCATCCTCATCCTTAAATTCGGTATCCATAACTATCATGAATGACTCTGGCGACTTCAAGAATCGCTTACCAGCAGCGGTTAGTTTTAATAAGCCGTAGTTCTCTACATCTTTCTTAAGATAACCAGCTAAGAGTGCCTGACGCACAACTGGATTCCAAATCTTTGGATTCTCATCCTCACCTTCTCCGAATTCGTCTAACTCATCATGCTTATGGTCTTTCTGATCGTCAGTAGCTCTGCCTCGTACAAAGTCGATAACATACTCCTGACGGAAGTTCTCCTTCAGGGTCTTCACAGCATTAAGAACAATAAGGAGTTGTTTCTGACCTTCTATCTTCGTCTTTGGATGTAGACAGTTGTCACACATAGCGCAGCTGCACTTTGGATAGTCTTCGCCAAAGTAATGCAACAACATCTTTCGACGACAGACAGATGACTCTGCATAAGCTTCTGTTTCTTGTAACAATTGACGACCGATATCTTGTTCTGCAACAGGCTTTCCCTCCATAAACTTCTCCAGCTTATTGAGGTCTTTTTTAGAATAGAACACAACACAGATACCTTCCTCGCCATCACGTCCAGCTCGTCCAGTCTCTTGATAATAACCTTCAAGACTCTTCGGAATATCATAATGTATAACAAAGCGTACATCTGGCTTGTCAATACCCATACCAAAGGCTATCGTTGCCACAATGATATCTAACTCTTCCATGAGGAAGTCGTCCTGTGTCTTTGAGCGTGTTTCGGAATCAAGTCCTGCATGATAAGGAGCAGCCTTAATATCATTAGCTTGTAAGATAGCCGCCAACTCTTCCACCTTCTTACGTGAAAGACAATAGATAATACCACTCTTACCTGTATGCTGCTTAATAAACTTGATGATTTGCTTGTTTGTATCGTCATCTCCCTTCTTCGGACGTACCTCATAATAAAGGTTCGGACGGTTGAAAGAGCTTTTGAACTCGGCACAATCCTCAATGCCTAAGCTACGTACAATGTCCGTACGCACCTTATCGGTAGCCGTTGCAGTCAAAGCAATTACAGGAGCAGTACCAATCGTTTCAATAGCACAACGAATCTTACGATACTCTGGTCGGAAATCATGTCCCCACTCAGAGATACAATGTGCCTCATCAATAGCGTAGAAACTGATCTTCACTGACTTCAAGAACTCCATATTCTCTTCCTTGTTCAAGGACTCTGGAGCAACATAGAGTAGTTTTGTACGACCAGAAACAATGTCTGCACGTACTTGATCGATTTCGGCTTTCTTCAAAGAAGAGTTAAGATAGTGTGCTACACCATCCTCCTCGCTGATTCCATTGATAACGTCCACTTGGTTCTTCATCAATGCAATAAGCGGAGAAACGACAATAGCCGTTCCCTCCATAATCAATGAAGGAAGTTGATAGCAAAGACTCTTTCCACCCCCCGTTGGCATCAGTACGAAAGTATCATGTCCGTCAAGAAGATTACGGATAATAGCCTCCTGGTCGCCTTTGAACTTGTCAAAGCCAAAGTAATGTTTTAGTTTTTCGGTAAGATTGACTTCTTGTGTCATGTTAATAGCTGGGTATATTCCAATCCTTTACGGTTCTGTAGAAATAACACAGCCTACTGACGCAAAACTATCTTCACATCAGTAGGCTGTATATATAGGTTTTATGAGGCTGTATTCGATTTCTGAATATGAGCCTTATCAAGTTGTTGACGAACGTATTCTTCCGTCACTTCAAATGACTTTATGCGTCGTGATGGTACGTCGAACATAGCATCCATCATCACAGCCTCAACGATAGAACGTAATCCACGGGCTCCAAGCTTATACTCTACACCCTTGTCTACGATATAATCAAGTGCTGCTTCGGTAAAAGTTAGCTCAATACCATCCATCTTAAACAACTTAATATACTGCTTCACGATAGAGTTCTTTGGCTCAACAAGAATCTTACGCAATGCCTCACGGTCAAGCGGATTAAGATAGGTAAGCACTGGCAAACGTCCAATAATCTCAGGAATAAGACCAAATGACTTCAAGTCTTGAGGAAGAACATACTTCATCAAGTCGTTCTTATCTATCTTCGCAACGTTCTGCACAGAGTTGTAACCAACCGTGTGTGTATTCATTCGCTGTGCTATCTTACGCTCAATACCATCAAATGCACCACCGCAAATAAAGAGAATGTTACGAGTATCAACGTGGATGTAATCCTGATCAGGATGCTTACGACCACCCTTTGGCGGTACGTTAACCATTGTTCCCTCTAAGAGTTTCAGCAAGCCCTGCTGTACACCCTCACCGCTTACATCACGGGTGATGCTTGGATTATCGCTCTTACGCGCAATCTTATCAATCTCATCGATAAAGACAATACCACGCTCAGCAGCAGGAACGTCATAATTAGCAACCTGCAAAAGGCGTGAGAGAATACTCTCAACGTCCTCACCTACGTATCCAGCTTCTGTGAATACGGTTGCATCAACAATCGTGAAAGGCACATCAAGGAGTTTAGCTATGGTGCGAGCAAGCAATGTCTTACCCGTACCCGTAGAGCCAACCATGATGATATTACTCTTCTCAATCTCTACACCATCATCGTCCTTTGGCTGTTGTAAACGCTTATAATGGTTATAAACAGCCACAGCAAGATAGCGTTTCGCCTCATCCTGACCAATGATATATTCATCAAGATACTGCTTAATTTCCTTTGGTTTAGGAACCTTCTTGAGTTTGAAAGCCTCACCGTCGCCACTCTGATCCTGCGCCAATGCACCTGTCTGCATGACGATATTATAAGCCTGCTGTGCACATTCCTCACAGATATAGCCGTTTAAGCCTGTGATAAGGAGTTTTACTTCCTTCTCACCCCGACCACAAAAACTACATTTCTTTTGGGGCATTATTATCCTTTACTTTACTTCTTCCGAAGCGTTATTTACTGGTTTTCTCATCAAAACCTCATCAATCATACCGTACTCCTTAGCCTCTTCTGAAGTCATCCAGTAGTTACGATCACTGTCATTCCAAACCTTTTCGAATGGTTGATGAGAATGTTCGCTGATGATGTTATAGAGTTCTTTCTTGAACTTCTGAATCTCGCGTGCCTCAATCTCAATATCAGACGCCTGACCCTGTACTCCACCTAATGGCTGATGAATCATCACACGACTATGCTTCAAGGCAGAACGCTTACCCTCCTTACCTGCAACAAGCAAAACGGCAGCCATAGATGCAGCCATACCTGTACAGAGTGTAGCAACGTCACTGGAGATAAATTGCATAGTATCATAGATACCTAAGCCCGCAGTAACACTTCCACCAGGAGAGTTAATATAAATAGATATATCCTTACCTGGGTCAACAGAATCCAAGTAAAGCAGCTGTGCCTGAATTGTATTGGCTGAATAGTCATCCACCTGAGTACCGAGGAAGATGATTCTCTCCATCATCAAACGTGAGAAGACATCCATCTGAGTCACATTCAGCTGACGCTCCTCAAGGATATATGGGTTAAGATACTGTGCCTGTGCTCTCATTACGTCATCAAGCACCATACCATTCATCCCAAGATGCCCTGTAGCATACCTTCTAAAATCGTTCATTGTTTTCCTTTCTTATAATTTATATATGACAAAAAATAGAGGTTATCGACCTCCCTTATCATTGTCATCTATACAAACACCATGCCACTCAGAGCGACATTCGCCTGCATATCTAAAGCAAAGATAAGCAAAAAAATCGATAACCTCTATATATAAAGGAAGATTTTTCTAAAAATATTACTCGCTTACAAGTTTGTTGAATTCCTCAAGACTTACTGTCTTTACGTTCAATTTAACAACCTCCTTGATAGCCTCAGCAAGCTTACGATCGAGAGCTGCCTCAACGAATGAATCAACATTCTCACGCTTCTTCAGCATCTCATCAGCATAACCATTCAAGTAATCCTCTGGTACGTTAGTCATACCATACTGAGCAAACTGTGCACGTGCCATCTGACGAGCGCTCTCACGAACATCGTTATCATCAACCTTGATACCATGATCCTTAGCCAACTGCTCCTTAATCAGGTGCCATGTCAATTCCTTGATGCTCTGTGCGTAGTTCTTCTCTACAAACTCCTCACCCTTATCTGGGTTGTTAGCCAACATAATACGCTTCAAGATAGCATCAGGGAAAGTCAAATCACCAACCTTCTTCTCGCAGTAAGCACGG
The DNA here is from genome assembly GCF_003609775.1 of Prevotella melaninogenica. Classification (NCBI taxonomy): domain Bacteria; kingdom Pseudomonadati; phylum Bacteroidota; class Bacteroidia; order Bacteroidales; family Prevotellaceae; genus Prevotella; species Prevotella melaninogenica. The sequence continues at coordinate 1,415,260 of NZ_AP018049.1, forward strand.
AGGTCCTGAATAAACTTGTAGTTAGAATCACCCTTCAACTGCTCTGCCAAGCCATCAGCAATTGCCTTACGGAAAGCTGCTTCATCCTTGATATCAGCATCCTCACCATAAACGCTCTTCCAAAGTTCAGCATTATTCTCAGCCTTAACGAAGCGTGAAATCTCTGTAATCTGATAAGAGAAGTTACCCTTATGCTCAGCAACCTCCTCCTTCTTAATCTTCAAGAGCGAAGAAACCTCGATATCGTTATCAGGATAAGCTGCTGTTGGGTTAAAGATAATGATATCACCAAGCTTAGCACCATCGAAGAGCTTCTTCTGATCCTCAACCTTGATGTACTGTGGCATCAATGATGCGCCCTCAACGGTGATACCACCCTCGAGTGTATTTCCATTCTCATCCAACTCACGGAGGTCACCCTTCAACATATCGCGCTGCTCTGGATCGAACACCTCAGCCTTTTCATAATGACCTGAACGGCTCTGGAACATCTCTACCTGCTGATCAATCAACTTGTCATCAACAGCAATCTCGTAGTAGTCAATCTTGTTCTTGCCATTCAACTCAATCTTAAACTCTGGAGCGATAGCAATATCAAACTTGAACTCGTAAGGAGCTGGCTTCTCCAAGTCTACTGCCTCCTGAGACTCAGAACCCATTGGCTGACCCAACATCTGAATCTTGTTATCAGCAATATATTTCTGGAGGTTCTCACCAAGAATCTTATTAATAGCATCCATCTTTACCTGTGGACCATACTGACGCTTAATCAGACCCATAGGCACCTGACCCTGACGGAAACCAGGAACGTTGGCACGCTTGCGATAATCCTTGAGAGTTTTCTCTACCTCATCCTTGTAATCAGCTTCCTCAACGGTGATGGTCATCAAGCCATTCACTTTGTCGGGATTCTCAAATGAAATTTTCATCTTTGATGTTATATATTTATGTTTATTATTATTTATCAAAAGTACAAGTTCACAAGAGGGCGCAATTACCCCCTACAGACTTTGAAGTGCAAAGATACTTAAAAAATCGCATAACCTTATAATATATAAGTGGAAATTTGTTTTTTTAACCAAGATAATTGGCTACGGAAGGCTATAATTGGTTTTATTATTTAACCAACAAAGCTTCTTACAACCAACTCTTATATTGAGTTTTACTGTATGCAGCTTTTTATTTTCAGCTTTCTTTGAAAAAAGAAAAGGCTTTGTTGTCGAATTATTTTCATGAAAAAAAAATATTTATGGTCGTGAAGAAAAATATTTCTTTTCATGAAAATAATTATTTTTCTTCATGAAAATAATTCTCAACTTACTTACGCTTGCATAAACAAAGGCGCAAAGAATGCTTTATCTTTGCGCCTTTCTGACGGCTAATATAGCCTATCTAAAAGAGAGGATATATTTCTCTTATAAACCATTCGCCTCTTCCTGCGCACGTTTACGCTGGTCGAGCAATTGGAAGTCTTTCTTCTGAAGAACGAAGTCTGTACCGAGATATTTCTCCTTCACTATCTTATTGGCTGCCAACTCCTCTGGGGTTCCTTTGAAGAGGATTCGACCCTCAAAAAGAAGATAGGCGCGATCGGTAATATTCAACGTCTCATGTACATTGTGATCGGTAATAAGAATACCAATATTACGGAACTTCAATCGCCAAACAATGTGCTGAATATCCTCAACGGCGATAGGGTCGACACCTGCAAAAGGCTCATCAAGCATGATAAACTTTGGGTCAATAGCCAAACAACGAGCAATCTCACAACGACGACGCTCACCTCCAGAAAGACGATCACCGAGGTTCTTACGCACCTTTTCCAATCGGAATTCGCGAATCAGACTCTCCATCTTATCGATACGTTCCTGCTTTGATAGCTTTGTCATCTCCAAGACGCTCATGATATTATCTTCCACACTCATCTTACGAAAGACACTCGCCTCCTGTGGGAGATAGCCAATACCAGCACGAGCACGTTTATATACAGGGAAATTGGTAATCTCCTGATCATCAATATACACATGTCCTTCATTTGGAACAACCAATCCCGTTGTCATATAGAACGACGTGGTCTTTCCCGCACCATTTGGTCCGAGCAGTCCCACAATCTCACCCTGCTTCACATTGATGCTCACACCATTGGCAACGGTACGCTTTCCGTATCGCTTCACCAGTTTCTCTGTACGAAGAATACTTCCCTCGCCTTCTGGGCGCACAACAATATTATCTAACTCTGCGTTATCTTTCTCTTTTTCCAATTCTGGCATAATGATAATCTTTACAGAAACCACATAGAAGGAGAAAAGGCTCTGACATTCTCTTCTGTCCTCGCCTGTTTTCATTTCCACTATCGCTGCAAATTTACGAAATAAAAAGCAGATAGCTGTCAGTAAGAGACTAAATACTCTGCAAAGACACGAAAATATCATTAAACGAAAACAGCAGGATGACACCCCATCCTGCTGTCTGTATTTATCTAAGAGGCAATTGTAGCCGTCAATTTATCGCTTCACTTTCACATAATCACCTGATTCTGAACGTACAACATACACACCACGTTCCAGCTCTACCGTAGCAGGAACCTGACCCGTCCAGACCGTCTTGCCGTCAAAGCTGTAGACCGTTGCCCTCTGAGGTGTAGATGTATCAATGCGGCAGCCTGTCTCTGTAGCAGAAACACCGAATATAGATGCGTTGTCCTTCACCGTTGAAATACCAGTAGGATTCTTTTCCAGCTTAATCATATAAGTGCTGATAGTGTTCTTGCCTTTCACACCAATGCCTGGATAGCCACCGTTGGTCATCGTACAGTAGACACGTACAATGTTGTCCTCAGAAAGGCTGGCATCAAAGGTAAACTTTCCCGACTCACTTGTCATAAGAGCAGCAGGAACGTTCTGATAGCTCGCTGTTTCACTCGCCTTATATTTCCATACGAATTCCGTCCTCTCACGTGCTGTTGAGATACCACGGCTGAGGAAGAGGTCGGACAGGTCAACTGTCAGACCGCTGACCTTACTCTTCGGGACGAGGTAAGAACCCTGTGATGAATACCTAAAATCCTCCAGCGGTGCATCTACAACGTAACGATCGGGTATCTGATCAAAGGCAAGTGCATTGCCACGGACGTCAAGCATCGTCAGTTCCTTCAGCATCTTAGCACCCTTAATACCACGGAGGCCCTTGTTCTTTGCAGGCAAGGAGCACACAAGCGAGGTCAGGCGCGTGTTGTTTCTTACGTCCAACGTGTCAATTGAGGCACCCACGAAACCAATCTGTGACAGGTTCGGTGCGTCCCAGTTGTTCACCTTCTTCAGTGAGCCCTGTCCCAGAAGTGTAGGAGAAGCCTGCACAGACTTCATCATATCACTCTTTGGCAGAACGATTTCCTCTACACCTGTAAAGGTCAGCGTGAGTACTTCCAGGTTAGGACACTGCGCCACGTCTACCTTGTTATGCTTCTGCAAGTCAACATAATCGACATTCAGGTTCTTCAATACATCAGACTTTACCTCCAACACGCCGTTGACCTGCTTCTTCTGCACGATACGCAAAGTCACCAGTTTGTCAGCCGCTACCTCTATGGTTCTCTCACTTGTTGAGGGATGCACAAAGGTGTATTCGACCATCGTCAGGTTGCCATCTGTTGCCGCAGTGTAAGTCTTGACAGCCTCATTTGCTCCGAAATTGCAGACCAGAGGGGCATTGGCATCCGTACGGACGGCAAAAGATACGTCAGTGGCATTCGGTGCAATACTTAAAACAATACGCTCATTTGGAATAGTCTGAGCTGATACCATTGTCACATAGCTTAGAAACAAAGCCGAAACGAGTAGTTTTTTCATCATACGCTTTTGTAAGTTAGACTTCCCCTTGTACAGGGAAAGAAGTTATTTAAATTATATATTGAATGTTAACAAACGACTCCAGTTTCTCCAGCTTTCCTCCAGACTGCAGAATTTCATCATAATATTACACATTAAGTGATTTGACTGCAATATTAATAAAATCCTGAAACTTACACAAATAAAAAGCTATCAAATCAACAACAAACATTAAAGATTTATATTATATCCGCCTACAACCGTCCGTTATATTTTATTTTTGCAAGAAATAACCAGCCTGACACTTGCAGAATAACAGTCGGATTATGCCGATTCACACCAAATCTCTATCAGAATAACAAAGAACAGGAAAGCTGGAAGGCTGACAAGCAAAGCCTGGAAGGCTGCACTGTACAGGAACAACACCTCTGTCAAAAACAAAAAGATAAGCTGTAGACATCGAGAAATCAGCAATCTATCGTCCATAGCTGACCATTCACCATAGCAGAAATGAGAAAGATTTTATTAATTAATGTCTTTCTTTTCTCTTTCTGTGATATTTTGGTTAATTTTGCATTTTGAACATCAAATAGAAAGAACATGCTTTTATTCAAATGGCTGACAACATTCGGTAATTATCTGATATTGATGGGACGTTCATTCAGTCGTCCTGAGCGAATGAGAATGTTCCTAAAGCGATATGTTAAGGAGATGTCCCAGTTGGGTGTAGACTCAATCGGCATCGTGTTACTTATCTCTTTCTTTATTGGAGCAGTTATATGTATACAAATTAAACTCAACGTGCAGAGTCCTTGGATGCCACATTGGGTGTCGGGTTATGTAACACGAGAGATTATGCTTTTGGAGTTCTCCAGCAGTATTATGTGTTTGATTCTATCAGGTAAAGTAGGCTCAAACATTGCATCAGAGTTAGGAACCATGCGTGTAACACAGCAGATTGACGCTTTAGAGATTATGGGTATCAACTCTGCCAGCTACCTTATCCTACCAAAGGTATTAGGACTCATCACAATCATGCCATTCCTTGTTATCTTCTCTGCCGCAACAGGTATCATTGGAGCATACGCCACAGCCTACATCGGACATATCATTACACCTGTAGATTTGACCGCTGGTTTGCAACATGATTTCAATCCATGGTTTATGTGGATGAGTATCATTAAGGGATTCTTCTTTGCCTTTATCATTTCAAGTGTATCATCCTATATGGGTTACACCGTGAAGGGCGGAAGTGTTGAGGTCGGCAAGGCATCTACTGACGCAGTAGTCTGTTCAAGCGTACTGATTCTCTTCAGCGACGTTTTCCTCACACAGATATTGAGTTAAACCTCCCCCAACCCCTCCAAAGGAGGGGAGATGAGAGAGAATAAATCAACTCTTGAAAGTTAATACAAACTAATTAATAAGCCCATCTTCCCCCACAAGTAAGCAGATTGGGCTCCCCTCCTTCCGGAGGGGTCGGGGGAGGCTCTATGATTGAAGTAAAACATCTATTCAAATCATTCGGCGACAAGGAAGTGCTGAAGGATATAAACACCGTTTTTGAAGACGGAAAAACAAACCTCATCATCGGACAGAGTGGTGCAGGTAAGACTGTTCTGATGCGTTCGCTCACTGGTCTTCTCGACCCTACTAAGGGCGAAGTACTTTATGACGGACGTAACTTTGTCAACATGACAAAGAAAGACCAGATTCTCATGCGCCGCGAGATGGGTATGATTTTCCAAGGAGCTGCCCTCTTCGATTCACTCACTGTTCTGGAAAATGTACGTTTCCCTTTGGACATGTTCTCAGACATGACCGCACAGGAACGTGACAAAAGAGCAATGGAATGTATTGAACGTGTAAACCTGACAGGGTCTGAACAAAAGTTCCCTGGGGAGATTTCTGGTGGTATGCAGAAGCGTGTAGCTATTGCAAGAGCTATCGTTATGAACCCAAAGTATCTTTTCTGTGATGAGCCTAACTCTGGACTCGACCCAAAAACCTCACTGGTCATTGACGAACTCTTAACAAGTATCACGCGAGAATTCAATATGACAACCATCATCAATACTCATGATATGAACTCCGTATTGGGAATTGGTGAGAATATTGTCTTCATTGCAGACGGAAGGAAGGAGTGGCAAGGTGATAAAAACTCTGTCATTACATCGGATAATGAGAAGCTAAACGACCTTGTCTTTGCTTCTGAACTCTTCAAGAAGGTAAAGAGGATAGAGAATAGTGGTGCACTCTAAACAGCCTGCCTTTCCCTATAAGTTATGAAGAAAAGGCTTTGATAGCACTTCTCCAACACTATCTTACTTAATAGAAAAGTCCTCCCGCTTATTTGTTTCAACCTCTTTTAGGACGAAACTAATAAGCGGGAGGACTTTTTACAAGAGCATATTGTTATGTTATCAGTACTTAGCACCATTGGTGCGGAGCATCAACACAACACGTGCGGAGCATCAGCACAATGATTGAAGATAGTAAAGAAAGGAGCAACTGAGAATGATGTGTTATCTCATCATCCACACTCCCTGCTTCTTTAGCATTGGAACAACAACCTGCTCGGTTGTCTTATCGCCATAATGAAACAGCAGAAAAGCACTGACAGTACTATCCTTTTCAGAGAAAACAGATGATACGAAAGATACAGAATCAATTCCGTTATGCTCTGTCTTCTGCTGTTCAACAAACTGACGGAGGTTCGTCAAGAGTTGCTTTCTATAACTATCAGGCAACTTCTCTGAACGATTTTCACCTCCTAAGAAGGCATCATACTGACCTTTCAATAGTTGCTCGTAGTAGAGTTTGGCTGCACGACCAGCCAACTCTCCTTGATCTACCTCCTTTTTCTTACTGCAAGCCACCAATAAAAATGGCAAAGCGATAAGAAGAGGAAACATTATTTTCTTCATAGGCACAACCCCTACGACTACTTCTGACGAATAAACACGTTGATTGGACAACCATGCAGGTTCCAGTTCTCACGTATCTTGTTCTCCAAGAAACGACGATACTGCTCCTTAACATACTGTGGCAGGTTCGCATAGAATACGAAAGAAGGAATCTGTGTGTTTGGAAGCTGTGAGCAATACTTAATCTTGATATATTTACCCTTCACTGACTGTGGTGGTGTTGCCTCAATGATAGGAAGCATTACCTCATTCAACTTCGTTGTACCGATATGTATTGTACGGTTTTGATATACCTCTTTTGCTGTTTCCAAAACTTTGAAAATACGCTGCTTTGTCAGTGCTGAAGCAAAGATGATTGGGAAGTCAACGAACGGAGCCATACGCTTACGAATAGCATTCTCAAAGGTATCGATAACCTTTTGGTTCTTGTCTTCAACCAAATCCCACTTGTTCACAACGACAACAAGACTCTTATTGTTACGCTGTATGAGCTGGAAGATATTCATATCCTGCGACTCGATACCACGTGTTGCATCCAACATAAGAATACAAACATCAGAGTTCTCAATACTTCGGATAGAACGCATAACGCTATAGAACTCCAAGTCTTCACTCACCTTGTTCTTGCGACGAATACCGGCAGTATCAACAAGATAGAAATCAAAGCCAAACTTCGTATAACGTGTATAGATACTATCACGAGTTGTACCAGCAATCTCGGTAACTATATTACGGTCCTCACCTATGAAAGCATTGATAATACTTGACTTACCTGCGTTAGGACGACCTACAACAGCAAAGCGAGGGATATCCTGTTCAACGATTTCGTCTGGCACATCTTTCAAATTCTCAAGTAGAATATCAAGTAAATCACCTGTTCCACCACCAGTGGCAGCACTGATACAGATAGGCTCACCCAGACCAAGTTTATAGAACTCAGCTGCTTGATAATATTCTCCGCTATTGTCAACCTTATTAGCAACAAGGAGTACTGGGAGTTTCGTGCGACGAAGAATCATTGCTACATCCTCATCCCAATCGGTAATACCTGTCTCGGTATCAACAACAAAGAGAACGAGATCTGCCTCTTCCGTTGCCACAAGCACCTGCTTGCGGATTGCATCTTCAAAAATATCGTCTGATTTAACAACCCATCCACCAGTGTCAACAACAGAAAATTCGCGTCCGTTCCACTGACACTTACCATACTGACGGTCACGTGTTGTACCAGCAGTATCGCTCACAATTGCATGACGTGTTTGAGTTAATCGATTGAAAAGTGTGGACTTACCTACGTTTGGGCGTCCCACAATAGCTACTACATTTGCCATTTATATTGGTCTTTCCCCTCCTCATAATTCAGCACTAAAACTGTTTAATCAATTATGAAAAGGCGCCAGATGTGGTCAGGCATCCGATGAATATTTGCCGAGGATGACCATTCCCCAGCCCTCGCTTTGTGCGAGAGTGTACCCTACTAAGCAGTCAGGGTGATTTGTTTTTATTAATAAGGGAGCTATTAGCTTTGCATTAGCCCAATGAGCCATATTAGCCTTATTGGCCCAATAAAGCAAATAAAATATCTCCCCAGCCTATCCCATTAGGCTCTCTCCTCCTTTGGAGGAGCTGGGAGAGATCCCCCCTTTACTCTGGACTATACCCGAAATGTTTCAATTCTTTCTGTGAATTGCGCCAGTCCTTATCTACTTTCACAAAAGTCTCAAGAAATATCTTCTTATCAAAGAAACGTTCCAAACTCTTACGTGCTTCGGTAGACACCTTCTTGAGTGCCATACCCTGATGGCCAATAATGATTCCCTTCTGGCTGCTACGCTCCACATAAATGACTGCATTGATATGAATCTGACGGTCATCCTCTTTGAAACGTTCTACAACAACCTCAACAGAATAAGGGATTTCCTTATCATAATAGCGCAGTATCTTCTCACGGATAATCTCTGACACAAAGAACTTTGCTGGCTTATCTGTCAACTGATCCTTATCAAAGAAAGCTGGACTTTCTGGCAATAGTTCGTGAACACGCTTCAAAAGAATGTCTACTCCAAACTTATTCTTAGCCGAAATAGGGAGTATCTCTGCATTAGGTAACAGTCCATGCCACTTCATAACAAGATCGCCAAGCTTCTTCTGGTCGCTCTCGTCAATCTTATTAATCAAAAGAATAACAGGAATTGACATCTTAGAAACCTTCTCTAAGAAGTCCATATTCTTCTCTGGATCTTCGATAACGTCTGTCACATAAAGTAAGATATCGGCATCTGCCAAGGCAGACTCAGAGAACTGGAGCATCATCTCTTGCATCTTATAGTTTGGCTTCAGTACACCTGGTGTGTCTGAAAATACAATCTGGGTATCCTCTGTATTGACAATTCCCATGATACGATGACGCGTTGTCTGTGCCTTAAACGTGGCAATACTGAGTTTCTCGCCGACAAGTTGATTCATCAGCGTACTCTTTCCGACATTCGGATTACCAACGATATTTACAAATCCAGCTTTATGCATATTATCTATTCACCCACTATTTCCTTCCAAAGAAAGGAACGTTTAAAAAGTTCTATTATAATTATAATTAGAGAAACGAATGTAAGCAGATGTCATCCTTACCGCTCTCCTAATCTCTGTAACAAAAAAACGCACCTATCTTATAAGAAAAGAAAGATGCGTTTTTGTGTATGATAACTTAGAGTCTTTATTTCTTAACTGCTGCAGAGTCACCGTCATAAGCCCACTTAAAGTAAGATGCGCCATTAACGAAACCTGCACCAAAGCCGGTGAAAATAATATTATCACCCTTCTTTAGTTGTGACTCGAAATCCCAAAGAACAAGCGGCATACAAGCGGCGCTGGTATTACCATAACGCTGAATGTTTACCAATACCTTCTCCATTGGAACTCCAATGCGCTTTGCAACCGCCTCGATGATACGAAGGTTTGCCTGATGACAAACTACATAGTCAATATCATCTTGTGTTAAGCCATTGCGCTCCAAAAGTGTTGCACAATCTTCACCCATTGCTGTAACAGCATAACGGAAGACGGTACGCCCCTCTTGGTAGGTGTAATGCAAACGATGATCAATTGTAAAGCTTGAAGAAGGACAAACAGAACCACCAGCCTTAATATGGAGGAATGGAAGTCCCTTACCGTCTGTGCGATGATAAGAATCAATCATACCAACGCCTTCCTCGGTTGTACCCTCTAACATCACAGCACCTGCACCATCACCGAAAAGTGGACATGTAGCGCGATCACGATAATCGGTAATAGCTGACATCTTATCAGCACCGATAACAATAATACGCTTGTGACGACCACTTTGGATCATATTGCAGGCTACATCGAGCGCATACATGAAGCCACAACATGCACCAGCTAAGTCAAATGCGAAGGCATTCTTCAATCCCAGCTTTCCTAAAACGATAGAAGCTGTAGAAGGATGCGGATAGTCAGGGGTCGTTGTGGCAACAACAACAGCATCAATACTGTCTGAATCAGCACCTGTCTTTGCTAACAGAAGCTTTGCTGCCTTGCGGGCCATATAGGATGTACCGAGTCCCTCTTCGGTCAGGATTCGGCGCTCCTTGATACCAGTACGAGTAGTAATCCACTCATCATTAGTATCAACCATGCGAGACAATTCCTCATTATTGAGGACATAGTCAGGCACGTAACCTGCGACACCTGTTATAATCGCATTAATGTTACTCATGCTTATTCAGCTGTTTCCTTTACGACAGCAACCTTACCACGATAGTAACCACAAGTTGAGCAAACTGTGTGATAAACATAGTAAGCACCACAGTTAGGGCATAATGCCAATGTAGGAGCTACTGCCTTATCGTGAGTTCTTCTCTTGAGTGTACGAGTCTTTGACTGTCTTCTTTTTGGATGTGCCATAATTCTTTAAACTTTAATATTTTATTTTTTCAATTTTAATAGAGCTTCCCAGCGCGGATCCATTGCCTGCTCGTCTTCCTCACCGCTTCGGGCGGCAGAATACTCCTCAAGAGCTCGTACCATAGCAGGGTTGCATTTTCCAGGTGCATGCACATGCTTGATAGGGATTGCGAGAGCTATGAATTCGTAGAGGTACCATGTAACATCGAGTATTCCTTCGTCCTCGGCCACCGTCACAAGGTCGTCCTCTTCTGAGTTTTCTGTTCCAAACTTAACATCGAGACGCTGTGTGGTCTCGATTGACTGCTCCATAGGATCAAGACATACGTCGCACGGAACCATTACCGTACCTGTTTCATGAATGTCAAGGGTAAAAATATCATTTCCCGTGCGCACAATATCAAGAGATACATGCACACGTCCTTGACTCACTTCAGGAGCGTCAACTGCCTTAAAGTAAGCGTCATCCAGGTCGAACTCAAGGTGATTAACACCTTCTTCCAGACCCTTCAAGTCTATTTTAAGGGTTTCTAAGTCCATAATTGGGTTGCAAAGTTACGAATATTTTTCTGATTATAAGCAAATTATAAGTAAAAAAAGTAAGAACATCCAATATTAACGATTTATACTCTGTTTATTCTACACAATATGAAATGAAGTCTTGCTATGTATTATCATTAGAAGATTAAAGCGTTTTCTAAATGTCTCAAACATATAAACAACATTGCATTTGTAACTCAGATGATACTCTATCAGTAATAAAATCAGGAATATATGACTATAAAAGCCGAATTATTTTCACGTAAAGAAATATTTTTCATCATGAACGAAAATATTTTTTTTCATGAAAATAAAATATTATTTTCATGAAAAAAAATCTATCACATTAGCATCTACTCTTTTCGAAGTTCTATGCGAAAAGTTGTCCCCTTACCAACTTCAGAGCTTTTCACGTATATCTTTCCATGATGATATTCCTCCACAATACGTTTAGCAAGGCTCAACCCTAAGCCCCAACCACGGTCTTTAGTGGTAAAGCCTGGACGAAATACATTTCTTATATCTTTTTTCTTAATTCCTTTACCTGTATCGATCACTTCAACAATAGCACGCTTGTCTGTTTCTTCTAAACGAAGTGTAATACTTCCAAACTTCCCTCCCATTGCATCAACAGCATTCTTACAAAGGTTTTCTATCACCCACTCAAACAGAGATGCATTCAAATTAATAATAATATCATCTGCTGGTAGAACTGTCCTCATCTCAATCTTCTTTGATGTTCGACGGTCCATATAATCAACAACATGGTTTAAAACCTCGTTAAGACTGGATGGCACAGGCTCTGGAATTGATCCTATCTTAGAGAAACGATCAGCAATAAGCTGCAAACGTTTCACATCCTTATCCAGCTCGGGTAGAAGTTCATCTTCGGGATAAGTCTCCTTTAAAATCGTTGTCCACGCCATAAGTGATGATATAGGGGTACCTAACTGGTGTGCCGTCTCCTTACTTAATCCTACCCAGACTTTGTTTTGCTCTGCACGCTTTGATGTTAGTAAGGCGAAAATAGCTACTATAACAAATAACATTACAACACCCAACTGTACATAAGGATATATAGCAATGCGCTTTAACATCAATGAATCATCATAACAAACATCAATATAATCATTATGATTCTTACTCAAAGAGATACGAATAACCTGACCAGAAGCTTTCAACTGTTGCCCTAATGAAGTAACATAATTAGTGCTATCTTTGCCATTACGTGCTTTAATTTCTATATTCCGATACTCTGTTACAGTTCCGTCACTATCCAAGACAACAACAGGAATAGTATGGTTTTCATCTAATACCTTCAAAACAAGACTTAAATCCGTATTTTCATCTGCTGCACTAAGTGACTTCATAGCCTCTGCCCACACCTGCATCTTACTTCTCTCCTGCTCTGCCAAATCACGTGTTAAATAACGAGACACAAGCATAGAAGCGACAGCAATAAGAATTGCTGCTACTACCAAAAATATCTTTACCTGTCGGATTCTATCAGTCCACTGCATATAAAGAATTAACGAAAAGAAATAAATAATATTATAAAGTGTGCATCATATTAGCTATATCAGACCTATCAACCTTATTAGATTAAAGCATTAGCCCTGTTAGCCCCAATAGCCGTAATAAAAAATATTAAGCTTTAGCCTATTAGGCTCGGTAGCCGTGATAAACAAAAATATTAACCCTATTAGTCCAGTAACCTTAATAAAAATATTAGGCTTATTAGCCTTATTGGCCTTAATTAGCCCAATACAATATCTTACCCCTATCAACACATCATCAACACCTAACATTCAACAACCATCACCCATCTCCATCACCCAACAACAAAAAAAGAGCCCCGAAGATTTCTCTTCAGAGCTCTTGTAAAAGGAGGCGGCCACCTACTCTCCCGCATTGCATTGCAGTACCATCGGCGCAGGCGGGCTTAACTTCTCTGTTCGGAATGGGAAGAGGTGGGACCCCGCCGCAATAACCACCTGATAAATCGTTCGGATGACTTTACTTAAAGTTATATATACTTTGCGTATATCTATTAAGTTCTCCTTCTCAAGTAGACAAGATTTAATTTCTCTACTGATAGTTGTCAGCCGTATAAGGTGACGTATTTCCACAAGCAAAACATATATAGAACCTATCTCCTTACTTTAAGAAGAATACACAGCTCAAAGTCTGAGTCACTGGTCCCCGCACTCCAAACTTTGGAGGCGGGAGACCCGAAGAAAGTTTCGGGCAATTAGTAGTGCTCGGCTTTGACGTCACCGTCTTTACACCTACACCCTATCAACGTCATCGTCTATGACGACCCTTATGAGGAGTTCTCATCTTGCGGCTGGCTTCGCACTTAGATGCTTTCAGCGCTTATCCAATCCAGACTCAGATACCCAGCGGTGCACCTGGCGGCACAACTGGTAAACCGGAGGTCTGTCCAACACGGTCCTCTCGTACTAGTGTCAGCACCACTCAAAACTCCAACGCCCACGATAGATAGAGACCGAACTGTCTCACGACGTTCTGAACCCAGCTCGCGTGCCACTTTAATGGGCGAACAGCCCAACCCTTGGGACCTTCTCCAGCCCCAGGATGTGACGAGCCGACATCGAGGTGCCAAACCACCCCGTCGATATGAGCTCTTGGGGGGGATCAGCCTGTTATCCCCGGAGTACCTTTTATCCTTTGAGCGACGGAGTTTCCATACACGTCCGCCGGATCACTATGCCCCAGTTTCCTGCCTGCTCGGCATGTCTGCCTCCCAGTCAAGCGCCCTTATGCCATTGCACTCTATAAGGCCGGTTACCAATCGGCCCGAGGGCACCTTTGGAAGCCTCCGTTACGCTTTTGGAGGCGACCACCCCAGTCAAACTACCCACCAAGCAGTGTCCGCGCAAACAGCGCGTTAGACCTCAGACAGCCAAAGGGCCGTATTTCAAGGATGGCTCCACGAATGCTGGCGCACCCGCTTCAAAGCCTCCGGCCTATCCTACACATCGGATGACCAAGGTCAATGCTAAGCTGTAGTAAAGGTTCACGGGGTCTTTTCGTCCCATCGCGGGTAATCGGCATCTTCACCGATACTACAATTTCACTGAGCTCATGGTTGAGACAGCGTCCAGATCATTACACCATTCGTGCAGGTCGGAACTTACCCGACAAGGAATTTCGCTACCTTAGGACCGTTATAGTTACGGCCGCCGTTTACCGGGGCTTCAATTCAATGCTTCCCATTGCTGGTGACATCTCCTCTTAACCTTCCGGCACCGGGCAGGTGTCAGGCTGTATACATCATCTTTCGAGTTTGCACAGCCCTGTGTTTTTGTTAAACAGTTGCCTGGACCGATTCTCTGCGCCTCATATTGCTATGAGGACCCCTTATCCCGAAGTTACGGGGTCAATTTGCCTAGTTCCTTAACCATGAATCTCTCAACGCCTTAGTATATTCTACCCGACCACGTGTGTCCGTTTGCGGTACGGGTCGCATATACATTAAGTTTAGCGGATTTTCTCGGAAGTATGATTACCTGCACTCAAGTTATCCCGAAGGATTACCTGTACTTTCATGGTTCAGCTCGGAAGGTGGATTTGCCTGCCTTCCTCATAGCCTACGCACTTAAACGCCCTATTCCGTCAGGGCGCGGCAGTGTCACTGCTCCGTCTCCACATCACTGTATATGCGAGTTGCGGAATATTAACCGCATCTGCCATCGCCATCGCCATTCGGCTGAGACTTAGGACCCGACTAACCCCGGGCTGATTGGCATCGCCCGGGAAACCTCGGTCTTTCGGCGAAAGGGAATCTCACCCTTTTTATCGTTACTTATACCTACATTTGCTTTTCCATAAGCTCCAGGATTAGTTACCTGCACCATTCAACGCTAATGGAATGCTCCCCTACCGATACTTTTAATATACATTACTATCCCGCGCCTTCGGTATCTGACTTATACCCGATTATTATCCATGCCCGGACCCTCGACTAGTGAGCTGTTACGCACTCTTTGAATGAATGGCTGCTTCCAAGCCAACATCCTAGCTGTCACGGGGACCAGACTTCGTTAGACTAACTTAGACAGAATTTCGGGACCTTAGACGGCGGTCTGGATTCTTCTCCTCTCGGGGACGGACCTTAGCACCCGCCCCCTTACTGCACGACTGCAGTCCATAAGCATTCGGAGTTCGTCAGGTCTCGATAGGCGGTGAAGCCCTCTTGACCTATCGGTCGCTCTACCTCTTATGGAAATCGTCGCACGCGGCACCTAAATGCCTTTCGGGGAGTACGAGCTATCTCCAAGTTTGATTGGCCTTTCACTCCTACACTCACCTCATCGGGAAGCTTTTCAACGCTTATCCGTGCGGTCCTCCATTCGGTGTTACCCGAACTTCAACCTGGGCAAGTGTAGATCACTTGGTTTCGCGTCTACCCCATCTGACTTGACGCCCTATTCAGGCTCGCTTTCACTGCGGATGCGCGTCTCATGACGCTTATCCTTGCCAGACATGGTAACTCGTAGGTTCATTATGCAAAAGGCACGCCGTCACCGCTTACGCGGCTCCGACCGCTTGTAGGCGCATGGTTTCAGGAACTATTTCACTCTCCTCATCGGAGTGCTTTTCACCTTTCCTTCACAGTACTCGTTCACTATCGGTCTCACGGGAGTATTTAGCCTTACCGGATGGTCCCGGCTGATTCGCGCAGAATTACACGTGTTCCGCGTTACTCAGGATACCACTACGTCTCGTCATGCTTCGAATACGGGATTATCACCCTCTATGATTGATCTTTCCAGAACATTCTTCTCACAATCTAAGTACGACAACGTGGTCCTACAACCCCTGCTAAGCGTTGCCACAAAGCAGGTTTGGGCTCTTCCCCGTTCGCTCGCCACTACTAGGGGAATCATTATTTATTTTCTCTTCCTAAAGGTACTAAGATGTTTCAGTTCCCTTCGTTCGCCTCACTACAGACATGTAGTGATAACAGGTCTTCAACCTGCTGGGTTGTCCCATTCGGAAATCCTTGGATCAAAGGTTATTTGCACCTACCCAAGGCTTATCGCAGCTTATCACGTCCTTCATCGCCTCCGTGAGCCAAGGCATCCGCCATGCGCCCTTTCTTACTTTCTTCGCCTTCTCTGTAATTACTCACAGAGAATGTAGCTCATACTTTCAGCTGTTGTGTGATTCTAAAGAATTTGAAGTTGTTTCTTCAATAATTAGAATTCTAATTCTTCCCATTATAGAAAGAATAGTTCTACATTACAGTCTTGCTTGTGTCAATATGTCAAAGATCTTGTGCTGTAAAATACAGCAAAGTGGAGAATAAGGACTTGAACCTTTATGTGAGCCTTAAACTCTAAACTCCTACATTTATATAATACAGAGTGCAGTGAGTACAAGAAGAAAAACGAACCAAAGGTTCTTTATATCATCTTGAGTACCGTTAAATTGTCAACTTATATAATTAAATACGTATCGACTCAATAACTAATAAGCATTCTCTCCAGAAAGGAGGTGTTCCAGCCGCACCTTCCGGTACGGCTACCTTGTTACGACTTAGCCCCAATCACCAGTTTTGCCCTAGGCCGATCCTTCCGGTCACGGACTTCAGGCACCCCCGGCTTTCATGGCTTGACGGGCGGTGTGTACAAGGCCCGGGAACGTATTCACCGCGCCATGGCTGATGCGCGATTACTAGCGAATCCAGCTTCGTGGGGTCGGGTTGCAGACCCCAGTCCGAACTGGGACCGGCTTTCAAGATTTGATGCAATTTGCATTACACCGTCCCTCTGTACCGGCCATTGTAACACGTGTGTAGCCCCGGACGTAAGGGCCGTGCTGATTTGACGTCATCCCCACCTTCCTCACACCTTACGGTGGCAGTGTCTCCAGAGTGCCCAGCATCACCTGATGGCAACTGAAGAGAGGGGTTGCGCTCGTTATGGCACTTAAGCCGACACCTCACGGCACGAGCTGACGACAACCATGCAGCACCTTCACAGAGGCCCCGAAGGGCGTCATTATCTCTAAATCCTTCCTCTGCAATTCAAGCCCGGGTAAGGTTCCTCGCGTATCATCGAATTAAACCACATGTTCCTCCGCTTGTGCGGGCCCCCGTCAATTCCTTTGAGTTTCACCGTTGCCGGCGTACTCCCCAGGTGGGATGCTTAATGCTTTCGCTTAGCCGCTGATACCAGGTACCAACAGCGGGCATCCATCGTTTACTGTGCGGACTACCAGGGTATCTAATCCTGTTCGATACCCGCACCTTCGAGCTTAAGCGTCAGTTGCGCTCCCGTCAGCTGCCTTCGCAATCGGAGTTCTTCGTCATATCTAAGCATTTCACCGCTACACGACGAATTCCGCCAACGTTGTGCGTACTCAAGGAAACCAGTATGCGCTGCAATTCAGACGTTGAGCGTCTACATTTCACAACACACTTAATCTCCAGCCTACGCTCCCTTTAAACCCAATAAATCCGGATAACGCCTGGACCTTCCGTATTACCGCGGCTGCTGGCACGGAATTAGCCGGTCCTTATTCGTATGGTACCTGCAAATAGGGACACGTCCCTAACTTTATCCCCATACAAAAGCAGTTTACAACCCATAGGGCCGTCATCCTGCACGCTACTTGGCTGGTTCAGACTTCCGTCCATTGACCAATATTCCTCACTGCTGCCTCCCGTAGGAGTTTGGACCGTGTCTCAGTTCCAATGTGGGGGACCTTCCTCTCAGAACCCCTACTGATCGTTGCCTTGGTGGGCTGTTACCCCGCCAACAAGCTAATCAGACGCATCCCCATCCATTACCGATAAATCTTTACTTCATATCTGATGCCATCAACGAAGACTATGCGGTATTAGTCTGCCTTTCGGCAGGTTATCCCACAGTAATGGGAAGGTTGGATACGCGTTACTCACCCGTGCGCCGGTCGACGTCCAAAGAGTGCAAGCACTCAATGCCGTTTCCCCTCGACTTGCATGTGTTAAGCCTGTAGCTAGCGTTCATCCTGAGCCAGGATCAAACTCTCCATTGTAAAATATGTTTTGGTGATAAGTGATGAGTAATGAATGATAATGAATACCAATATCCCTCAAGCACTCCACCGAGTAATCTCTGTTTCAGAACGCTTATCCTAAAAGTATCAAGTAAAAAGCACCTTTTCTTTTGTTCCTTAATTGTTTTGAGGCAATGCCTCAAAAGCAGGGACAATGAATTGATCGGTTCGTTTCTTTTACCCATCCATTTGATATAAAACCAAACAGACGCTTCTTGTACTACTTCTCTGTTTATGTAAATCTTTTCAAAGAACTCTTTCTTTTGTTGCTTTCAGTAACTTGCCAGGTGGCTTGTTTTGTAAAGCGAGTGCAAAGGTATACAGAATTTCCATTCCCACCAAATGTTTTGAAGAAAAACTTTCAAAAAAGTGCATTTTTCTTCTTCATCCCACTCTTTTCAGCATCAATTTGAGCACTACACCTTATAATATAACAGACACGCTTATAAAAGAAATAAATTCCTTTACCGTTTATCACGTTCACGAATTTCCACACGTCGAATCTTACCAGAGATAGTTTTCGGCAAAGCATCCACAAATTCGATAATTCGTGGATACTTATATGGAGCTGTCACATGCTTCACATGGCTCTGCAGTTCCTTCACAAAAGCTTCATCAGCCTTATCCTTCCAGTCATTAGCAAGAACAACTGTAGCCTTTACGATCATGCCACGTATTTCATCTGGCACACCCGTTACTGCACATTCAACAACCGCAGGATGGGTCATCAACGCACTTTCCACCTCAAATGGGCCAATGCGATAACCCGAACTTTTTATAACATCATCAGCACGACCGACAAACCAATAATACCCTTCTTCATCTCGCCATGCCAAGTCACCTGTATGATAAAGGTTGTCATTCCATACCTTCTCTGTCAGTTCAGTATCCCGATAATACCCCTTAAAGAGACCTATTGGTTTCCCTGCACTGGTATCTATACAGATTTCGCCCTTCTCACCATCCTCACATGGCGAACCATCCGACTTCAAGAGTTTGACATCATACTGCGGATTCGGTTTACCCATACTTCTAGGCTTTGGCTTAATCCAAGGGAAAGTGCCCAAAGTCATTGTCGTTTCCGTTTGTCCAAAGCCCTCCATCATCTTGACACCTGTAAGTTTATAAAACTTCTGAAAAACGACAGGTTCAAGAGCTTCTCCAGCCGTAGTGCAATACTTCAGTGCAGAAAGATCATACTGCGAGAAATCCTCTTGCAGCATAAAACGGTAGATAGTTGGAGGAGCACAGAAAGAAGTAACATGATACTTCTCCATCATACGCATAATTTTCTCTGCCGAAAACTTCTCATGATCATACACAAAGACCGTTGCTCCCGCAAACCATTGTCCATAAAGCTTACCCCATACAGCCTTACCCCATCCCGTATCAGCCACGGTAAGATGAATACCATTTTCATCGAGATTATGCCAAAAAACACCCGTTATCAAGTGTCCCAAGGCATAGAGATGATCATGTGCCACCATCTTCGGTTCACCACTGGTACCGCTTGTGAAATACATCAACATTGTATCTTCATTTACGTTCACATGCTCAGGGCGAACGAAGGCTGGAGCATTCTCCCATTCAGCAAACCAATCATGAAATCCTTCAGCAACAGGACAACCCTTCTGTGCCAAAGAGTTAACAGCAACAAGTACCTCTACCGTTGGACTTTCAGCCATAGCCTCCATAACCTGCGTAGTTACATACTCATCATTGACACATATAATAGCTTTTACAGATGCACGCTGATTTCGATAAGCGATATCTTTTGCAGTCAACATGTGAGTTGCAGGAATAGCTACTGCCCCAATCTTGCACAGTGCCATCATAGACACCCACCATTGATAATGGCGTTTCAATATCAGCATAACCTTGTCGCCACGTCCTATACCAAGACTTAGAAAATAAGATGCAGCCTGATCAGTTTGTTCTTTAAACTCAGCATAAGTAGCCCTCAATTCCTCACCACGCTCGCTGGTCCACAACAATGCCAGTTTCTCTGGCGCAACCTTTGCCCACTCATCCATAACATCGTAAGCAAAGTTAAATGTTTCAGGAACTACGAAATGCAGGTTGTCACGAAAATCTTCCTCTGAAGTAAAGTGTGTTTGTGTTAAATATCTTTCTATCATTTTATTCTTCTAAATTAACATTATGCTTTATAGGTTTTCCTATATCACACAAAATAAACATATTAAAAGACTATACCCCTCTCTAAAAGTACACGATATACCATCGTCACTATTCCTTTAGAGGTTATGAATAAACTAAACCTAAAATATAATAGCCAAGAAGCGCATTGGTACGTTATCCAAAGCACGCATACAATGAGGTTGATTAGCATCGAAATAAATGCAATCACCTGGCTCTAAAACAAATCGCTTATCCCCTAACCTAAGATCCATACGCCCTTCCCAAACCATATTAAACTCCTGTCCAGGGTGTACATCCATATTTACAGGTACATCTTCTGGCTTTGGTTCAACCGTCACAAGAAAAGGATCAGCTCTTCGGCCACTAAAACCACTTGCCAAACTTTGATATTTATAAGCATATCTACGCTCAACACTCATGCCCTTTCCTCTACGTGTCAGAAAGTAAGAACTCATGTGAGGTTCCTCACCAAACATCAAAGCATCCAAAGCAATGTCATACTTACGGGAAACCTTATACAGCTTACTCACAGACAACTCACTCTCACCTGTTTCCATCTTCAAATATTTCTCCTCAGATATACCACAAGTTTCAGCCATTTCCTGTACAGAAATATCCAAAGCCTCACGTAAGCCCTTTAATCTTTCTCCTATTTGCTTTATCGCTTCTTCCATAATTCAATGTACTACTTTATTCTTCACAAAAATAATAAATAAAATTATATCCAAGACAAAAGGCGACATATTTTCAGAATTATGCAGATTAAATAAACAAATTTATACATACCTATAGGTAGGTTGTGCATACTATCATCTACTCAAGAAACAAAAAACAAACCTATTTTATCTATGCACTAAGAAAAGCCAAACTCATAACAATACACAAAAATAAGGTTCCTCGATTAAATACATAGGAATGGCAATAAAATAAAGATTTAATACTTAGACAGCATGACTATTCAAAATCAGATGGTCTTACAAGGGGACAAATTACAAGATAAAATGTAGAAAAACAAATAAAGACTATGTCTATCTATGCCTATGTCTTTTCGCTTCTACAAACAATTTATTCCCATTCCAATCGGTATTTGTAAACTATTTTCGTGTAACTCAAAACCAAAACATACTCTTTTAGCTTTGAAAAGACGCCTAATTGACTTGTAATAGATGCCCTTTTGAAGTCTTACTAAGCCCCTTTTGAAGCCTAATTAAGCACCTTTTCTTGTGTGACTTTATAACCAATTGATTTACTGATAGTTGTCACCTCTCCTCTCATACGTATTTTTCTGCTTTCTTTTAGGAGTTTTACACGTACTTATGTAATGGTTTTTCAAAATCTTATCTACAATTTTTCGACGTGTTAGAATGAAAAGGTTTTTAGTGTCGGAAGATGAGTAAAACTGACTATCAAGACTGCTTTGGTAGTCTATCAGTTTCATCTAATCTTTGGTTCTTCCATTAAAGCTATATGAAAAAGTGTCTGTATATTTAACGGAAAATCAAAAAAAACTCGCTTTATAAACTCCTTATAGAATTTATAAAACGAACTTTTAAGTAACCTAAACATCCTTTTGGCATAAATACCAATAAGAAATGTAAAGTGCTTTTCTCTTCTTATCCAATCTCAGGAATTACATACGACAGTGCCTCCAACACTTGACCGCGTGTAGCACCCTCGCGAAGTGCAATGAAAATAGTATCATCACCCGCAATAGAGCCTAATATATAAGGTGAATCAGAGTTATCAATATCGTATGCAAGTGCACTGGCATAACCCGGGCGCGTCTTGACAATAGCCAATTGCCCTGATATGTTCACCGATACATAACCACTTCGCTGCAACATTTCCGTTGCTTTACGTGGTGTCGTCACACGACGATACATTGTCTCATTTGGCAGAACATATACATATTTTCCATTCATAGAAGCAGCCTTTGCTACTTTCAACTGCTTGAGATCACGACTCAATGTTGCCTGAGTCAATTTGAAGCCTTCTTTCTCTAATACCTTCAAAACTTCTTCCTGGGAACTAAGTTCCATACTTGAAATCAACATCTTCAATGCTTCAAGTCTACTGTTTTTTACCTTCATAACCGTATATATATTCTGATTCGCTTGCAAAAGTATGCAAAATCTTTTGTTTATGCAAATAAAAATGCAGATAAATACAAGAAATAGCATTATTATACCACATCTTATGCATAAATTAAAAAGAAAGTAAACAAGAGTCTACACGAATAGAGTATTATAAAATTAATAAAAAATAGACATCATATTTGTCAGTCTACAATCTTTCTATTATATTTGTAACTAAATGGCATAGCATTTGCATAACAAGAGATATAAGGCAGTTATGCCACAGAGTCGACTGCACGTCGGCAACAGAGAAAAGAAAACAAACAAAAAAAGATTATGAATATGAATTTTGACAATTTCACAAACGTGACAAGCAGCCAGGAGCGCGACTTAGAAATGTCACGTGTATTTCCATCATTGATGCGTAAGGTATATGTGTGGATGGCTATGGCACTTGCCATCACTGGTGTTATAGCTTATGGAGCAGGAAACTCTCCAGCCCTCATCCAACTCCTCTATATGGGACGCGGTCCACTACTCGTGGCAGGCTTAGTAGAAGTAGGTATCGTATGGTATCTCTCTTCACGCATCCAGAAACTATCACTCGTTGCAGCAACAGTATGGTTTATCGTCTTTGCTGCCATCAATGGATTTACCTTAGGATGGATTTTTGCAGCCTTCTCGTCAGCAGCTATTGCTAAAACCTTCTTTGTTACTGCAGGAACCTTCGGTGCTATGGCATTGATTGGTTCAACAACTAAGAAGGATTTAACCAAGATGGGCGGTATTCTTTTCATGGCACTGATTGGTCTTATCATCGCAGGAATTGTGAACATCTTCCTGAAGAGCGCAATGTTCGACTTCATCGTGAGTGGTATCGGTGTTCTTGTCTTCACAGGTCTTACAGCTTGGGATGCACAGAAGATTAAGCAAAACCTATTGATGGCACCTGACGCTGGTGAAGGAGCACAGAAGATTGCACTTCTCGGTTCATTGAGCCTTTACCTCGACTTTATCAACCTCTTCCTTTATCTCCTCCGTTTCCTCGGAAACAGCCGAGACTAAACAAAGGAAGAATCAAACATATAAGGACAGCCTTTTTAGGTTGTCCTTTTTTTATTTATAGATATACAAGAAGGAAGACAGAGTTTATATCTTCCTCCCGAAAGGACACAAAGTACGCATTTATCTTTATTTACGGAAAGCTAAAAATTACTATCTTTTATATATATTGTAAACAAAGACTAATTTACTTATCCTATAATCCTAAAACATCACCCTCTATTACTACTTTTAAAACAAAACGCAGGCTAACTATCAAAAAGAAAGAAAACACTCCTATCAATCACCCCAAAAAAGGTTTTGAGGTGGCAGAAAGCACAAACAATCCTTGAATAATTAAAAAATTATATATAAATTTGCATATCAAAAGGAATCATTAATTAAACAATTCGTATGAAAAAAACTATCTTTGGCGCATGTCTTAGCGCCTTCCTCCTATTGGGAGCAACGCCAATGCAGGCACAATTCAATATTGGTAAAGCTGCAGGAGGTGCAACAAAAGTTCTTAAAGCAGCCACACTGACAGATGCTGATATGGCAAAATACGTAAAAGAGTATGTTGCATGGATGGATGAACATAATCATGTTTGTGATGCCAAGAGCCCATACACAAAGCGTCTGAACAGACTTACACAAGGTTTGAACGAGGTTGAAGGTATTCCTTTGAACTTCAAAGTATATTATGTTACTGACGTAAACGCTTTCGCTTGCCCTGATGGTAGCGTACGCGTATTCTCTTCATTGATGGACGTAATGACAGACGAAGAGTTGCTGGGTGTTATCGGTCATGAGATTGGTCACGTTGCACACAAGGACTCTAAGAAGGGTTTCCGCACCGCATTGCTGACCTCAGCTTTGAAGGATGGAATCGCTTCAACCAATGGAGCAGCTGCAGCATTAAGCGAGTCACAGCTTGGTAGCCTCGGTGAGTCACTGCTCAATGCGACTTACTCACAGAAACAGGAGAGCAAGGCTGATGCCTATGGCTATGAGTTCCTCAAGAAGAATGGTAAGAATCCTTGGGCTATTGCACTCTCTTTCGAGAAGTTGAAGAAGTTGGAAGAGGACGCTGGCGTAAAGAAGGACAGTAAGTGGCAGCGCATGTTCTCGTCACACCCTGACCTCGACAAGCGTATCAAGACAATGGGTAAGCGTGCAGAGAAGGATGGCTTCGCTCGTCCAGAGAATAAGATGCCTGAAAAGATTGTATATGAAGAGCCTACAACAACAAAGCAGGGTTCTAACACTCAGACTTCAACTCGCAAGTCTTCTGGCAACCGCACTGTTGGTAAGAAGCCAGCTGGTAAGCGCCCAGTAGGCAAGCGTCCTGCACCTCGCAAGAGATAAGAAGAGTAGATTCTTTCTGAGTCTACGACTAATAGACATATAAAGAGAGAGGGTATCAGATGTGCCATAGTCCTTACGACTGGCTTTCTGATACCCTCTCTTCTTTTTTATCTTTCAGAAAAAGACTTATTCAGTCTGTTTACTTAAATTGATTCTCAACAATCTCGCTTAAAACTTCCTTAATATCCAAGCCTGCGGCACGTACCTGCTGTGGAATAAAGCTGGTGACGGTCATACCTGGTGTGGTATTGATTTCAAGCATATTGATAACATCCTTACCATCCTTATCCTTTGAAATGATGTAGTCGATACGAATAATACCATTTGCATGAAGAATATCATAGATGCGACTTGTTTCTGCAGCTACACGCTCAGCAGTTTCGTCTGACATACGAGCAGGTGTAATTTCCTCTACCTGACCATTATACTTAGCGTTGTAATCAAAGAACTCATTGCTTGTCACAACCTCTGTAGCTGGGAAGACAACCGACTTATCCTTTGTCTTATAAACACCCTGAGAGATTTCCATACCATCCATGAAAGCCTCTATCATCACCTCATCGCTCTGCATAAAAGCAACACGGAGAGCAGGTGCAAGTTGGTCAATATTCTTCACCTTTGATACACCAAAGCTACTTCCATCAGCTGATGGTTTCACAAAGCAAGGCATACCGAGTCGCTTTTCAATCTCAGCCTCATCATACTCTTCACCACGACGAAGCAAAATACTATCAGCTACCTTGACACCAAGACCACGGAGGTAATTATTAAGTACATACTTATCGAAGGTCAAAGCCTCAACCAAGACACCTCCTGTTGAGTAAGGCAGTTGGATAAGATCAAAGTATCCCTGCATCACACCATTCTCGCCAGGCTGACCATGAATTGTGATATAGGCATAATCGAACTCTACTCGCTCACCGTTCATGACAAACGAAAAGTCATTCTTATCGATTGGTGACAAACTACCATCAGGTAATTCAACATTCCAATCGAGTCCCTTTACATCAACGATATATATATTGTAACGTTCCTTGTCAAAGAAAGAGTATAACCCCTGTCCTGAACGCATAGAAACATCATGTTCTGATGAGTCGCCACCACAGACGATAGCGATTGTTCGCTTTGAATCTTTCATTGTGTCTTATTATTTTTATACCCTTTTCCCTCTCTAAAAATAAACTACCTGATTTCCTTCGTAGGGTTAATATGGGTTATTATTATTTCTTTTTATCTGAATATTCTCCCAACTTATTAACATATACCTTGTCAACTCGTTTACTTGCCAACTCGTCCACATGTCAACTAACAACCTCGTCCGCTCTTCCACTTATAAAGCCTCTCCACTTCTCAATCAGTGCAGCAAGGTCTGCAGGCTGTTCGCTGGTGAAGTCCATCTGCTCACCCGTTACGGGATGAACAAAACCTAATGTCCGAGCATGGAGTGCCTGACGATTACAGAGTGCAAGACAATTACGAATAAAAGCCTTGTAAGTGCTTGAACGCTGACCACGCAGAATCTCTGTTCCACCATAACGTTCATCGCCAAACAATGGGTGTCCGATGTGTTTCATGTGCGCACGAATCTGATGGGTACGACCAGTCTCAAGAATACATTCTATGAGTGTTGTGTAGCCGAAGCGTTCTATGACACGATAATGTGTAACAGCTGGTTTACCTATCTCCGAGTCAGGAGGGAAAACCGTCATACGCAATCTGTCTTTCGGATCACGCGCAATGTTCCCTTCGATGCGCCCTTCATCCTCCGTTATGTTTCCCCAAACAATAGCATTATAGCTGCGATGGGTAGTTTTATTGAAGAACTGCTTTCCCAATGCCGTTTTTGCATCAGGTGTCTTTGCAATCACCAAGAGCCCACTTGTGTCCTTATCTATTCTATGCACCAATCCTACCTCAGGATCATTGGGGTCGAAGGAAGGCATATCTTTCAAGTGCCAAGCAATGGCATTAATCAATGTACCATGAAAATTACCTGCTCCCGGATGCACAACAAGACCCGCTGGCTTATTGATAACCATCAAGACATCGTCTTCATAGACAACATCCAAAGGAATATCCTCTGCTTCTATCGTATTATCATGCTTCGGACGGTCGAGCATCAAGGTGATAACATCCTCTGGACGCACCTTATAATTACTCTTTACTGGCACATTGTTCACATGAATATAACCAGCATCGGCAGCCTTCTGAATACGGTTACGACTGGAATGTTGCATTCGTTCAAAGAGGAACTTATCTATACGAACAGGCTCCTGACCTTTATCTACAATGACACGGAAATGCTCATACAACTCACCTTCCCCTCCCTCATTAGGTTCAGCAGAAAGGAAGTCATCATTAAGCTCATCCTCAAATATCGTTTCTCCTTCTGTCATCATAGTGCATTATTCTTTTGGTCTTACTGAAGAAGGGTCAGCTGGCAAGCCCGACTGAGAAGAAGAGCCCGAGCCACCAGATCCCGACCTTCCACGGCCGTCTTTAATCTCATTGCCATTCTCATCAACTGGAACCTCTACGTATTCCTCAACCATATCGTACTTAGGAACCTTCTCTACAACTTCTACTTCTTCATACTCAGGCTCCTTCAATCCTGATGTATCAGAAATCTGACGCGTACCATCACCCACCTGCAAGACAATCACAGCATCTGATGGGACACGATCACCCGCTTGAACATGCTTACCCTTCACCAAGATACCATAAATCCAATCTTTCTCTCCTGGAATATACTCAGGTTCACCCACCTTAAATCCCATAGAGAGCAACTGTGCCTGCGCCTCACGAAGCGAGTTGTTATCAATAATATCAGGGATAACAAGCGATGGAGCACTTGCTGCATTGATAGTTACATAAATCACGTGAGTAGACTTAATACGCTTACCTCCAGCTGGCGACTGTTCAAGAATACAGTCAGCAGGAAGTTCCTTCACGTATCCAGTATCCGTTACTTCAATTGTCAATCCAACCTTATCCATGATATCCACCGCTTCGCCATACTGCTTATGAATTACATTTGGCACAACAATAGATTCGCCATGAAGGGTGTAGTAGTCAAGACCAAACCTAACTCCTATACACAACATCGACACAAGGATAGCGATAGCCAGGATATTGCCCCAGATATATGTGCTGTTAAATTTATGGAAGAATTCTCTTGCTGTCATTCAACTTGTTTACTTTTCTTCTAACTTGTCAACTTGTTAACCTGTTAACCTGTCAACTCCTAATATTAGCATATAACTTGTCAACCAGTCAACTCATCAACCCGTCAACTAAACATTATACTTGGCAAAGGTAGATAAAAAAAC
Source organism: Prevotella melaninogenica (assembly GCF_003609775.1). Taxonomy (NCBI): domain Bacteria; kingdom Pseudomonadati; phylum Bacteroidota; class Bacteroidia; order Bacteroidales; family Prevotellaceae; genus Prevotella; species Prevotella melaninogenica. The sequence continues at coordinate 1,443,516 of NZ_AP018049.1, forward strand.
GGAAAGAAGCAAAGAATACTCTCTACTTCTTTCCGTTTTCGCACTAAATCCCTCTAAGGGAAAAGGCGTACTTTTTACTTTCCGTGATGTTCGTCAGAAACAGTTAACTTCTTACGACCCTTGGCACGACGAGCAGCCAATACACGACGGCCGTTTTTTGTTGCCATTCTCTCGCGGAAACCGTGCTTGTTTACACGACGACGGTTGTGCGGCTGAAATGTTCTTTTCATTTTCTTATCCTATTTTATTGTTATTGTGCGAATTATAAGAGCAGCAAGACAAAACTTGCCATTATGGGCTGCAAAATTACTTAATCTTTTTGAATTAACCAAGAAAACGATGATTTTTACGCTTATTATTTATGTTTTTTTCCATATTTTCCGTAACTTTGCACCGCATTAGTGAGATATCAACGTATAAAAATATTAAATTAGATATTAACAGATTATGATTAATTCACAGGAAATCAAGATCGGAACATGTATTCGTCTTGATGGTAAAATTTGGACTTGCATCGACTTCCAGCACCGTAAGCCAGGCAAGGGTAACACCGTTATGATTACCAAGTTGAAGAATGTTTCTGACGGTCGCGTGCTTGAGCGTACCTTCCAGGTTGGTTTCAAGCTTGAGGATGTACGTGTTGAGCGTCGTCCTTACCAGTACCTCTATGAGGATTCAACTGGTTACATCTTCATGAATCAGGAGACTTTCGAGCAGATTCCTATCTCTAAGCATCAGATTACTGGTTCTGAATATATGAAGGAAGGTGATGTTGTAGAAGTTGTTACAGATACTTCTGACGGCACAATCCTCCTCGCAGAGATGCCTGTTAAGACTACATTGACTATTACACACAGCGAGCCAGGTGTGAAGGGTAACACTGCTACTAACGCAACAAAGCCTGCTACTCTTGAGACTGGTGCTGTTGTTCGTGTTCCTCTCTTCATCAACGAGGGTGAGGTTATCCAGATTGACACTCGCGATGGTAGCTACTTAGGTCGTGTAAATGGCTAAGTCCTGCCTGTCAACAGACAGACTATCATTAAACATTATATAATATAGGATGTGTCAGGCAACTGACATATCCTATTTTTTATTCTTCCTATATATAAAGTGCTAAAGCCTTTCTAAAGATCGAGAAGCTATTAGGTATCTTACAAGAATAGTTTTGTTTTAATTTGCTGTCACTTTTAACATTTCACTCAACCCTACTGTAAGCTAATGAGTTAAGTAATGATTTTATGTGATAGCAGTGACAGCAAGATTTGATTTAACAGAAGACTTCACCAACAGTACATATTAGGTAGAGCATATAAAGAGCATTCAATTATCACAGAGATAAACATTTGAACAGATTAATAAACCTATACAAAATGGAAGACTATAACCTACGCCTTGACAAAGAAGTTTTCCCTAAATGGAAAGCAGAACTTAAAGAAAAGGAAGAAGTCCCTTTACTTGACACTAATGGAGAACCTATCTTCACATGTGATGGGATTATGTGGAAAAATGATGTTTCAAAAAAAGAATTGTACAATAGCTGGGAGAAATCTAATAGACGTATTCTATTCTTACTAAAAGACCAACCTTCAGAAACAAATGATGATACTCGTTTCTGGCTTAAGGATATGCAAGAAGACTCTGAAGACAAACGTAAACTAAAAAGCAAGAACCGCAATTTAGAAATTAAATTCCTATGTCGCATAGCTAATCTACATTGGGGACTTTCCAAGGTAAACAGAGATGAGGAAGAACAGTGGTGGCTGCCAGAAATAAAGATGCACTTTGATAAACAGAAAGAGTTTTTCAACACACAACCTTTTGCTTTTGTTGAATGTAAAAAACAACCTGGTAGCACAAAATTAGCAACAAAGGTACTGGGACACCACCTTCACACTTACGGACATCTTCTAAAGAAAGAGGTTGAAATACTCAAGCCAAACATCATTGTTTGCACTAATTCTAAAATATATGCTACGGTCAGAGAAATGTATCCTGCCGAGGAGATTCACGAATTTGATGGACATAAAAGTTTATGTGTACATTTTAATAAAGAGGCAAAAACCACTACCGTTATTCTATGCTCTTATCACCCCAGTGCCAGACATAGCGAAGAAAATAACTATGAGGGAGTCATGTACCACTACAGAGAATTTGTAAAATCAAAATTTTTTGACTACTTAAAACCTCTGTCAGAATGATAGACTATAACCACAAATAAGTTCAGCTTCGTCTACAACAATATGTTTACATCTAATTATCAAGGGTTAATTCACATTATTAATATGGCATCCTAACATCCTAACAACTGTTTTTTCGAAAGCAGTAAGACAACGAACACGTATTATTTTCATGAACAAAAAGATTTATTTTCACGACAAGAAATATTTTTCTTCATGAAAAGAAATATTTTTTTCATGAAAATAATTCGAAACTTGCTTATGAACCAACCCGCCATACCTACTAAACAACAAGCCAAAAAATACTGATTTTCAACACAAATAACGTCCTATTCCATGTTAATCCTAATCTTTCGTTCCTCTGTTACTATGTCTTAACACGTCCCCTACTACTCTGTTACCCTGTCTTAAGATTACCCTGTCTCCCCCACTATATCAAATTTCTTAATTCAAAATTCACGTATATGCTACTTTTGCATTACCTTTGCGGATATGGAAAGTATGAACCTTGGGGCAGATGTAAAGCCCGTTAACTATACTATCAACGTGCGAGGACAACTCATCGATTTGAGCCACCCACTCGTTATGGGTATCATGAACGTGACACCAGACTCTTTCTTTGCCGGCAGTCGTGTACAGACGGAGGAGGCTATCCGCCAACGTGCCCATGAGATTGTGGCAGAAGGTGCGAAGATTATTGACGTTGGAGCTTGCTCTACTCGTCCAGGCAGTGAAGCTATCAGTGCTGAGGAGGAGATGCGTAGATTAGCTTTTGCCCTCCCTATTATCCGAGATGCCGAGTCTGACGCTATCATCTCGGTTGACACCTTCCATGCTTCGATTGCCAGACGCACAGTTGAGGAGTTCGGAGCTGACATCATCAACGATGTTGAAGAGGGAAAAGACCCAGAGATGTTCCCTACTGTCGCCGAATTAGGTACACCTTATATATTAATGTCTACGGCAGCCAACCTACACGATATGTTCATCAACTTCTCACGTGAAGTGCAAGAGCTACGTGCCTTAGGACAAAAAGACATTATCCTCGATCCCGGCTTTGGCTTTGGAAAGGGTGCTGTAGAAGGCAACTATACCTTGCTGAGTGTGATGGAGCGATTGCAAGTAATGGAGCTTCCTCTACTTGTTGGCATCAGCCGTAAGCGCATGATTCATCAACTTTTAGGTATAACAGCAGATGAAAGTCTTAACGGCACAACCGTTCTGAACACTATCGCCCTAATGAAAGGAGCAAACATTCTTCGCGTTCATGACGTTCGTCCTGCTGTTGAAGCTGTGAAAATCGTTGAAGCAATGCGCCAGAATGCAGAGCAGTAAGAAAGATTCAACATATTAATTATAAACCAATAGACACCCTACATTTCACCCGCCGTCAGCATCTAAGTCCTCCACCGCATGAGAGGGAACCATGGCGACACGGGTAGTAACTTTGCTATTATGTTTTTCCCATTTGGAATAAAAGATGTAATCGACATCGTGCTGGTAGCACTGATGCTCTACTATATTTACCGATTGATGAAGGAGTCACGCTCGCTGAACGTCTTTATCGGTATTATGGTGTTCGTTATCACATGGCTCATTGTGAGTCAAGTGTTAGAGATGCGCCTCTTAGGTAGCATCATGGACAAACTTGTTTCGGTAGGTGCTATCGGTTTCATTGTCCTTTTCCAAGAAGAAATTCGCCACTTCCTTTACAGCCTTGGTGCTCACAGAAGAGTAAACAACATCATGAAACTGTTTAGAAGAAAGGGTGACAAAAGCGAAGTTGACAAAGAAACAATCATGCCTATCGTTATGGCTTGTATGAGTATGAGCCGCGGAAAGGTAGGTGCACTGATTGTTATTGAGCGTGGTGTGAAATTAGAAGACATCGTTGAGACAGGCGACTTGATTGATGCTCGTATCGACCAACGCCTTATAGAAAACATCTTCTTCAAGAATTCTCCACTCCATGATGGTGCGATGGTAATCTCGAAATGTCGTATCAAGGCTGCAGGTTGTATTCTTCCTGTGAGCCACAAGCAGGATATTCCAAAGGAACTTGGCTTGCGACATCGTGCTGCAATGGGTATCTCTCAAGACTCCGACGCATTGGCTATCATCGTGTCAGAGGAAACAGGCCGCATCAGTGTTGCCCTACGTGGTGAGTTCCAACTCCGCCTTTCTGCCGAGCAGTTAGAGAGTATCATTACAAAGGAGATTGTAATGGCGTAATGGGTGTTGGGTGATAGGTGATGGGTGTTAGGTGTTGATGAATACTTATAAAGGGTATATGATTTGGGTGTTAATGTATAGTCATAAGCTTGCTATTCATTAACACCCAATTTATTTATCAACATGTTCCCTCAGATGCGCCAAACTTTAACACATTATCAACAACCAAGACCCATAACACAACACCTAATATAGTATTCATCAACACCCAACACTTAACAACCAACAACCATCACCCAACACCCATTTAACCAACATGTTCCCCCAGATGCGCCAAACTTTAACACATCTTCAACACCTAACACTTAACACCTAACACCTTAGTTAAGCATTAAATTCATCTCAAGCTTATCATCCTTAAAGATATAATCAGCTAATTCAGCAATCGTTAATGAACGGGTATCAGGCAAAGGATGATTGGTTCTAACGACGTATCCCTGCTTGATTTGGAAGTAGATATTGTTCATCGGAATATCCGAATCATTGTACACTCGGATGTTCTCTGCATGCTCTGGATGACGGTTTGCATAGAGTTGCAACGCCTTTTCAGCATTGATAATACGTATCATTCCCGGGATATCCTTTGTTTCTCTACGCGCATTCGGGTCGATAGACAATGAGATACGATGATCTTCCTTGATAATCTCAAACCCTTCTTCGTCATGCAGAAGTACACAATCCTTTGTTCGTTGCCAGCTATCGAAGGTTGCAAAATCCATGTTATCAACACCTTCTGGAGCTGGTGTACAAGTAATATTACATGTATAACCGCAACGCCCATACCAATCGTAAAGCCATTCTTCAGCAGGTATCAACGATGCAAAAACCACATCCTTATGATAAAGACGGAAGTGAGCCTGCGACATTAGGTTATTACCCATATTCTGTTTGCGGAACTCTTCTCGTACACTCACACCACTAATATAAGCCGTTTGCACCTCCTCGTTATAATACTTCAGCGTATAAGGAAGCGTCTGAAGAGCAGCCACCGTGTGCTGATCAACCTGACAGATAACATTATATTCAGGTTTAAAAACACGTGAGAAATAAAGTTGAACGAAGGCTTCAACGTCTTGGAAGGTATCACGCCATAAAGCAATGGTTTCTTCTTTAATCTTTTCTTGTGACTCCTCCTGCGCCAAAGGATATTTCTCCATGACCACACTCTTCTCCAAAAGGATGTCTGGTTTATAGGAAAGTTTCGCATAACGGAGTCCTTCTATTCCAAGGTCTTCCTCACGATTCATATACTCATACTGCTCTGGAAGGTGCTGTGCAAACTCTTGATTGATAATAGAGAATGATCCTTCGTATGCCGTATCAGCCTTTTCTACACAGACATCAAACACCTTATTCGTAATAGGGCAGCCGAAAGTAAAGGCTATCAGCTTTCCATCTACCCATATCGTACCACCACTGGCACCTATCTCATCCCACAAATCAAAGACACGTGTCATAGAACGAAGTTCTTCAGAGAGTTCCTCGGTATTTTCACTTTCCTCCTTTGTGACAGCCCTCCAGTTTTCTTCTACAGCAATACACTCGGGTATCATCTCCTTTGTAAGCGGACGATACTCATAGTTAGGATAGCTCTTACGGAACTTATTACAATGATTTCGTTTGCCTTGAAGTTTCTTACCAGACAGAGTTGCCAACTTTTCACGAGTGTAGATGTAATCAAAATGGTCGCGATCGGGCTTTATAAAGAAAGTGTCTGGGAAAGTTTCCTCCAAAACACTAACCATATAAGAACAAACACCCAACAATAAGAAGGGATGACCCAAGGTGATTGCATCATCTCGCATCTGTCTAATAACAGCTGCAAAACGCTCACGCATAGCCTCATCCCACTTACATTTCCACACTGGAGCCATATAGGCAAGATGATGTCCCGTATAAAAACGGAACACTAAAAAGCCGTCAACCTCAGCTATTTGCGTGTTATATAGAAACCGCCAAGAGATGATATTTGCAAAACTTAAATCACAATTCATGCGGTCGCCACACAGCGTGTAGCCTTGTATCAATTCACGGTCAGTTGTCTTAACATCGTGAAATTTAATCATAACTTATCTGTTTTGTTTGAAACACAAAGGTATATAGAAAACCTAAGACACCCAAAGAGTAAATTGTTTTTATTACTACCCAATAAAACTTCATTTGCATCTTTTAATAGTATAACTCTTTCCTAACAACAAATTGCAATCAAACTGACAATACACTACAAGACTGTTAGCCCTCAGCACGATTGGTGTTTACCATGCGCACCACATGTGCGGAGCATCAACACCACATGTGCGGAACAAAAATACATCGCTAAAAAATACGAAGAAAAAGACATCTTTGTCCCTATTATATATAGAAGATACTCACAACGAAAGTAGATGGAAAATGATTGCCAACCTGTATAAACCTGTTTTATAGGAGAAAACGATAATTATGTTTGGAATTATAACTTTCTTTTGCTATCTTTGCATAGCAAAAACAGAATTTATAATAATTACATTTTAAAAGACATATATGGACTTATTAGAGCAAATCGTTGCACGTGCTAAAGCCGATAAGCAACGTATCGTGCTCCCCGAGGCAGAAGAGGAGCGTACCCTTAGGGCAGCTGACAGAGTATTAGCTGATGACATCGCCAATCTGATCCTCATTGGAAACCCAGCCAACATCCATAAGCTTGCCGAAGAATGGGGGCTTAAGAACATTGACAAGGCTACCATTGTTGACCCAGAGAACAACCCAAAGAGTGAAGAATATGCTGAGAAATTGGCTGAATTGCGCCAGAAGAAGGGCATGACAATCGAGCAGGCTCGCGAACTGGTTACCAAGAACAACCTCTACCTCGGCTGTATGATTATCAAGACTGAAGGTGCTGATGGTCAGATTTCTGGTGCTCTCTCTACAACTGGTGACACACTTCGTCCTGCTTTGCAGATTATTAAATGTGCGCCAGGTATCAGCTGTGTGAGTGGTGCTATGTTGATTCTTACACACGAGGAGCAGTATGGCGAGAACGGTATTGTCGTTATGGGCGACGTTGCTGTTACTCCAAACCCAACTGCTGACCAGTTAGCTCAGATTGCATATACCACTGCTGAGACTGCAAAGAGTGTTGCAGGCTTCCACAATCCATACGTTGCTATGCTGAGCTTCTCAACAAAGGGTTCTGCTCAGGATGCTAAGGACCGTGAGACTGGTAAGAGCGTTTATATCATTGATAAGGTTGTTGAGGCTACAAAGATTGCCAAAGAGAGATTCCCTGAGTTGAAGGTTGACGGCGAGTTGCAGGCTGATGCAGCATTAGTTCCAGCCGTTGCAGCTAAGAAGGCACCGGGTTCAAGCATCGCAGGTAAGGCAAACGTACTCATTGTTCCTAACCTTGAGGTAGGCAACATCGGCTATAAGCTGATTGAGCGACTCGGTGGTGCAAAGGCGATTGGCCCAATCCTTCAGGGTATTGCTCGCCCTGTAAACGACCTTTCTCGTGGTTGTTGTGTTGATGATATCTATTATATGGTAGCTATCACAGCCTGCCAAGCACAGGATTCTAAGAAATAAAAGTAGAATTGGAAATGATGATTTAGGGGTTCTGAGAGCATTTTAGAAATGCGCAAAGAGCAATAAGACGCTTATAAAACACCCCCTATAGCATCCTTCTAAAATAATAGTTCTTTATATGAAGATATTAGTTTTAAACTGCGGTAGTAGTTCCATTAAGTACAAACTGTACGATATGACAGATGAGTCTGTATTGGCTCAGGGTGGTGTTGAGCGTATCGGACTCGATGAGGCATTCATCAAAGTAAAACTTGACAATGGCGAGAAGAAGCAGATTATGGCTGACCTTCCAACCCACAAGGAGGGTGTTGCGCTCGTATTCAAGGTGCTCCTCGCCCCAGAGATTGGTGCACTGAAAAACCTCGACGAGATTGATGCTGTTGGTCATCGTGTCGTACAGGGTGGCGACCTCTTTGAGAAGAGCTGCATCGTAACCAAGGAAGTGGAAGATGGTATTGAGAGTCTTATCGACCTTGCACCTGTTCACAACGCTGGTCACTTGCGTGGTTTACGTGCTGTTGATGCTTTAATGCCTCACACTCCACAGGTAGTTGTATTCGACAATGCTTTCCACAGCACAATGCCTGACTACGCTTACCTCTACGCAGTACCTTATGATCTCTACAAGAAGTACCATGTTCGCCGCTATGGTTTCCACGGTACGAGTCATCGCTACGTATCACATCGTGTTTGCGAGATGCTTGGTGTTGACATCAAGACACAGAAGATTATCACTTGCCACATTGGTAATGGTGCCTCTATCACAGCTATCAAGGGTGGTAAGGTTATCGACACCTCAATGGGCTTGACCCCATTGGCTGGTTTGATGATGGGTTCACGCTCTGGTGATATCGACCCTTCTGCTGTTACTTATCTGATGGAAAAGCTCGGTAAGAAGCCACAGGAGATGGCAGACTACCTCAACAAGGAGTGCGGTGTACTTGGTATTACAGGTATTAGTTCGGATATGCGCGACATTGAGAACGCTGACAACGCAGGTGATAAGATGGCTCATTTGGCATTGCAGATGTACACTTATCGTATTAAGAAGTACATTGGTGCATACGCTGCAGCAATGAATGGTGTTGACATCATCGTTTGGACAGCTGGTGTTGGCGAGAATCAGACGGGTCTTCGTTGGGATGCTTGCCAGGATATGGAGTATCTTGGTGTTAAGCTTGACAAGGAGCGCAACATGTGTCGTGGTGAGGAGAGAATCATCTCTACCGATGACTCAAAGGTTAAGGTTGTACTTGTTCCTACCGACGAGGAGATTGTTATTGCTCGTGACACACAGGAACTTGTTAAGGACTTGAAGAAATAATGAAGACAGATATAGGCGTTATAGGCGATTTTATACTTTCATAAAATACCTAATAACGCCTATAATTGTATACTTACGCTGGCAAACAGCAATAAAACTCCATAAAAATGCGAAAGGTAGTTATCTCACGACAACTACCTTTCTTTTGACTAAACTTAATCTACAAACCTGAGTTTTAATTTTATATTATGAATGTCTTAAATCGAATTTAGGGCTTAAGCCTCTTTTATCTTATCTCGGTAATGAGTTGTTACTCATCCCTCTTAAAGACAATGCAAAGTTACACTTTTGTTTCGTAACCTCCAAATTATTTTGCGAAAATTCACTTTTTATACTTAAAAAATACCCTTTTGTCTTTACAAATAGGATATTTTTACGTTTCTTAAGGCTTGCTTTCACCTTCTACATACTCTTCAAGGAACATGTGTTCACCATCAAATACGGCATAAGTGAACTGCCATATCCAGTCACCAAGAATTAATAAACGAGCCTTCCGCGACAAGGTGAGATCGAGTTCAATATGACGGTGTCCGTAAATATAATAGTCTATGTCTTTATGTGTGGACATATACTCCTTCGTGTACTGCACCAGATACTCCTTATCTTCGCCCAAGAAGGGAACTTCCTTTCCATCAGCACGTTTCAGTCTACTCCTTTTTGCCCAGTTCAAACCTAACTGCATACCCCACCAAGGGTGAAAGAAGTTGAGTAGTCGTTGACAGAAAGGATTATGAAACACTTTACGAAGGAAGCGAAACTTTGGATCAGGGTCACCTAATCCATCCCCATGCGCAAGGTAAAAGACCTTATCGTAAATCTCTGTTGTAACAGGTTTACGATGCAGGATTACACCACATTCTTTCTCCAAATACCCATAAGTCCAAAGGTCATGGTTTCCTGTGAAGAAATGAACCTCCACTCCCATATCCGTTAACTCAGATATTTTACCAAGGAAACGAGTAAAACCTTTAGGAACAACATATTTATACTCATTCCAAAAGTCGAACATATCGCCTAACAAATAAACTGCGGCAGCCTTATGCTTAATAGTATCCAAGAAGCGTACAAGGCGTCGTTCATGTGTGCGACGGTGCTCTATAGCGAGTGATCCGAGGTGTGCATCGGAGAGGAAATAGATATTCTTCATGTCATTGGGTAATGGGGAAGGATAATAAGGGGTGATGATTCTGTCCTTTATTCTGAGGCAATGCCCCAGAAGAAGGGACAAAATGGCAGAGACAATACAGCCCTACTTAAACAGAGGCTTAGATGCTCTATTCTACAAGGGAGCGTAAACAGGCTTACTCGAAGCCTAATTCAACACGTGCCTCTTCTGTCATCATGCTTTGATCCCATACTGGTTCAAAGACAAGGTTGATGTTTGCAGTCTTAACACCTTCTACACTTTCCACCTTTGTGCGTACGTCTTCAAAAATGAAATCTGCAGCAGGACAAGATGGAGAAGTGAAGGTCATATCCATATCAAGGTTGCCCTCGTCATCCACATCAATCTTGTAAATCATACCAAGATCATAGATATTCACTGGTATCTCTGGGTCGTAAACGGTCTTCAAAACGTCAACGATTCTTTCTTCTATCTTTGTTTTCTCTTCTATTGTCATAATTAGTGATTCTTTTAATTGAATTATCTTTTTATTAAACATAGTGCAAGTGAACGCAATGAAAAGTTTACTTTCGTATTGCCGAACACAGCCTATCTTTTGCAAAGATAGTAATTAAAAACTATAATCACAATAATTCATTATAGAAAGGTTATATTCTATTGTGAGATTACATACAGAAAATAGTCTATTTGCAGTGTATAAATTAATAATAGGAGGACGAACAGTCTTGATAAAGAAGTGCAACGCAAGCTATTCAGTACTCCGCACCATTGGTGCGGAGCATCAACACAACTCGTGCGAAGCATCAACACCACATGTGCGGAGTAATAACGCAGCAGCTAAAGATAAGAAGAAAGAGCCGATATGGACATTACAAAGAATGTTATCAGACGCTTATGGCTAACCTATATGGGAAATATTCACCTGACAACACACATGGCATGTAGATTTTTTAGAGCCTTTTTCAGCTATAACTTTCCTTCCTCACGATATGAGAAATACCCTCCATCGGCGAGTATTACATGGTCTGCAAAGTGGATATGAAGCAATTCGCAGGCTTTATGAATATGCGATGTCAGCATATCATCTTCCCTACTTGGATTTGTACTGCCACTGGGGTGATTATGACAAAAAGCCAAAACGGTAGTGTTCTTTAACAGCACCTCCTTCATCATCAGACGAAGATCGACAGGTGCCATAGTAAGTCCACCCACCGAAATGCGCTTGGCTTCGATGAGTCGGAAGTTCTGTTTCATCATTAAAACCCAGCCTTCTTCGATATCAAGGTCTTGTATCGTAGTGTGCATAAATTGGTAGATACTCTCGGCACTATTGAGTATTGGTGCCTCTTCCACTGTCGCCTTCTGCCGTCTTTTACCTAATTCACAAGCTGCGAGGATAGTAATTGCCTTTGCAGAACCGATACCCTTGTATTGCTCTAAATCACGAATAGAAAGCTTTCCAAGTGTATTCAGATTATTATTACAGTCATTGAGAATACGCTTCATCAGGTCTACTGCACTCTCTTTGGGTGTACCAGAACCAATCAGAATAGCAAGTAATTCGGCATCGCTGAGTGCACCAGCCCCCAGCCTTTCAAGTTTTTCGCGTGGGCGATCAGCCTCTGCCCAGTGAGAGATAGATAGTTTGGGAAATTCAGAATTCATAATTCAAAATTCATAATTATGATTACCATTAATTCAAAATTCAGAATTCAGAATTCAAAATTATGATTACTTGTAAATCAGTGTTCATACATCAAAGTTTGTAATTTCAATTATGCATTGTCATTTAGATGAATATACTACTTATTCAAAGTGCTTCATCTATCTAATATTTGACATCGAGTCCACTTCTCATATTCCTCTTTTTCGTGATAATAATAGAAGTTAACAACTTGATTATTTCGACATTATCATTACTCATAGACTTATATCCACCCTCGTTGATGTACTCGCCTACCAAGAGTTTTTCAAGCCAATAATGAGTTTCCTTAGCCTCTTTAAGAGCTACCTCAAGTTTGTGTATAAAATCAGCAGAGCTTTGTGCACTCTGGCTTTCTGCTATATTCGCACCAATACTGGTCCCACTTCTAAGGAGCTGTTTTGACAGAATAAACTCCTTTTCTTCGTCTTTAAGATATTTATATAAGCGTATTATCCTATTGCTAAAAGCATCGACCTTCGTCAATAGAATATTGTTCTCACGTTTAAGCATAATATCAGATAGTTTGTAATTAAGTTCAGGTCTAAGATTATAACGGCTCAATTAACTATAAATGAGCCGTCAACAGTTTCTATTTCAGTTCACATCGGTAATCATAATTATGAATTTTGAATTATGAATTATGGATTACTTATAGAAGTTTTTTTCGTATGCGGCAAATTCGTCCATGCCACATACACAGCGTTTCCACCATGCGCTAATAAAGCCACAACCGTAGCCAGTAAGCTGAATGAAGGCTGCTTCGATACTTAGAAGACCAATGTTAAGACTATTGTTTTGCATAGCAGAATCCACACAGATAATGACACTGTATAGTACCAGTGGCAACAAGCCCATCATGATAAGGAGACTACCAAAGACATGAATAATTGGGAATAACTGCAAGAAGAGTCCAAAGAGAATCATCAGAACCAATAAAGCCGTTCCAACAGTAAATACCATCGGTAAGAGATGGACAAGTTTCAACGACTCAGGATACTTCTTATAGAGGTTAATGCGGGCGATACCAGAATTGTAAACCTGCTTCCAGAACTTGCGGAAGTCCGTACGACGCTTATGCCACACCCATGCCTCAGGGAACAGTCGACAACGCTTTCCTGCCTTGAAGATACGAATAGAGAAGTCAATATCCTCTCCAAAACGCATCTTAGAAAAGCCACCCAACTCCTGATAGACATCACGACGGATACCCATATTAAACGAACGAGGATAGAACTTGTCAAGTTTCTTCTTTCCACCACGTATTCCTCCCGTCGTAAAGAACGATGTCATAGAATAAGAGATGGCCTTCTGGGTATCTGTAAAAGAGTCATGTGCACAGTCAGGACCACCAAAAGCGTCCGCAGGCTCGCGCTCTAACTCCTTGCTTACAGCACGGATATAACCCTTCGGAAGTACAACATCAGAGTCAAGAATAAGCAAATACTCACCCTTTGCACGCTCAGCACCATAGTTACGGCTCTGCCCTGGCCCTGAATTTTCCTTGCTATAATAGTGCAGGTCAAGCCTGTCAGCATACTTATCGCACACCGCCTTACACGGAATTTGTGAGCCATCTTCAACGATAACGACCTCAAAATCCTTCTCCTCCTGGCTGAGCAGGCTCTCCAATAGTTCGTCAACCTCATCTGGACGGTTGAAAACAGGAACAATGATGCTGTACTTCATAATATTGCAAAGATAATACTTTGTTCGTGAATGACAAGTAAATTGATAAATTATTCTTCCAAAATAACTCTCTTTCTGTCCTCCTCTTGTCACAAATTCAATCGTAAAACGTACTATTAATCAGCCATAGATACATCGCAGGTAGATGTAAACAATTGTTAATCTTCTGTTAAACGGGGGCTTCATCTTTAGCCATTGATTTATTTTAACTATATTTGTACAAAACTGTTCTAATGCGGTAAAGCGTGACAGACATCAGCTAAAAGCTACCAAAAACCGATGCAAAATATGACAAAAGAAGACAGGCAAAATGCCATTCTCGACCAGCTTCTAACACAGGAGTCTGTATTGGTTTCCGATTTGGCAACCTCCTTGGATGTGTCATTAGTAACGATACGAAAAGACCTAACCGAACTTGAAAAGGCTGGAAAGCTTTATCGAAGTCATGGTAAGGCTATTCTTATCAATCCATTTACCAACAATCGCTCGGTAAACGAGAAGGAAAAGCTGAATGCGGAAGAGAAACAACTCATCGGAGCCGAGGCTGTCAAGCTACTTGTGAAAGACGATTCCATCATTCTTGCATCGGGAACAACGATTCATGCGTTGGCTTGTAATATTCATTCAGAGAGCAGACTGACAATAGTTTCGGCCAGCCTTCAAGCCACAATGACCTTAGCTGCCAACGATAATATTGATATTATCCAGCTTGGTGGTATGGTTCGTCATAGCAGTGTTTCGGTTGTAGGACAATATAGCATGGAGATACTCCGTGGCTGTTCATTTACAAAACTCTTCTTGGGTGTGGACGGTATCGACCTTGACTTCGGTATCTCAACGACTGACATACGTGAAGCAGAACTGAACAGAAGCATGATGCAGGCAGCACAAAAGACTGTTGTATTAGCCGATTCAAGCAAGTTTGGCCGTCGTGGCTTTGCAAAAATTAGCGGACTTGAGGATATAGATATCATCATTACCGACTCAAAGATACCGCAGTTTGTAGCCAACAAGATTGAAGAAATGGGCATAGAATTAATCATTGCAGGCTCTCACAGCATGTAATAAGACATAAAATAGAAACTTATTAATTATTTACAATTATGAAAATACCATCAGAGTTTGACCCTATCCGTCCGTTTGAGCCGGAAGAACTACCGGCAGTCTATGATAGGATTCTTGCTGACAAGCAGTTCCAAATGGTGCTGGCATACCTCTACCCTGATGTTCCAACAGAGGCGATAGCAAAGAAGATGTACGCTTGCAAGACAAATCTTGAATTTCAAAAAGCCTTCTGCTATCCTTTCCTCCAGCGTCTTGTCACGGAGTTGAGTTTAGGATGTAGCATGGATGCGGTGAATATCAACACTCGCAAACGCTATACCTTTGTCAGCAACCATCGTGACATTGTACTCGACTCTGCTTTCCTCGACAAGCTGCTCATGGATGTTGGCTTTGCCACTACTTGTGAGATTGCTATCGGCGACAACCTCCTTTCTCAGGATTGGGTGCGTGACTTGGTGCGTATCAACAAGTCATTTACCGTAGAGCGTGCCCTCCATTCGGTTGAGATGCTTCGTGCCAGCAAGCGTATGTCAGAGTATATCCACTTCGTTATTGCTGAGAAGAACGACAATGTATGGATTGCTCAACGACAGGGAAGAGCGAAGAATTCAAACGACCTTACCCAACCTGCGATCCTAAAGATGATGGCAATGGGTGGAGAAGGTACTATCATTGAGCGTCTGAAGCAACTCCACATCGTGCCGTTAGCTATCTCATACGAATACGATCCATGCGATTATCTCAAAGCACGTGAGTATCAGTTGCGCCGTGATTTACCTTACTGGAAGAAGACAGCTGAGGACGATCTTGAAAGTATGTTAGTAGGTATCAAGGGCTATAAGGGACATATCTTCTACAAATGTGCGCCATGTATTGATGAATGGCTTGACACAGTAGATGAGGACCTGCCAAAGAACAAGCTCTTTGATGCCATTGCAGCACACATCGATCACGAAATTCACTGCAACTATAAGCTCTATCCAATCAACTACGTGGCACTGGATATGATTCAGGACACACGTGTTTACGAAGAGTATTATACAGCAGAAGACTATCAGAACTTCAATGATTACCTCAATGGTCAGATTGAGAAGATTGAAATTGAGAACCGTGATGATAAGTTCTTACGCACTTGTTTCTTGACACAGTATGCTTATCCTGCAAAGAATTACATTGCTGCGTCATCTGAAAATGGTCGATTTAAATCACTTCTGAACCGTCTTACCTTTAAGAAGTAATACAACGTGAACTGGTTTAGAAAGACTATCTACAGACTATTGACTATGGTAACGGCACTCGTGTCGTTACTTATAGTCAGTGCCTGTGAGCATAACTTCTATGAGACAGGCGACAGCGAACTGTCTTATCTACATACCGACTTCGTTGAAGCGCATACCAATGAGCTATCAGCCTTTGCTTCAGCAACTACTGATGACGGAGTACAACTGACCTTAAAACCTGCAGTAAAAGAACTATGGGCGACAAAGGGCGACACAACCTATCGTGCCTTGCTGTATTATAATAAGGTGGAGAATGGCGTAACATCATCATTTGCCATCAGTCCTGTTGCGGTCTTACGTCCACGTTTGGCACTTGACTTCCCAATAGTGTACACCGACCCCGTTGGTTTTGAAAGTATCTGGATGAGCAAGAGTCGTAAGTATCTCAACCTTGCCCTCACTTTGAAGACAGGAAAAACAGAAGACAAAAAGGCTATTCAGAACTTAGCTATTGTCTGTGACTCCATAAAACACCTGTCTTCTGGTAGACGAGCGTTCTATCTCCGACTACATCATCACCAGAATGGAGTACCAGAATATTATAGCAGACGTATCTTTACAAGTATTCCTTTGACTGGTTTTAAACAGAATGATGCAATCTATTTGAATATCAACACTTATAAAGGAAAGATCAATAAGCAGATTACTTTATAACGCTATAAGCTGAATTCGTTTTATAATTATGTTTTACTGCGTTTTCATCTGCAATAAAACACAAACAACAAGCCTATATAAAGACATAGGTAAGACTATCAACTATCTACTTTTTTCTTATCTTCTGACACAGAAACCTTATCTTTATAATACTCGAAAATCCACCGATAATACTTTGAAAAATTATTACATAATTTCAAATAAAACCTTTGTAAATAAGCGAAAAACACTCACAAAAGAAAGACTTGTAACCAAAAGGAAATCAGTTAGTTATAAAGCAGTAAAGTAAAAGGTGCTTAATTGGACTTCAAAAGGGCGTTAGTAAGGGTCTTAAAGGGTATCTTTTGAAAGCCTATTAGGCGTCTTTTAGAGGCCAAAAGAGCATGTATTTAAAATCATGACGTGAAAAATTATGACAAAACAACAAATTATTAGTCCAATTGGACCTATTAAGCTAATTAGCCTAATTAGGCTAATTAGGAATCAGTTATTTGTAGATTATAGATTGACATAGTATCAATTTGGGATAGAGATTCCATGCAAGTGTATAAGTCTTAAAACTTGATTACACATCAATATCAGCTTTATATCAATATATTAACCCACAATCTGTTCCTAATATATATAGAAAAATCAAAAAAATAGTGTACCTTTGCAGCCTATAATGCATTTATATAAACCTGATATGATAAATTCAATATTTCAATTTGACAATAAAAGAACAGTCTTTTCAGCACAGAATACTCTATTGAAAAGAGGTTTTCTCGCTCTTTCCCTCCTACTTTCTGCAACAGCCAACTACGCTAAAGATATTGATTTCAACACTGCTTTACGTATTGCAAGAACGTATGTAAATGTAAGCAAAAAGGCTGCCCAAAACGTAAAAACACGTGCTGTTGCAACTGCGACACAACAACCTTACTACGTTTTCAACGATGATGCAGGCAAAGGCTTTGTTGTCGTTGCGGGCGATGATAAGATGGGTGAGGTGTTGGCTTACAGCAACGAGGCTTCGATTGATATGGCTAACCTTAATCCTGAAGCACGTTATCTCTTTGATACTTATCGACAGGTATATGAAGAGTTGAGGAAAAACAAAGCTCTTACCACACGTGCAGGAGCAGCTACAAAGACAACTGATGCAGTACAGCCATTGCTGAAAAGCAAGTGGGGACAGGACTATCCATACAGCAAGCAGACCCGTTACATGACGGGGTGTGTAGCTACTGCGGTTGCACAAGTGATGTATTTCCATAAATGGCCAGCACAAGGAAAGGGACAAGAAAGCTATACGGTGAAGTTTGATAACACTGTTCGCTCAGCCGATTTCACACAGTCACGTTATGATTGGGACAATATGCTGCCCAATTATAACCGTAGAAACGTTACTGCACAGCAGGAAGATGCGGTGGCATTGCTGATGAACGATGTAGGTATTGCTACCAATATGCAGTACACTGATGGTGCAAGTGGTACACAGAGTTATATGGCTGAGCGTGCTTTGCGCAATTACTTCGACTATGATGCCTCAATGGTAACAAGATCATACGAGGGAGTTTCCAACTTTATCGAGATTGTCAAGAAAGAACTCCGCAATGGTTTCCCACTCTATATATCAGGTGATTCAAAGAATGGAGCGGGTCATGCGTGGGTTTGCGATGGCTTTGATGAGGACGATAAGTTCCACATGAACTTTGGATGGAATGGTCAGGCAGATGGCTATTACTCGCTTGCTACCTTGAATGTTACATCTACTGGTAGCGAGTTTAATGGTGCACAGCATAGCTTCAACCGCCGACTTCATGTCATTGCGATACACCCTAATAAGCCTGGTACACCAAAGATTGATGCTGACATAGCCTATCAGTCACCTAATATCAATTTTGATTACGGAAGCGACATGGCGTTTGTTGGCGATGCTCCTACAACCTTATCCGCTACTGCTAAGGTGATGTATTCAAGGTTTATCAACCAGAGCCAAAGTGAGCTTGTGGGCGATATTGGTTTAGGAATCTATGACCAAGAGGGGAAACTGGTAAAGGTAACACCTTATGGACAGAACGGAAGGGAGGTATTCACCAAGGACCGATTTATATTTAACGAAGGTAAGTGGGTTTCTGGAGGTGTGATAGATGATAAGATAACCTTCACCCTCGACTTTACAGCACTTACAAACGGTACCTATTCGCTCTATCCTATTGCAGCAAGAACACAGGAAGACGGAACACTTGGAGCTTGGGCGAGAATGAAGAAGGCTCCACGTATCGTGATGAAGGTGGAGAATAGGAACATCAGCTACTTAGAATTGCCATCGACAACAACGGCTTACCAGCTTACAACCAACCCAGAGTTTGACAACAAAGTGATGCCGGGTGAATCAAACATACTCCGTCTAAACATCCGGAAATTAGATACAAACTTCTTCAATGGAACCGTAAAGGTTGAACTTATCAACAGTGAGAATAAGGTCGTATTTACCACACAGACGGATGAAGTGATTGACTTTGATGTCTACACAACAACACGTGTCAGACTTCCATTCAACCTCCCTTATGACATTCCAGCGGGTACCTATCGACTACGTACCACTATTACCAATGCCGACAACGAAAGCTGTCAGGTGCGTGAGAAGGTTTCACAAGAACCTTACACACTGACGATTGAGGATGGAAAGCGCGCTGACCTCTTCTCAAGACTGACTATTTTCGCTCAAGATAATGAGGAAGGAAGTGTTCCTATGGAGAACTTTGATGTATCAAGAAGTTCAACACTCCGAGTGAGTTGTATTGCTATTCTTGCAAAAAATGTACAATACAAGGGCGGCATTACACTCTACCTTATCGACACGGTGACGGGTATGTCAATCCCAGTGATGAAAAAGCCGCTACAGGTTGACCTCACACAAGCAGGAAAGATGACATTGATAACCAGCGATTGGATTGACCCTAAGACTGAGAAACTCATCAACAACCGCCGCTATCGATTGGCATTAATTGGTGTGGTAGATGGTAAGAACGTTGATTTAGTACCAGCGTCTACAAAATCCCCTTACCTTTCTCTCATCAATGGACCGTATGACAAATATCCTGAGGATGTGACAAATGGTGTGGAAGAAGTGAGCATCAAACCGACATTACAATTCGTTGACGGACGCTTATACGTACAACAACAGGGCTTGAAGCGCGTAGAGATATATGGTATGAATGGAATGTTAGTAGCAAGCAGTGTTACGAGTGGCACCGACAATCTTACCCTCTCCGTTCCAAAGGGAATCTACGTGGTGCGCATCATCACACAAGGAGGTCTTTACACAAGCGTTATCCGATAAACAACTATCCAATAACAAAGAGCGAGTACCTATCCCGGCACTCGCTCTTTTTCTATCTTTTAATAATCTATTCGTACTCCGCACATGTGGTGCTTACCAACAGCACCACACGTGCTGACGCTGAGCACCAATGGTGCTGACTACTAATCAGTGTCTACAAGTAGACTATTTCAACACACCAAGTTCCTTACCAATCTTGATGAAAGCCTCAATACACTTGTCAAGCTGCTCACGGTTATGACCTGCTGAGAGCTGAACACGAATACGAGCCTCGCCCTTTGGTACTACTGGATAATAGAAACCAGTTACATAGATACCCTCTTCAAGGAGCTTAGCAGCATATACCTGAGACAACTTAGCATCGTAAAGCATTACCGCACAGATAGCACTTTGGGTTGGTTTAATATCAAAACCAGCAGCCATCATCTTATCGCGGAAGTAGTTAACGTTCTCAACCAACTTGTCATGAAGTTCATTGCTCTCCTTCAATATCTTAAATACTTCAATGCTGGCACCGATAATACATGGTGCAAGTGAGTTAGAGAAGAGATAAGGACGACTGCGCTGACGAAGCATATCAATGATTTCCTTGCGACCAGTTGTGAAGCCACCGAGCGCACCACCAAATGCTTTACCAAGAGTACCTGTGTAGATATCCACGCGGTCGTAAGTCTTGCAGAGTTCGCTTACACCATGACCAGTAGCACCAACAACACCAGCAGAGTGAGACTCATCAACCATCACGAGAGCATTATACTTCTCAGCGAGGTCGCAAATCTTGTCAACTGGAGCAACGTTACCGTCCATTGAGAATACACCATCAGTAACGATGATACGGAAACGCTGTTCCTGTGCCTCCTGCAAACAACGCTCAAGGTCTGCCATATCGGCATTTGCGTAACGATAACGCTTCGCCTTACAAAGGCGTACACCATCAATAATAGAGGCATGGTTGAGCGCATCAGAGATGATAGCATCCTGATCAGTGAGCAATGGCTCAAAGACTCCACCATTAGCGTCAAAGCAAGCAGCATAGAGAATAGTGTCTTCAGTCTTGAAGTAGTCAGAGATTGCAGCCTCAAGTTCCTTGTGGCTGTCCTGTGTTCCACAGATAAAACGAACAGAGGACATACCGAATCCTCGCTTGTCCATCATCTTCTTAGCACCTTCAATCAAACGTGGATGATTAGAAAGACCAAGATAGTTGTTAGCACAGAAGTTCAAAACTTCCTTGCCTTTTACTTCGATTGCCGCACTTTGAGGACTCTCAATGATTCTTTCCTCTTTGTAAAGTCCTGCTTCTTTAATCTCAGCAAGTGCATTACTGAGATGTTCTTTCATCTTACCGTACATAACATTAGATTTTATTTATTAGTAGGCAAAGTAACTTATAAAAATTGAGAAAAAGGAGGTTGAGGAGGTTTTTTTTACGTGATGACTTATTTTTTTAATAATTTTAATACCTAATAGTGCGTTATCAACAAAAAATATGCTTACTTTGCAACCAGTTATATTTAAGCTTAACAATATTTATGAAAAATGTTTTGGTCATAGGCTCTACTGGTCAAATTGGCTCGGAGCTTACCAGAGAACTTAGAAAACGTTATGGAAACGACAGCATTGTTGCTGGTTACATTAAAGGAGCAGAACCTAAAGGTGAACTGAAAGAAGGCGGCCCATCAGCAGAAGCCGACGTTACTAACCCAGAGATGATTGCCGATATTGTAAAAAAGTACAACATTGACACCATCTACAACCTTGCTGCATTACTCTCGGTAGTAGCAGAAAAGAAACCACAACTGGCTTGGAAAATCGGTATTGACGGTCTGTGGAACATCTTGGAAGTAGCGCGTGAGAACAATTGTGCGGTCTTTACTCCAAGTTCTATCGGTTCATTTGGTTTGAGTACACCTCACACACTGACGCCACAGGACACTGTTCAGCGTCCTGAAACAATCTATGGTGTGTCAAAGGTTACCACAGAGTTGCTCAGCGACTACTACTTTAAGAAGTACGGTGTTGACACTCGCTCAGTACGTTTCCCAGGTTTGATTTCCTATGTAACGCCTCCGGGTGGTGGTACTACTGACTATGCAGTTGACATCTATTACGCTGCTGTTCGTGGTGAGAAGTTCGTGTGCCCTATCAAGAAGGGAACACTGATGGACATGATGTACATGCCAGATGGTTTGCATGCAGCTATCTCATTGATGGAAGCTGACCCAACACGTTTGGTTCATCGCAATGGTTTCAACATTGCTTCTATGAGCTTCGACCCTGAAGAAATCTTCAATGCTATCAAACGTTACAAGCCAGAGTTTGAGATGGAATACGACGTAGACCCACTCAAGCAGGGTATTGCTGACAGTTGGCCAGACAGTCTTGACGATAGTTGCGCACGCGCTGAGTGGGATTGGAAGCCTCAGTATGACCTCGACGCAATGACTGTTGATATGCTGAAGAACCTTGAGGCTAAGTTGAAATAAGTCTACAACACAAAGAGATAGATTAGTATAAGCTTGAAGATAGTACCTATTAAACTACTCTATCAGGCTATAATCTAAACAGTATAAAGAAACAAAGAGGTGGTTGCCAGCATGGTAATCACCTCTTTGTTATTTACTATGAATGTTCCCTCAGATGCGCACTTTACATCATCAGCCAACATTCAACACCCTACTCCCAAGCAAAACATATTCCCTCAGATGCGCACTTAGCATCATCAGCCAACATTCATCACCCAACACTCAAGCAAAACATGTTCCCTCAGATGCGCACTTAGCATCATCAGCCAACATTCATCACCCAACACTCAAGCAAAACATGTTCCCTCAGATGCGCACTTTGCTTTCTTTGGAGAATTATTTTCATGAAAAAAAATAATTATTTACGTGAGAAGAAATATTTTTCTTCATGAACAAAAATATTTATTTTCATGAAAATAATTCGCACATAAAGCACACTTTTCTTATAAAAGAAAGAAATACAAGCCTTTACAGCAATACTATCATCACCGACTTAGCCTACTATTATCTTCAAACACACGAATGGATTAATATTTATTTCTTTCCGCATCTCTACTTATCGACGGATATTCCACATCGGTGTTTCACCTCCTCCGAAGAGAACGTCTATATTAGCACCATTCTTCTTCTCGATAACATCCCATGCACGCAACTGAATAAACTGTGCTGGCGAGAGGTTCAACTCAGTCATATAAGCCTTGTCAGCCACCGCCTTATTACGCTCGGCCTTTGCACGTGCAAGCTCCATTTCGGCACGTTTCTCCTGTGTCTGCTTAGCCTGAATGCTTGCAGCAGTCTTGTTCATTTCCTCCAACTGCTCCTTGTTAGGCATCACACGATCGGTAATCACCTGCTGAATATCAATAGGGAAGTTTGCCTTTTTTGATAAAGAAGCAACATATTGGCGCATAGATAGCTTGATACGGTCGTCAAACTTAGCAAGCACCTCACGATTACTCATCAAGTCGAATGGTGAACAAGAGGATACATACTCACGTACCTTATTGCGGAAATAAGGCTCAATGAAGTTCTCAAACCAGTTTTCTCCATAATTTCTCAGCAAGTCAGGGGTCTGCCCTTTCTTCACTTGGATAATCATATACATATTAACATCAAGTGGAGTATTGTCATTTGAGAGCAAGTCATCAAACTGGAACTGCATCTTCTGTGGTAAGATATTAAAGTAGACAGCAGTCGTTGTTGGTGCTATCAGAGTGATTGAATTTACTGGGTCGTCAGCAACACGCGTACTACCAAAGAAGATAGGCTTCATCTTTAACGCAGCTTCTTGGTCGTATGAAGGGTTTACAAATGAGAAGAAAGCAAATCCGATGACACAAAGAAAGGCTGCAAAGGCTGCAGGAATCAATAACTTTTTCGAAATATTCATACTAAAGAAATCTTTAAGATTAAAATTAGAATACTGTTCGCTGGGGCGCTTTGAATTGATTTTCATATCAAATGAATTTATAATATCTATGCCTATAAATTGACATCTTATCATTGCAAAGATAATAAAAATATAATATGTAACGCTATTTTTATTCCTATTACTTCCCAAAGGAAAGCTATTAAGATTTAACTTTGAAACGCATCAGGTAAGGACTCTTTGATTCTATCTGCAAGCATACGGAGCAATGTATGACGAATGAAGTTAGGCGAAGTCATCAGTATTATCTCACGAGAAGGCACTGGATGAGCAAATGGACGCACAAGGCGATGCTGCTCCTTTGTGAGCTGTGAGAGGGCAAGCTGTGGTATGAAAGTTACTCCCTTACCATGCTCTACGATACGCATAAAGGTTTCTATGCTTCCTAAATTATAGCTCTTCTTACTCAAGGCAGCCGACTTCAGCTGACAGAACTTCACCAACTGATCACGGAAACAATGTCCTTCGTCCAGCAACCACAAATATTCTCCAGACAAATCAGCAGGACGAATAAACTCCTTCTCAAACAATGGGTCGCCTTCTGCTACATAACCGAAGAACTGTTCACGATAAAGCGGTGTACACGACATCTCCTCCAATCCGTCGACACGTGCCAAGATACCAGCATCAATATCACCCCGACGAAGTGCTCTGCGCATCTCCTCAGTCTTCATCTCCGTAATTCGCACATCCATCTCTGGGTGTTCGTTCATCAACTGAGGGAAGAAACGTGGAATAAGGTAAGGTGCGATGGTTGGCAGCACGCCCACCTCAAAGGTACCCGTAAGCACCTGACGTTCCTCATCAATAACTTGTTTGAGTTTCTTTGCACGATTAAGCACTTTCCAAGCCTCCTCTATCACCTTCATTCCTGATTGTGTAGGCTGTATCGGTTGACGCTTACGATCAAAGATTTTCACACCTAATTCGTCTTCCAATTTTTGAATCATCGAACTAAGTGTTGGCTGTGTGACATTGCAATCATCAGCTGCCTTTGCAAAATGCTTGAGCCGATAAACTGCCATTACATATTCTAATTGTTGTAGTGTCATTCTTCTAATACCATATATAGACTATGGCAAAAATAGATAAAAAAAGCCGAATAGCCGTGTTATCATCGTATTTTTATGCTTTATATAGCTCTTTTTCATCCTTTATAGTGAGTATATACGACCTTAATCACCATAAATAAGTATTAAATTTCACCACCTTATAAGTTTCATATCAGTATTCCTCACCACCTAACAACCATCACCCAACAACCAACAAGCCACAACGCACTAAGTGTGCTAACGCTCCGCACATGTGGTGCGGAGGCTGAACACAAAGCGTGCGGAGGCTGAGCACAAAGCGTATTAAAGGTTGACAACCTTATTATATATGATTTTATTGACTACAACTTGCTATGAAGTAAGAGTTGTTCTTAGCTTATTCATCTTACGTTTCAAAGACAATACGATTGCTTTCAATTCATTATTGCATTGCATAAGTATATGTTTAATATATTTTTTAGTTGAAGGTAATCTTTTAATTTACCAAATAGACGAACACAACTCATTGATAATCAGCACTGCTAATAAGCTTGATAGATTTTATTAATCAGCATATAGATTTTATCTATTGGCTGTAATAATTACAAATACTATCTTTGCATTACGAAACAAAAAATAATTTATCACATAAATAGTTTTAAGAAGATATGGAACCAATTATCAATGCACACGCACCAGAGTTTACCGTTCAGGCTTTCCAGGACGGACAGTTTAAGACCGTTTCAAGCAAGGATATCGAGGGCAAATGGGCGCTCTTCTTCTTCTATCCAGCTGACTTCACTTTCGTATGTCCTACAGAGTTGGAGGATTTGGCAGACAAGTACGAGCAGCTCAAGGGTCTTGGTGTAGAGGTATTCTCAGTAAGTACTGATACTCACTTCGTACACAAGGCATGGCACGATGCTTCTGAGACAATCAAGAAGATTAAGTACGCTATGCTCGCTGACCCAACAGGCGTATTGAGCCGTGGCTTCGGTGTATACAAAGAGGACGAGGGTCTGGCTTACCGTGGTACATTCCTCGTAAACCCAGAGGGTCTCGTTAAGATTGCTGAAATCCAAGACAACAGCATCGGTCGTAACGCTGATGAGCTCGTTCGTAAGGTTGAGGCTGCGTTGTTCGTTGCTTCTCACGAGGGTGAGGTTTGCCCAGCTAAGTGGAAGAAGGGTGGCGAGACATTGAAGCCAAGCATCGACCTCGTAGGTAAGCTCTAAGACTTAGTATCTGTAATAACAGACATAAAAGTGTCATAGAAGTTATGGTGGAGAGATAAGTCTCGGGACTTTATCTCTCCACTTTTTTATTAATAAGGAGAGAAATATACAAACCCATGTTAGATTCAAACATACTCGAACAGGTGAAAGGCGTCTTTGCTTCGCTCTCATCTGATATAACACTTAGCGTAACCCGCAACAGCAATGACGAAAACTCAGCAGAGTTCTCTTCCTTCCTTGAGGATTTCGCCTCTACTTCTGACAAGATTAAGACAGTTTATAAGGAAGGAGAACAGTTCTCGTTTAGTATCCTTCGCAATGGTGAAGAAACTGGTATCAGCTTCCGTGGCATACCAAACGGACACGAGTTTACTTCGTTGCTCCTTGCTATCCTCAATACTGACGGACAGGGTAAGAACCTTCCTGACGAGGCGATTGCAGCACGTATCAAGTCATTAAAGGGTGAAATACGCCTTCAGACTTACGTATCTCTCACCTGCACAAACTGTCCTGACGTTGTTCAGGCACTCAACGTTATGGCGCTTATCAACCCAAATATCAGCAATGAGATGGTTGACGGCGGTCTATATCAGGACGAAATACAACGTTTAAACATACAAGGCGTACCTTCTGTGTACGTTAATGGGGAGCCATTGCATACTGGTCGTGGCGATCTCGGAATCCTTTTGCAGGAGTTAGAGGACAAGGTAGGCACCGATCACGATGAGAATGCTGTGCAGACAGTACGTGAATATGATGTTATCGTACTCGGTGGTGGTCCTGCTGGAGCATCTTCTGCTATCTACTCTGCCCGCAAAGGCTTGCGCGTAGCTATTGTTGCAGAGCGCATCGGAGGACAGGTAAATGATACAACAGGCATAGAAAACCTTATCTCTGTCACCAAAACGACAGGTACACAGCTTGCTGCTGACCTCCGTACCCATATCAATGATTATTCAATCGACGTATTCGACAACCGCAAAGTGGTTTCTACCAACTTGAAAGAGGCTATTAATACTATTTCTGTACGTGGTGGCGAAACCTTCACTGCACCAGCTGTTGTGATTGCAACAGGTGCAAGCTGGCGCCGTCTTGGTCTGCCTGATGAGGACAAATACATCGGTCATGGTGAGCATTTCTGCCCTCATTGCGATGGTCCTTTCTACAAAGGTAAGGATGTAGCAGTCATCGGTGGTGGTAACTCTGGTATCGAAGCAGCCATTGACTTGGCTGGTATCTGCCGCCACGTAACTGTTCTTGAGTTTGCTGATGCTATGCGTGCCGATGAGGTTCTACAGCAGAAAGTAGCCAGTCTGCCTAATGTTGAGGTGTTCCTTTCTACCCAGACAACAGCCCTCTTGGGTGATGGTCAGAAGCTATCGGGTATCAAAGTGAAGGACCGTACCAATGACGAAGAGCGCGAAATAGCCTTAGATGGTGTCTTTGTTCAGATTGGCTTATCGCCAAACAGCGATGCTTTCAAGGATCAAGTAGAGGTAACTCCTCGCAATGAGATTGTCGTTGACGCAACCAACCGCACTAATCTAAGTGGCGTATATGCTGCTGGTGATGTTACAACGGTACCTTACAAACAGATTACAATCGCTATGGGAGAAGGTGCAAAGGCTGCCCTTTCAGCCTTTGACGACCGTATCCGTGGCGTGATTTAAGAATAATATCTTCTCTGACTTGAGTATATGTTGAGCCCGATGAGGCAAGTGTGAACTATCTTCACCTTGTCCATCGGGCATTTTTCTTTTAATTCTAAATTCACAATTCAGAATTCATAATTATGATTACTTTGATAATTCATAATGCATAATTCACAATTCAGAATTATGATTAGCAATGATATCGAAAATAAGGGATTATAAATACAAGACTTTAATCGCCTTCTTCAAGTTCAAAAATATCATCTACACGCTTATCGAATACACGTGCAATCTTCAGACTGAGAACTGTTGAGGGAACATACTTCTCGCTTTCGATAGCGACAATCGTTTGACGAGATACCCCAATAAGTTCTGCTAATTGAGCTTGGGTCATACGCTTTATTGCTCGTTCTACTCTTATATTATTCTTCATTATTTATTCTCCTTTTATGTAGTTCGTAAAGAAAACGGAAGTGAAACAGCAGAAATATGCTGAACATTGATAGCATTAACAACATGATATAAACCATACCAAAGCAGAACCACGTGAAGATTACAAAGAAAATCGTATTTACTTTCAGTGCCCATACTAATGAACGCATTCGGAGATGTTCAACATATTCATCCTCAACTCTTTCCTTTGAAAATGCAATCATATAGAGAGAGATAAAGGTCAAACAGTAGACAATTTCTGAAAACATGTCTTCCTGTGCAAAATAAAAGAAAGAGCGTCCCTCTTGTTCAGGTGCAAAGAAGTTCAAGTTTCCAATATGTAAGGTAATAAAACTCAGTCTGTCATCATTAAACCAGTCATTAATACCTAACCAAGAAACCATAATCATGACACTGCAAGGGATAAAAATAAACCAACCAATCTTCCTAAAGATGTGGGGTAAAAGATAATCTGTTTTCATAAAGTAGCTTTTTTAATTAATAAGACAAGATATCTATCACGCCACAAAAGTAATACTTACTTTTCTTAAAGTCAAGTAAACTATACAAAAAGACTGCTTTAACAATCCTGTATTTAACCTATATTCACACTAAAGACTACTTTTTATGGTCTTTTATCTCATTCTTTTTCTGAATAGAATCAGCTTTTAACTCCTGCTGTGTCAGTCGATAAGCCTTGAGGATAGGGTCTTCCTTATCCTCTAAACCGTCCATTTTCTTGAAAATTTCACGCAACTCTCTGACATGCTTACGGTCTCTACGGTATCGTTTGTCAAGTATAAGACCTAAATCGAAACCACCAAGTCCACCAGACGGGCGTTTTTCTAAGATGTCTCGTTTCGGCATCTTCTTTAAGAGTTCACGCCCATCAACAACTTGTTTACCTATTACCACCACCTCATCCAAATAATGTTCTGCAGGGAAAAGGAAGACGGTATCACGCAAAACCTCACTCCGAAATAACTTCTCTGGTGCATAACCTTTCTTTTTAAAGGTAGCTGTTTGGAATGAATCAGGCAGGTTAATGATTCCTTGCCATGTAGTAAGTCCCACATTCTTCCCATCCACACTGACCAACACATCACGTATTGGAAAGCGCGTAGCCCCATCACATACCAGCACTTTCTGTGCCTGAAGTGACGAGAGTGGTAGCAAAAGCCACAAGAAAAATAGAAATAATCGTATCTGCATAACAATCAATTCTCTACTGCAAACTTACACAAAAGTTTTCTTATTCAGCTTTTTTCGTAATTATTTTTATCGTAAAAGCAGAAAGTTGTAACATTGTTTAAGAGTGAAAGAGTTCATCTCTTCTCAACGTGCGAAGGCCCAGCACCAATGGTGCGGACGCTGAACACCAATAGTGCGAATAGCGATATCGCACCGAATCACTAAGCAAAAGAAACCTTATTAATAACTCAATAACTCAAAGGGAATCATAGGTTTGCATCACAAAGACCAATAATAGTATCACTCGAAATGCCAGATAAGCCGAAAGAGAACAGTCTATTGCTTTATCAAATTATACTTTTCAAACTATTAAAAAAGGCATCTGCGTAGCTACTTTACGACAGATGCCAAATTACTTTCATGTAAAAAAGAAATTATTTTCACGAAAATAAATATTTACGTTCATGAAGAAAAATATTTATTTTCATGAAAATAAATCGAGAAGAATGCCTTTCTATCTTGCTCTCATCGCATTAAGAACAGCAAGAACCATAACGCCAACATCAGCAAAGACAGCTAATCCCATGCTTGCCATTCCAAAGGTAGCAAGGAGAAGAACTGCAACTTTGATACCGATAGCAAACCATGCGTTCTCCTTTGCTATAAAGATAGTACGACGTGAGAGTTCTATAGCAAGTGCAATCTTTGAAGGTTTATCATCCATCAACACAACATCTGCTGCTTCAATGGCTGCATCACTACCCAAAGCACCCATAGCAATACCCACATCAGCACGTGCCAACACTGGTGCATCATTGATTCCATCACCAACAAAGGCTATTGTTTCATCTGTATTCTTCTCCTTAATAAGACGTTCAATGTGACTAACCTTATCAGCAGGGAGCAGTTCGGCATAGTATTCCGTCACCTTTGTCTGCTCAGCAATTTGCTCAACAACTTCCCTCTTGTCGCCGCTCAACATCACTGTCTTGCTAACCCCCAACTGCTTCAGAGACTCTATTGCTTTCACAGCATCAGCCTTCAGCTGGTCAGAGATAACGATATGGCCTGCATATTCACCATCAATCGCAACGTGAACAATCGTACCCACATGGCTCGCACAACGTTCGCAGGTAGGAAGTATAATATTAAGTGTAGCCATTAAGCGGTCATTTCCAACGCTTACCGTCTTACCATTAACAGTAGCAGTAATGCCCTGTCCCGCTGTTTCTTGTATATCTTCAACTGTACAATTATCCTTTTCATCTGTATATGACATACGGAGGGCAAGGGCAATTGGATGGGTAGAATAACGTTCAACATGGGCTGCCAAATGAAGCAACTCTTGCTCAGAGAGTTTCTCTGGATGGATAGCCTCAACATCAAAAGTACCACGTGTCAAAGTTCCAGTCTTATCGAATACCACCGTAGAGAGCTTTGCCAAAGCATCCATATAGTTACCACCCTTAATGAGGATTCCCTTATGAGAAGCCCCACCGATTCCTGCAAAGAAGGTAAGTGGAATAGAAATAACCAAAGCACATGGGCAACTTACAACCAAGAAGGTCAATGCACGATAGAGCCAAACACCAAAGGCTGGTGCGTAACTATCATAGAAGAACGGAGGAATAACAGCCAAAGCAAGAGCAGCAATCACCACGATAGGGGTATAGACACGTGCAAAACGACGAATGAAAGACTCACTGTGTGACTTGTTATCACCTGCCTCTTCGACGAGTTGGATAATCTTTGCAGCCGTAGACTCACTATATGCCTTTTCAACTTGAACTTTCAACACACCCGAAAGATTAACACAACCAGAGATAACCTCCATGCCCACACTTACATCACGTGGCATACTCTCACCCGTAAGGGCCACAGTATTCAAGCTGGAAGCGCCCTCAAGTACCCTTCCATCTAATGGTATCTTCTCTCCGGGTTTAACAATCACAGTCTCACCAATCGTCACTTCCTCTGGACTTACGCTCTTTACCACTCCATTTCGCTCCACGTTGGCTACATCAGGACGAATATCCATCAGCTCAGAGATGGAGTCGCGCGCCTTGTCTTCCGCATAATGCTCAAAGAGTTCACCCAATTGGAAGAACAACATCACAAAGACTCCTTCGATAAACTGTGGTTCAGCATTAGGAAGAAAACCAATGAGTAATGCTCCGATAGTCGCAATACTCATAAGGAAATTCTCATCAAAAGGGTCGCCTTCCATGACTCCCTCAACCGCTTCACCTAATACATCATAACTGATAACCAGATATGGAACCAAATAAACAAGCAGCACCTGCCACATTGGGAGTGTTGCAAAATGCTCCACAAGCCATGCTCCTGCGAGGAGTACAGCCGTAAGAATGATTCTTAAAAGTTTCTTTTTCATAATCTTAAACCTGTTACTGCATTAATATTCTGCTGCAAAGATAAGAATTATATTTTGCAACTGGGTTGCAAAGATGGTTACAAGTATATAAGAACATACCAATTTTTTCTCCTTACACCTTCTAAAAACTAACGCTTTTACTTTGCAAAAACTTTTCCTTCTTTTGCTTTTTTGCCTTCTTACTCCTTTACTATTCAAACCCTTTTCGTTACCTTTGCACCTATGAAAATAGGAACAATAGATTTGGGAGAACGCCCACTATTCTTGGCTCCAATGGAGGATGTGACAGATATTGGCTTCCGAAAGATGTGCAAACGCTTTGGGGCAGCCATGGTATATACGGAGTTTGTGTCGGCTGATGCCGTCATCCGTAGTATCAAGTCGACACTTTCAAAATTAGTCATTGACGATAGTGAGCGCCCTGTAGGAATACAGATATACGGCAGAGATGTAGCTTCGATGGTTGAAGCAGCCAAGATTGTAGAACAGGTTAAGCCCGATGTGATAGATATTAACTTTGGTTGTCCGGTGAAGAAGGTGGCAAACAAAGGTGCTGGCTCTGGTATGTTGAAGAACATCCCATTGCTACTTGACATCACAAGAGAGGTAGTAAAGGCTGTCAACACACCTGTCACAGTGAAGACTCGATTAGGTTGGGACAACGACAACTTGGTTATTACCGACCTTGCAGAACAATTGCAAGACTGTGGCATACAGGCATTAACGATTCATGGACGTACCCGTTCGCAGATGTACACAGGCGAGGCTGACTGGACACTGATTGGTGAGGTGAAGAACAATCCACGTATTCATATCCCCATCATTGGCAATGGTGACGTTACAAGTATTGCAGAAGCGCACGAGAAGTTCGACCGTTATGGTGTTGATGCTGTGATGATTGGACGCGCAACCTTTGGTTGTCCATGGCTCTTTAACCAAGGAGAGAAGCAGCTAACAATAGATGACAAGATTGACATTCTTGAAGAGATGCTACGCATAAATGTGGAACGTATCGACGAGCATCGTGGTATCCTGCATACTCGTCGACACTTAGCAGCATCGCCAATCTTCAAAGGAATCCCTGATTTTAAGAAGATACGCATCGCCATGTTGCGCACAACAAAGATGGATGAGCTGATGGCTATCCTCGAAGATTGCAGGGAAAAGCTAAGAGAATAATGAACAATTAGGATTATAAGGCCAATAAGCCTAATTAGGCTAATTAGCCCAATAAAACCAAAAAGGGAAGAAACCACACGGCTTCTTCCCTTTTTCTGTCGGGATGACCAGAGTCGAACTGGCGACCCCTACGTCCCGAACGTAGTGCGCTACCAACTGCGCTACATCCCGATTGTTTTATAAACGAATGCAAAGTTAATTATTTTCTCGGACTAACATAGACTTTGCTATCGTTTTTCTTATCTCTTAGAGCAAATCTGGAAGCTCAAAAAGCTTAATTCCATTACTACCTTTTATCAAGATATAATGGTTGTCTGGACGATGAAGAGCTGTCTCCGCCTTCACCTCATCGATGTCATTAAACTTGCGGAAATCAGTTTGTGTTTTAGCAAACTCCTCTCCAACCAACCACACATTACGAATGTCTGTGGCTTTCAATAGTTCCACAACCTTCTGATGTTCTTCTGCAGACGCATCTCCAAGTTCACGCATATCGCCGAGGATAGCCATCTTATTCTCTACATCCATCAACTGAAAGTTCTCTATTGCAGCAGCCATACTGGATGGATTAGCATTATATGCATCCACAATAAGTTTGTTATGTGCTGTCTCTGTCAGCTGTGAACGATTGTTATGAGGGACATAATTCTCCAAAGCATGGTTGATTTGCTGTGGCGTAACACCAAAGTGAAGACCAATAGCAATGGCTGCCAACATATTATCTAAGTTGTAAGAACCAATGAGATGGGTCTGAACTTCGTAGGTGGTGGATGATGGTTGTTGGGTGTTAAGGCTTGATGATTGCCATTCAAACTTCAAACATGGCGCACAACTAACAACGTTACCTTGCACGTCAGCAGTATCATCCTGTCCGTAAGTTATGATACGATCAAACTCACGCTGCTCTGCCATCTCTGTCAAATCAGGGTTACTCTCGTTGAGAAAAAGCAAACTTCCATGAGCTTTAAGGAAATCATAGAGTTCGCCCTTTGTCTGCTTTACGCCCTCAAAACTACCAAAACCCTGCAGATGCGCACGACCAACATTGGTTATCAAACCGCAAGTTGGCTCTACGTATGTAACTAATTTCTCGATGTCACCAGGATGAGAAGCACCCATCTCAATAACCGCAATCTCATGTTCTGGACGAATATCAAGCAAGGTACGAGGCACACCTACATCGTTGTTATAATTCGCCTCCGTATGATGTACATTGAATTTCTCAGTCAATACAGCAGAGATAAGTTCTTTGCTTGTCGTCTTTCCGTTTGTTCCTGTAATACCAATCACAGGGATTGAGAACTGACGACGATGTTCGCGTGCCAATTCCTTATAAGTAACAAGGGCATCATCAACGAGGATATAACGCTCGTCGCCAGCCTTTGCATATTCCTTTTCGTCAATGATTGCATAGCTACAGCCCTTTTCCAAGGCTGCTTCAGCAAACTTATTACCATCGAATGAAACTCCCTTCAATGCCAAGAAAATACTTCCTTTAGGACAGTTACGACTGTCGGTGGTCACGACGGGATGCGCTTGGTAAATCTTGTAAATCTCCTGTATATCCATTGCGTTTACTTTATTCTTAGTGCAAAGGTAAGCTAAATGAAAGACAATGCAAAGCAATGAATGTCTTTTTTTATTATCAGAAATAATGTTCAAGCAGTTAGGAGGATTACGATTAGACTCGGTCCAACAACATATAGCAAGCGAATTAACGCCCCGCACCATTGGTGTTAAGCCTCCGCACCAATGGTGCGGAGCATCAACACAACGAAAAAAGATGGTAAAGAGTTTCTATCAGAGCCTAACAATAGCTTATAAAACATGACTACTTAAAACGCAACATACGGACGCAAACGCTCGATTGATTCGGGAGTAAAGTCCTTTAATAAGTGGAGTTGTGAGAGATTGGAAAGTTTTCCTTTAAGTCGTCTATAATCACAAATAGCCCTTGCCTGATAGAAGTTCATATAAGGATGCTGGCGAAGTTGTCCAAGAGTTGCGGTATTTAGGTTTATCTTCTCCGTTTGTGGGTTAGCAATTGAGAAGTAAGGTAGACTTTCTTCTGGGAATCCTTCTATCTCTTGCAGTTGTCCCACAGCAACGTATCCACCTAATCGTTTACCATAGCTGAGAATGGCACGTGCCCACCCTGAGCCTATACCAGGCACCTTCTTTAGCTGGGTTGTATCAGCAGTAACAAGATTGATACGCTCACCTGCTTTTAGTTTCAATGGGTAGCGAAGAGTGTCACGATCGTTACCTTTGTTAGGCTTATACGCGTTTTGCGCCTTATAGGCTTCATAAGCAGCATGGGCAGCCTGCCTATCAGCTTCCTTTTGAGCAATATAAGCTTGTACAGAGGCGAGCGTGGAGGCCGGTTCGTAATCATCGCCAATCGTTATATAGGGTTCTAACTCTCGATACTGCTTGCGCGTAAGACCATAGAGTCTGGCGAAATCCATTGGTGAATGATAGACTCCTCCTTTAGAACGATACTTGATGATGTTACGCACTTGGAAAGGGGCTAAGCCTAACTGCTGCAACTGTTCGGCTGTAGCCGTATTCGGGTCAAAGGGAAATAGCTGTTTACCTTCTGCCGTTTCAACTGCAGGAAGCTGTTCTTTATGGGAGAAAGAAGTGGGCTTAAGCTTACTTATACTGTCGTTTTTCACATCTGAAGTTTCCGTTGTCTGATTGCCAACAAAGATAATCAAACCAATACTACCAACGATAAACAACAAGAGTATCAGTAGCACTTTTCGATCGGAACGATGGAGATAGAAAATCGATTTTAGATTCATAGTGTGTAGAATTTAAGTCATTTTCTTTTCTTCAAAAGAGATTCTTTTTATAGAAGTAAAGAATGGTCAGGTAGTTATTAAGTATGAATAAGTGATGAAAGGTAGTAGATTAAGAGTGGAGATTAAGACCTCTCTTGATATTTACCAATCCCCTCTCCTATTGAAGAAGGGTTGGTATAGAGCTTCTTCTCTTACTTTTTCAGGATGGAGAAGATAGAGAGAACTTACTTATCTAATGGCTTAGAATACTCCCAACTGATGTAGGAAGATAGCAAGAATAGCCAGTGGACAGACGAAACGGATGAGGAAGTAATAAGTACCAAAGAAGATACCACGTGTGGTTCCCCAGTTAGTAAACTCATCTTTCACCAGCTTTTTAGGTACATACCAGCCAATGAATAGGCAGGTAAGAAGTCCACCAATAGGGAGGAAGATTTGTCCTGTCACAAAGTCGAAGACGTCGAAAAGGTCGACACCTGCCACTTTGAGGAAACTCCACTCGCCCAACGACAACGAACAGACAGCACCGATAAGCGAACAACCAGCCGTAACGATCATTGCAGCACGTGGACGACTGATGCGCAACTCCTCTTGGAAGAAGGCTGTACTCACCTCGTGTAGGGAAATCAAAGAGGTCAACGCTGCCATTGAAAGCAATAGATAAAATGCCATTGAAATAATATATCCTACCACAGGCATACTTGCAAAGGCTTGTTCAAAAACATTTGGAAGTGTGATAAAGATAAGAGATGGTCCGCTATCAGGACTTACTCCCACCGAGAAGGCTGCTGGGAAAATCATCAAACCTGCAAGAATTGCAACGCAACAATCAATAATACCAATCTGTACAGCCGAGTTCAAGAGCTTTGTATGACGGCTATAATAAGAGGCGTAGGTACAAATACAGCCCATTGCAATACTCATCGAATAGAATGATTGTCCCAAAGCACCAAGGAAGACATCACCCGTTACCTTACTAAAATCGGGCTTCAGAAGGAATTCTATTCCCTTACTTGCTCCTGGAAGAAGGCAAGATGCTATGACAATAGCCACCAAAAGCACGAAAAGTGCTGGCATCAGAATCTTTGATGCACGCTCAATACCATCCCTAACACCATGAATGATAACGTAATGCGTGAAAAGTAGAATCATTACTGTCCATAGAACTGGCTTCCATGGATTAGTAGAAAAGTCTGTAAAATAAGACTTAAAAAACTCTGGTGTACCATGAAGATGATTCAACACAGAGGCTGCACCATATTGCAAGCACCAACCTGAAACCACAGCATAATAGCCAGTAATGAGGAAACCTGTGAGCACCCCTAAGTAACCCACCCACTTCCAAGCTGTTCCATTGGATAGCTTTGTGTAGGCACGTGCGGTATTAGAGGCTGCATGACGACCGATAATAAACTCGCTGACCATGCAAGGTAAGCCCAACAACAAGATACAACCGATATAGATAAGAATGAAAGCAGCACCACCATTCTGACCTGTCATATAAGGGAAACGCCACACATTACCCAAACCAACAGCACCGCCTGCCGTGGCAAGAATCATACCTAACTTGCTTCCAAACTTTGCTCTTTTTTGTTCACCCATATAAATTTGACTTGAATATATGCGCAAATTTACGAAAAAATCTCTACTTTTGTATCAAATTAGAAGTAAAATATGAATATATTACAACACATCTTAACTAAATATCCATTTAGTTGTATTATTGTAATAGGAACTTGGATATTGTGTTTTATGACTATTCCTGAAACTCCATTGAGTTCTGTTAGGTTTATAGACAAGTGGACACATAGTCTTATCTACTTAGTTTTAGGACTAAGCATAAGCCTTGAATACATACGCACAACAAAGTATCCCAGCCCCAAGTTTATTGTCGTATGGGTCTGGTTAATACCTGTTCTTATGGGAGGACTCATAGAGATTCTTCAGTCCAACTGTACAAATGGGAATCGAAGTGGCGAATGGCTCGACTTCTACGCAGACGCTATTGGTTCGACAATAGCCTTACTTATCGGTATTCTTCTGGTACGATATCGCGCCAAAGCTTAAATGGATTGCGACGCATCTGAGAATTATAAAAGTGGCGATTTCCCGTCACCTCCAAGCCTATAAAGTCTGGCTTGTCAAACAACTCATCCTCACTACCTAACTCAACCTCAGCCAACACGAGTCCTTCATTATCCCCATGAAACTCGTCTATCTCAAAGGTATGACCACCAAAAGGAACAAGATGGCGATGCTTATCAATTACACCCGGCTCGCATAAAAGCATTAGCTGCTGTGCTTCTTCCAGTGTAATCTCTTTTTCAAACTCATAACGTGATAGACCACCTGTACGTGATGGACCTTTGATTGTCAGATAGCCTTTATCATCTCTGATACGAACACGAACGGTATTGACTGCTGCAAAATATCCTTGTTGTATGTGACTACAACTACTTGCATGCTTTTTCCAGTCCTTATTCTTATGAACTAAGAACTTTCTTTCAATCTCTAATCCACTCATGAGAATCCCATTATTAATATAATCATTGACTGTTACCTATCAATAAGATAACTGTCGGCCATTATAAAAGCGCTGATTATTATTAGATATTTGATGCAATAATGATTGTAAGAACGCTCAATGTTATTAGAATCACAGCCAACCATGTAATAACTCGCTTAGCCTGTTTTTCTTGTTTAAGTTCTCTTTCCTTACGGTTTACTTTACTTCTTTCGCTCATAGTTATATTATTTTAAAAGGTTGAATATCATTAATAATAAGGGAAGAAACCTCCCCAAACTCCTCCAAAGGAGGGAATGTATTAGATAGCAGTGGGATTATCGTAACTTTATATCTTAATTACTTTTATCCAAACCGTTTCCCATTAGGCTCTTTCCACCCTTCGGTGGGGACGCAAAAGACTTTTTATTCCTCCGTTGGGAACTCCATGAGGTAAGCCTTAATGAAGTCATCAATCTTACCATCCATCACACCATCCACATCAGAAGTCTGATAATTAGTGCGATGGTCCTTCACACGACGGTCATCAAAGACGTAACTTCGAATCTGACTACCCCATTCTATCTTCTTCTTACCAGCCTCAATCTTAGCTTGTTCTTCCATGCGTTTCTTCATTGCACGGTCATACAACTGTGACTTCAAGAGCTGCATAGCCTTCGCACGGTTCTTTGGTTGGTCGCGAGTTTCCGTATTCTCAATGAGGATTTCTTCCTGTTCTCCAGTGTCAGGGTCTTCATATTGATAGCGTAGACGTACACCCGATTCCACCTTGTTGACGTTCTGTCCACCCGCACCGCTCGAACGGAAGGTGTCCCAACTAACACGAGCTGGGTCAACATATACCTCAATAGTGTCGTCTACCAATGGCGTAACGAAGACGCTGGCAAAGCTTGTCATACGCTTACCTTGGGCATTGAACGGACTTACACGTACCAAACGATGTACACCATTCTCACTCTTCAAATAGCCATAAGCATACTCTCCGCCCTCAAACTTCATTGTTACACTCTTGATACCAGCCTCATCGCCTTCCTGTATATCAGAGATAGTAACTCTATATCCCTGTGCTTCGCCCCAACGCATATACATACGCATCAGCATAGAAGCCCAGTCTTGACTCTCCGTACCACCCGCTCCAGAGTTAATCTTCATCACACACTCCATCGGGTCTTCCTCTTGACGAAGCATGTTCTTAAGCTCTAAGCCTTCGATTAACTTCAGAACCTTAGCATAAGCGGTGTCAACTTCCTCCTCAGTAACGAGTTCATCTTTATAGAAATCGAACGCTAACTGAACTTCATCAGCCAACGCACGAGTTTTATCATAGTCTTTGACCCATTTCTCTATATCCTTAACTTTCTTCATCTGCTCCTGTGCACGAGCTGGATCATCCCAAAAGTCTGGGGCTTGTGTACGGAGTTGTTCCTCCTCAAATTCGATTCGTTTCTTGTCAATATCAAGATAACGATGCAACGCTTCAGTGCGTTCTTGGATATCTTTTAGCTGATCTGCTGTTATCATCTTTATTCTTTTATCGTTGGAATGAGATTAGAAGATTTGGTAGAAATAGTGAGCCTAACAAGCCTTGTGAAGCTAACAAGCCTAATAAAGCTCGTAAAATACAGCCTAAGCCACC
Organism: Prevotella melaninogenica; assembly: GCF_003609775.1. Taxonomy (NCBI): domain Bacteria; kingdom Pseudomonadati; phylum Bacteroidota; class Bacteroidia; order Bacteroidales; family Prevotellaceae; genus Prevotella; species Prevotella melaninogenica. The sequence continues at coordinate 1,483,693 of NZ_AP018049.1, forward strand.
TTAACAATTAACGAGTCAACCCGTCAACTCATCAACTCTGCAACTCATTTACCTCCCTACTCCTCGTACATCTTTTCAATTACATCCTGATAACGACGGTTTACAACCGAACGTTTCAGCTTCAATGTATTCGTCAACTCTCCGCTTTCCATTGAGAAATGGTGAGGGAGAAGGGTGAAACGTTTAATCTTCTCGTATGATGCCAAACGCTGCTGTAAGGTATCGATACGCTCACGCATCATCTCGTTAACACGCTCATTCTGGCATAACTCCTCACGGTCCTTGAACTCAATATGATTTTCTTTTGCCCATTCTTCCAATACAGAAAACTCTGGAACAATCAGAGCAGCAACAAACTTACGCTGATCAGCAATAACCGAAACCTGCTCAATGAATTTATCAACAAGTAGCATACCTTCCACCATCTGTGGTGCAATATACTTACCATTCGAAGTCTTGAAAAGATCTTTGATACGTTCTTTTAAGAACAACTCACCATTCCTCATATAACCAGCATCACCAGTATGGAAGTAGCCATCCTTATCAAAAGCTTCTGCATTCGCACTGTCACGACGGAAGTAACCTGGCATAATCGTAGGACCCTTCAACAGAACCTCACCTTCATCGCTAATCTTGATATCAATACCTTGAAGTGGTCTACCCACAGAACCAACGGTATAAGACTGACCATCATGATCACAGGTAACGGTTGCAAGACTCTCTGTCAATCCATAACCAACGAGCATGTTAATTCCAATGCTATGTACAAACTCTTCAATCTCTGGAGAAACGTATGCACCTGCTGTTGGGAAGATATGAGGGTTCTCCAATCCTAACTGCTTGCGCACAAGGCTCAACACAGTCTTATTGACAAACTTATACTCCATCTCCAACCCCAAAGGAACACGCTTTCCACGTGCCAGATACTGTATATTACGCTTTCTACCAACGTTCAGAGCATAATAGAAGAGTTTACGCTGAACAATGCTGGACTTCTCCATGCGCTCCTTTACAGCCACATAAACCTTCTCCCAGAAACGAGGTACAGACGCCATACACGTTGGATGCGTCTCACGCATACTCTGCTGAATCTCCTTTGGATAAGTGTTTACAATCAATTCAGCACCCGCAGCGAGAGACAAACAAGCCCAACCACGCTCGAAGACATGACTGAACGGCAGGAAGTTGATAACACGGTCTTTTTCATTTACAGGCACACTCTTTCTATTGGCATCCATAGCTGCCTGATACATCTTATAAGTCAAGATAACTCCCTTACTCTCGCCAGTGGTACCACTTGTGTAAAGGATATTACAAATATCATCATAGTTTGCTGTTGCCAAACGCTCTTCTACCTCTGCCTCACGCGGAAAACCCTCACCTAACTTCAAGAAGTCTGCGAAATAAATAGAATTCGGATCATGCTGACTAAGGCGTACACTTGAATCAAAAACAATGATACGCTCCAGTGTAGGACAAAGAGATTGAATACGACGTGCTTTGTCATACTGCTCCTGTTCGCCAACGAAAAGAAACTTAATGCTGGCATCTTGAATCATGTATTGTATCTGCTGCTCAGAACTTGTTGCATAGAACGGAATGCTAATCACACGTACGCCGTATGCACCATAATCCGTATAAAGATGATGAATACAGTTCTGAGAAAATACGGCAATAGCCTCTTGTGGCTTCATTCCGAGGTTCAAGAGAGCATTTGATACTTCCTTTACGCGCATTGAGAACTGATTCCATGACACAGTCTTCCACTCCAGGCTACCAAAGTTACGGAAAGTGATTGCTGGTTTTGCACCGTATTTTTTTGCTTGTTCGTGAATAAGAACAGAGAGATGTCCGATTGTCTGCATTGTTTCCTAATTTATCTTCATCAAATCAGCATATATAAAAAAGCCTGAAAGTCTTTTATTCAAATAGCTGATTGCACTTTATTTTCTGCAAATATAAACATTTATCCGCAAAGCAAAAAATAAATTAGATATTAAATTGCAATTTTAGCCTTTTGGTTTCACTCTATCAAATAAAGAAGAATAGAACAATTATCTTCTTTTATAGAACAAAACACATCCTACATAAGTACCAATTAGAAATCCAAAAACTTACAATAAGAATTTACTGAAATATCTTCTGTGTAATTGTCATCAATAAGTTGAATCCATTTATATAACCTATTTCGATGCGTTTAATGCTCCGCACCATTGGTGTTTACCATCCGCACGATATGTGCGAAGCCTTAGCACGATATGTGCGAAGCATCAACACATCGGCTAATGATGAGAAGAAAGCAGCATTATAGATATTACAAAGAGGAAAATAAGATGTTTATAGCTAACTATTAAGAGGCAAAAAGCTTACAAGACAGCTATTAAAGAAGATTTTTCTTCATGATAAAAAAGAATTATTTTCATGATAAAAAAGAATTATTTTCATGATAAAAAAGAATTATCTTCATGAAAAGAAAGTTTTCTTCTCATGAAGATAATTTAGTTATAACGTACTATTGAGATTTGAAAGACGATAAAACACGAGGCAAGAAATCGTCACTTTACACTCAATAAGCCTACATTATTAATATAAGAGATAAGATGCTTATCAGCGCAACCACTGCTCTGGATTCAGCTTAGCTGTTTCCTTACGCAACTGGAACTGAAGAATACCCGTCTTACCAACGGTTCCAATGGTCTGTCCCGTACCAACCTTCTGACCCTTGCTGACACCAACAGAACCCAAGTTAGCATAAACAGAGATATAAATACCATGACGAATCATCACAACACTCATACCACCTGCCATGAACACACCACTCACCTCACCCATAAAGACACTGCGAACGGCTGCTCCAGGAGCACCCTTGATGTTGATACCATCATTATTCAGACGGATATTTGACATACCAGCCACATTGTACTGACCGAAGTGACTGACAATCTGACCCGTCAATGGCATTGGTAATCTACCACGGTTATTAGCGAAATTACCCGTTATCGCACGGTCGGCTGAGCTAAGCATATCATTGTTTTCAGCAGCAGATGCTCTCGCTGCTTCAGCCTCACGAGCAGCTCGCTCACGGTCAGCATCAGCCTTACGTTCAGCAGCCACACGGCTTGCCTCAGCCTCACGAGCCATCTGATCGGCACGAGCCTGCTCGGCAGCAGCACGCGCTTCAGCCTTTTCCTGTGCAGCACGAGCAGCAGCTTCCTGCTCCTCAACCTTACGAATAGCACGCTCACGAGCGGCAACACGTTCCTTCTGCAATGCTTCCTGACGAGCCTTTTCAGCCGCAGCACGGGCAGCGGCAGCACGGGCAGCAGCCTCCTGACGAGCTTTCGCAGCAGCTTCAGCAGCAGCACGAGCGGCAGCCTTAGCTTTCTCCTCACGCTCTTTTGCCTCAGCAATACGACGAGCATTCTCACGAGCGGCAGCTTCTGCAGCAGCCTTCTTGCGTGCCAATTCCTCTGCACGCTTCTTAGCGGCAGCGGCACGAGCGGCAGCCTGCGCCTTTGCTTCTGCTATAGCACGTTCGCGTGCCTTCTGTATTTCAATCTGAATGAGTCGGTCAATCTGTGCATTCAAAGCCTGTTGCTGTTGACGGCGCTGTGCGATAACACCCTGCAAGACCTTCTGATCGTTCTGCAAAGAGGTTACAACCGTCTGCTGTTCAACACGCTTACGTTCCATCTGAGCATGCACCTGACGGTCTTTGTAGAGAAGATTACTCTTATTAATACGCACCTGCTTCAACTGTGAGTGCTTCTCATCTACCTGCATCTGCTTAGCTTTGAGCTGTTCGCCCTGCGCACGCTGATAGGCAGCATACTCTCGGACGAAACGAAGACGACGATACATCTGGGTTAAGTTCTTTGCAGAAAAGACAAACATCATCTTATCTTGAATACTACGATGACGTGCCATGTATCGCATTGAACGGATGAAACGAGCACGACGCTCTCCCAACTGTGCCTCAAGAGAAGCCAGCTGACCTTTCAAAATACCGATATTCGTATCTAAGCCCTTGATGTCTGTGGCAATTGTGTCAATCGTTCTCTTGTGCTGACCGATTTCAGTATCGAGGCGAACAATCTTTTGCAGACGGTCATCAACGTCCTTCTGCTTTACTTTCATTTCCTCCTCGTGTTCCGAAATCTCTTGTTGCAACTTCTGGTTTTGCTGCTGCAAGCCCTTAATTTCCTCTGTTGTTACGTAGGCAGGACCCTTTGCACCCTTCTTACCAACATTGGCATTGCGAGCAGCAGCCTTACCACGTACAACTAACTGACCCTTAACCTGAACGGGTTGACCCTTGCCTTGAGGCTGCTGGCCATTGACAAGTTGCTGCTGTTGTACGTTACCATGCTGTTGCTTACCCTTTACTTGGGTTTGAGTTTGCTGCTTCTCAGCTACCTGCTTCTGACCTTTTACGTTAGTTACAGGAACTTCTGCTGGGCTATTTTGTTTCGCATCAAGAGCTTTTTTACCCTTCCCCTTTACAGAAGATTTTGTTTGAACAGGTTGATTGACAGCCGCTTTATGCTGTCTCCTATGCTTTCGTGAATGCTGAGCAGAAACACTCAGCATACACATGATTGACAATATGAATAATAAAGAAAGACGTTTCATTTAAAAGTTCATTAGTTTGCCGAGGATATCCTCTACGCTTACTTTTGTGTACTTATCAGATGGTGTGGTGAAAACTTCCCAATCGCTGGCATCGCTGAAGCTCTCAAGATCAAAGCTTGCCTTAAGTGTCTTCGCTGGCTTCTGTCCAAACTTTGGTGTATTGATTGTCAACATCTGACTTGCAGGGAAGAGTTTTGAGCCAAATGCTTTAAAGTCATCATAACTCCATGAGAGCTTTGAAGCACCATGAGCATTGCTGTTATAAGTAACAGTTGTCAGTACAATCTGGTTGTTCTTAGGGTTAACCGACCACTGATAATCCATCTTTCCATCTTTAAGACTTATCAGAGTAGAACCCTCTGTCTGTGCTTTGCTTTCATCAACAGCAAACTGTGAGAGGTCTGCTTCGCTTACCTTTTGCTGACGAGGAATGAACACTTGATTCCAGAAAAGCGACTGAAGTGAATAGAAGTTGATACCATTATCACGCAAGAAGCCTACCTCATCGTAGCTTGCCTTTACATACTGCTTATGGATACGGTCAATGAAGAGGACGTAATCCTTTGCAAACTCGATGCGTCCCACCTCACTACGAAGAATTGGAATCAGCAACTGCAAGCGGATAACCTCATCCTTACGCATACGCAAAATACCTGGTACGGTAATATCCTTACGCCCATCATTGAGCGTAAAAGTGAGGTTTGAAACGAGGTTCTTTTGGTAAAGTGCATTATCAGCAACACGCTGCATGACAACAAGACTCTCCATCTTGTTATCCTTTGGAGCAGGTGCTGTCTGCTGTGCAACCTTGTTATCCTGCACAGGTTTCTGTTGCACTACGGCTTTCTTTGTACCACATGATGCCAAGATTAGGGCAGTCATGCTTACAAGTAATATCTTTGTTTTCTTCATTCTGCTATGTATTTCTTTAGTTCTATCTTCTTTCTCAATGTCGCATTCTCCTTATTTCCATCGAGAGCTTTCCTCCAGTACTCAAGAGCTTTCTCTATATCGCCTGTCTGTGCATAGATATCACCAGCGTGTTCCTTTACAACATTGCTCAGAGTAGAGTCATTACGAATTGCTTGTTCGATATAAATCTTTGCCTCTTCGTAGCGCTTTTGCTGGAAAAGTATCCATGCGTAGGTGTCAAGATAAGTACTATTATTAGGCTCTGCCTTGATAGTCTTATAGCTCATCTGCTCTGCCTTTGTAAGGTTTTTATTCTCCTCACTGAGGTAATAAGCATAGTTGTTCAATGCAGCCACATTATCTGCTTTCCACTGCAAACAACTATCATACGCTTGAAAAGCCTCATCATTGCGCCCCTTCTCATGAAGGATATCACCCATAATAGCGTAGAAGTCTGACACAATACCAGGGTTACTGTCTGGCTTTATCTGTCCCACTCCCTTTCGGAAGGTCTCCAATGCAGCGTCACTATCGTGCTTTTGGAACTGAGCCATACCTTGGAAGTAATAGAATGCCATCTCATCTGGATTATACTCTATGGCTGGTCGGCAGATAGCGATGACCTTATCGTAGTCTTCTGTTTCCCAAATGTTTTGAATCAGAGCTACTCTTGCACGCGAATTATCAGGCTCTACCTCAATAGCTTGCTCATAAACGCGATTGATTTCAGCCTTTGGCCACTTGCGAAGTGTCATGTATGCGGCTTTAAGCATATAGATATCAGCGTCTTCTTGTGGAACGGCTAATGCCACAGAGAACTGTCGCATCACCTCAGTACTATCTGGGGTATTATCCTTCTGACTGCTTGTAATAATCTGACGGAGTAACTCTAACTTTGTTTCCTTCTCTGTTTTCGGCGATTGCAACAACTCCTGTAGGATTGTTTTTGCGGTTGCCTTGTCTCCGATGTTATTATAATAATCCATCATAGAGAGCTTAGCAAGCGAGTTATTAGGATCCTCTTTCAGTACATCACGGTACTTCTGAAGGGCTTCCTTCTTCTTTCCATTCTGCAAAAGCCAGTTTCCGAGCATCACACGATAGTTGAGATCGAGCGGATGACTGTCAACAAGTGCCTTCAACTCGTCGTACTCTTTGCGCTTTTCCCCCATCTGTTCGTAGAGTTGCATCTTGCTAAGTGAAATCTGCTCGTTGGTTCCTTCCAATATTTCCAGACGTTCCAAGCACTTAATCATCATCTTGTACTCATCCTGGGAAGCGTAAAGTTGATAGAGAAGTTGCAGCACATCAGAACGCATTTTATTAGATTCATAAAGACGTTCAAAGGCATTGATGGCATTAGGATAGTCCTTCTGTGATACGTAGAGTTTTCCTAATTTCTCCTGATAAGCCGAGTTCTCAGGATCAAGACTTGCCGCCTTCTCGAAGTATTCACGTGCCAATGCATCCTTCTTCATGTCCACATAAAAAGAGGCTAACTGATAATAAACCTCCGGTGCTTGTGGATTAAGGTCGCGTGCATGGCGCAGAAGGTCAAAGGCAGCCGTAAGGTTGCCCATATCCTGCTGTCGCATTGCCTCAAGGAAGAAGTAATTATAGCTTTGAAGGCTATCCTTTCGATCAGCATGCATTGCCAAAGAACCACCCAACAAAGCAAGAGCAAGGAGGGTACGGCGCATCTTTGTGACTTTCAATATAACGTTATTGAACATTTATCGTTTCTTTCTTTGTCTTTACTTCACACCCGTATGACCATATCCACCTTCACCACGTTCGGTCTCATCGAGTACTTCCACCTCAACAAACTCTGCTTGTTCGTGGCGTGCAATGACCATCTGCGCAATGCGTTCACCATCGTTTATGGTGAAAGGTTCATTGGAGAAATTAATGAGTAGTACCATGATTTCACCACGATAGTCGGCATCAATCGTACCAGGAGAGTTGAGAACAGTCAGTCCATGCTTTAAAGCAAGACCGCTACGAGGGCGCACCTGTGCTTCAAACCCCACTGGGAGAGCAATATGAAGACCAGTTGGAATGAGTCTTCTCTCCATTGGTTGCAGTACGATAGGTGCATCGATATTAGCGCGAAGGTCCATCCCCGCACTCTGTGAAGTAGCATAAGCAGGAAGCTGCTGATGCCCTTTATTGATTACTTTTATCTGTGTCATTGCCATATAATAAGGTACAAAATTAAGCATTTAAAGCCACATTCATACATTTTATGAAGTAAAAAACTTGTTTTTAGCCAATTTTAATTACTTTTGTGTGTAGCTTTCAAGTAGCTAATAAATCATAAACAGAATTCATCAACACCCAATATTCAACACCCAACACCCAACAAACATCATCAATGAACTGGCAACAACTCATATCAAATAAGCGTCTCGGACAAGAAGATCGTCACGCCCTTCGACACGACGACCGCTCTGAATTTAAGCGTGATAGCGACCGATTGATTTATTCCGCACCGTTCCGACGACTGCAAAACAAGACCCAAGTTTTCCCTCTTCCAGGTAGTGTCTTTGTACACAACCGCCTAACTCACTCTTTGGAAGTGGCTTCCTTGGGTAAATCCTTGGGTGATGACGTGGCAAGAAGACTCATCGAAATACACCCAGAGTTGCGTAGTACGCTCTTTGAAGAGATTGGAACCATCGTGCAGACAGCTTGTTACGCACATGACATGGGTAATCCTCCGTTCGGTCATAGTGGTGAAAAGGCTATGCAGGCATTCTTCACAGAAGGTCCAGGGATTAGCTTGAAGGAAAAAGTTAGCCCACATTTCTGGGAAGATATTACCCATTTTGAAGGTAATGCTAATGCTTTCCGCCTGCTTACCCATCGTTTCTTAGGCCGAAGAGAAGGTGGTTTTGTGATGACTTATAGTACTTTAGCGAGTATCGTAAAGTATCCTTTCAGTTCTACATACGCCAGTAAACATGGCAAGTTTGGCTTCTTTGCTACGGAAGAAGAAACCTATAAGAAGATTGCTGACGAGTTAGGTATCATTCAAAAGGATAGTTCTGAGGACGGTATCTGTTATGTTCGCCATCCGTTGACCTATCTTATGGAGGCAGCAGACGATATCTGTTACGAGATTATGGATATCGAAGACTCACACAAACTCAAGCTCCTATCCTTTGAAGAGACAGCCGATTTGCTCCTTGGCTTCTTCGATGAAGAAACCAGAAAGAGCATCCGAAAACGCATAGAAGACGAGGGTGTGACCGACCAAAACGAGCAAGTCGTTTACTTCCGTGCGTGTGCCGTTGGATTATTAGAGGCAGAATGCGTCAATGTCTTTGTTGAACATGAGGAGGAGATACTTAACGGAACCTTCGAAGGGTCGCTCATCAAGCATATTTCCGAACTTCCACGACAGGCTTACAAACACTGTACAGAGGTCTCTGTGGATAGGATTTACCGCAGTAAAGCAGTCCTCGACGTTGAGCTATCAGGTTATAAGATTATGGAAACACTGATGGAAGCACTCATTGGTGCTGCCGTTGAGCCTGAACACTTCCATAGTCAGCAACTTATCAGACGTTTCTCAAGCCAGTATGACATCCAAAGTCCTTGTCTTGAAACACGTATCATGGCAGTCCTTGACTTCATCAGTGGAATGACAGATATCTATGCACTCGACATCTATCAGAAGATAAATGGTATCAGTTTGCCACTGATATAAAAGCCTCCCCCGACCCCTCCGAAAGGAGGGGAGGCAAAGAGGGAAAAAGATGGATGCTATTCTCACACTATCATCGCAGTTATTCACTCTTTCAGAGGGACTTAAAGAAATTCTCTGGGAGGACATTTGGAAAAGCTTCTGACATGGAAATCAACACAAAGGTACCCCACAACGCATTTGTCTTAACTCCATTTCACTCCTTCTATTCCTCCAACTCCTAAGTTTCCTTCCCTCCCTTTCACCTCTTCAACTCCTCTAACTCCCCAATAGAAACAATGGAAAATCAATATAAGAAAACCTTTCCTGACCTCATGGTAGATAAGAAGATTATCTACGTTCACGGCTTTATGTCAGCCGGTTCAAGTCATACGGTACAGATGCTGAGGGACTATATGCCCGAAGCAACTGTCATTGCGCCCGATCTCCCCATACATCCTGAGGAGGCAATGGAACTATTACGCAACCTTGTTGACACCGAAAAGCCCGACCTTATCATTGGTACTTCAATGGGAGGTATGTACACAGAGATGCTTTATGGTGTCGACCGTATCTGCGTGAATCCTGCTTTTCAAATGGGAACAACCATCAGCGAGAGTAATATGATGGGTAAACAGATATTCCAAAATGAGCGACAAGATGGCGTACAGGAGGTTATCGTGACCAAAGCATTGGTAAAGGAATACAAAGAGATAACTGAAAAGTGTTTCTCACAAGTGACAGAGGAAGAGCAGCAACGCGTCTTCGGACTTTTTGGTGATGCTGACCCATTTGTCCACACCTTTGACCTTTTCCATGAACATTACCCTCAGGCAATCCATTTTCATGGTGAACATAGACTTATCGAGAAGGTTGTATTCCATTATCTCATGCCCGTTATCCGATGGATTGATGACCGACAGGAAGGCCGCGAACGTCGTACGGTACTCATTGACCAGAACACCCTCGCTGATGGATATGGTAAACCGAAATCAAGTCTGAATAAAGCTTACGAGTTCTTACTTGATAACTATAACGTATTCTTTGTGTGTCCTGCACCTACCAACAATCCATCAGCCATCACTGAACAACAGGCATGGATTGAAGATGCTTTCAGCGCACCAGCATGGAACCATACGATCTTCACCAACCAGCCTCACCTTCTCTATGGCGACTACTTCATTAGTAGTACTGAACACGACGACTTCCTCGGCACAAGCCTACTTTTCGGTAGCGAAGAGTTCAAGACTTGGGAGGATATTATCACTTTCTTTGAACGCTTGGGAGGACAGTAAGCAGGCGAAAAGTCTCATTTCTGTGAATTATTTTCATGAAAAGAAATATTTTTCATCGTGAAAAGAAATATTTATTTTCATGAAAATAAATTCTTCTCTTCATGAAAATAATTCACAACAATAGGCTTTCTGCAATAAAGAACGTTCACAACCAACTGATAACAAAGCAATAACACCCACTCAAAACATAACCCAACGAATTAGTCCCCACACATAGTATAAAAACAATTCTTCTTTATTAACAAGGACTGGGGAAACATTATCATAATGGCACACGAACTATTCTCACGTATCGCTGACATCCTTTCGGCACCTTCTGAAGCGCAGGCTCTTATCATGCACGAGACACTCGTCATTGCTTGTCATGAAGGATTAAAAAACACCCGACATGGTTTCGGCAACCTTTCTTCGCAGGTGGAGTCGCTCTGCCGACAGCATAATATTGCCCCACAAGACATTGTGGCAATCCAGAAAATGCGCCGACATAGTAACTCTTACGCTCCGATTCTACCTGAAGATGTGGCTTACGACTGTCGTGCCTTAGCTATTTTCGTTTCTGCTGTTGTGCAAGAAGCTATTCCTTCGTTCCTCGTTGGAAAGATTCCTGCACACGGACGCATCACAGAGAACATTCAGATTACGAATTATCGTTACATTCGTTGTATCGTAAGAAAGTGGGACGAAAGTACTATTCAGGTAGCTGTAACCAATCAAGACAGTAGCGAAGAACTCTTAACGGTGGACTATATGAACACACCAGACTACATTGATTTCAGCTACTTACGCCCGATGCTACGCGAAGGAATGCAGCTAAATCTCCTTGACTGTACTGTCACCCGAAAGAAGGTCGTACCGCGCCTTATCGTTGTTGAGCCAGACTATCTGATAGATATCTCTACCATAGCTAACTGTTTTGAGACTTACGGACACCATCCGTTGCTTTTCACCGTCAATAGACTTACTCCTCGCCTCAGCAATAAACACATTGTATTGGGTAATTTCGCAGGTTCTGCACTCGATGATATCATCAATCATCCTGCAGAATACGATATCAAAGAAACCTTCCGTTCTAACTTCAGAGAGAAGGCTTTGGACTATGCGACCTGTCCCGACTTTGATGCAGCGTCCTTCAAACAAGATGCAGAACGACAAGTGGAGAATATCAAGGAAATTGTTGATGAAATCTTCCAAACCTTCGACCGTGAGAAAGCAATTCTTGAACCTTCATTCGTTTGCGAGCGATTGGGCATACAGGGTCGTGTTGACTTGATGACAACAGACTTAAAACTACTTGTTGAGCAGAAGTCGGGAAAGAATACTTTTATTGAACGCAAATACAAAAATCCACATGGGTCGCTCCATGTTGAGAAACACTACGTGCAGGTGTTGCTCTACTATGGTATCTTGCAATATAACTTCCAACTCAGTCCGAAGAATGCACACATCCAACTCTTGTATTCTAAATATCCCCTACCCGACGGACTGCTCGAAGTGGAGCCCCTCCAAAAGCTGATTCGTGAAGCTATTCGCTTCCGTAATCAAGCTGTTGCAACGGAGTTTTGGATGGCTGAAAATGGCTTTGATAGGATGTTACCATTGCTCACACCGCAGACATTGAACGTTGAGAAGCAAAACGATAACTTCTACAATAGATACCTCTTACCACAACTCACTGAGACACTGGCACCACTTCACCAACTCAACGACCTTGAACGTGCTTATTTCACACGTATGATGACCTTTGTTATCAAGGAACAATTAGTATCGAAAGTGGGTGTGCAAGAAGGTGTAGGAAACAGTAATGCTGACCTATGGAACATGCCTCTTGCAGAGAAGAAAGAGACAGGAAACATCTATACAGGGCTGACTATCATTGAGAAAGAACGTAGCAGCTCGTTCAATGGCTATGATACAATAACACTATCTGTACCCCAACAGGGCGAAGATTTCCTCCCTAACTTTCGCCGAGGAGATATGATTTATCTCTATTCGTACAAGAAGAACGAGGCACCTGACGTGAGAAAGAGTATTCTCTTTAAAGGTTCTTTACAAGAGATACATGGTGATAGCATTACTGTACACCTCAATGACGGACAGCAAAACCCTAATCTTATCAGCGGAGATTACTTCGCTATTGAGCATGCAGGTAGTGACATCGGTGGAACATCAGCTATCAGAAGTCTTTACACCTTCATCACATCAAACGAAGAACGTCGTCAGTTGCTCTTAGGACAACGCACACCACGCGTCGATAAATCCCTTACCTTATCCCGTAGCTACCATCCCGATTATGACGAAATCATCTTGAAAGCTAAGCAGGCACAGGATTATTTCCTTCTTATCGGTCCTCCCGGCACTGGCAAAACCTCGCAGGCTCTGCAATTCCTTGTGCGTGAGCAGCTGGCAGAAAGCATCTATTCACAACCATCATCAGCTTATTCAGCAGAAGATTCTGAACACAACAAACTTTCAGAAACCATCAACACCCAACACTCAACACCCAACACCCAGACGTCAATCCTCCTCCTTGCCTATACAAATCGCGCTGTTGACGAAATTTGTAATATGCTAACAGAGAACGATATTGACTATATCCGTATTGGTAACGAGTTCAGTTGTGATCCGAAATATAGTGACCATTTGTTGAAGGAAGTGTTAGATGACAACGCAACCCTCAACAGCATAAAGTCTACCTTAGCAGATGCTCAAATCGTTGTTGCCACAACCTCAACAATGAACAGCAATGCTGCACTCTTTAATATCAAGCATTTCGACCTTGCAATCATTGATGAAGCGAGTCAAATATTAGAACCAAATATCATAGGATTACTATCTACCCGACATGCAGAAAGGCGTGCAATAGAGCGGTTTGTACTAATTGGCGATCATAAACAATTACCTGCGGTGGTGCAACAACAGGACTCTTTAGAAACGGAAGAAACCAATATTTTCCTCAAAAATATCCACCTTTTATCATGCTCAAACTCCCTCTTTGAACGCCTTATCCTTACAGAGCGAGCTGCAGGGAGAACTGAGTTTGTTGGTACACTGCACAAACAAGGGCGAATGCATCCAGACATTGCCGACTTTGCTAATCGTAAGTTCTACGTACGTGAACAACTTGAATGCGTACCATTAGCGCATCAGTTGGAGCAGACATTGGCTTATAACGAAACGAGTGAGGACAAGACGGATGATGTTTTGAAGGCGCATCGTATGATTTTCATCCCTTCAAAGCCATGTCGACAACTGAATATTTCAGAGAAAGTAAACACGGAGGAGGCGCGTATCATTACCGACCTGCTAAGACGTCTGTACCGACAACTCGGCAAAAACTTCGACCCACAGAAGTCTGTTGGTGTCATTGTGCCTTACCGCAATCAGATTGCAATGATTAGAAAGGAGATTGAGAAACTTGGTATTCCAGAATTAGAAGAAATCAGTATTGACACCGTTGAACGCTATCAGGGCAGCCAGCGTGACATCATCCTCTACTCCTTCACCATTCAAAGTCGCTATCAACTCGATTTCCTCACCGCCAACACATTCTACGAAGACGGTCAACCTATTGATCGTAAACTGAATGTTGCCATCACAAGAGCCCGCAAACAGTTGATTCTTACAGGTAATGAGCCGACATTAAGACAAAACCAAATCTTCGCAGAACTCATTGATTATATCAAAGAAAAGGGTGGATATTATACCATTGAAAGGTAAAATAGGAAAGAAGCTTTGATAGGAAGAGGATGCGAAAGGTAAGAAATGAAGACATAGAAGCATAGAAGATAAAAGGATTATACAGACATCGGGGGATAAAAAGTAACTTTCTCCACGTCGTACGATGTGTAAGCACCATTGGTGCTAAGCCTCCGCACCATTGGTGCTGGGCATGAACACCAGTGGTGTTAACGCCTAAACACCACTTCACAGACAATCAACATGACAGCAATCTATCGTTAGAAAGGACTTACACAACTGACTATAACCATGAATATCTACGACAAATAGCCGTCTTTATAATGAAATACAGCAGTTCTACTATACCTTAAAAGTAATCAAGTCCCTGAATTTTGAATTATAAACTGTGCCTTTAAAGTAATCAAAATTATGAATTATGAATTATGAATTATGAATTAAAACCAATCATAATTATGAATTCTGAATTATAAATTATGAATTAAAACCAATCATAATATATGAATTATGAATTATGAATTATGAATTACCCCCTCCTCCTGCTGTTATTCGGCTGATTTTCCGTAACTTTGCAGGCAGATAAAAAGAAACAAATGATGAAGATAGAAGAGCAAATTACCGTTGCTGCACTTGCAGCTGTCAAGGAATTGTATGGAACAGAAGTTCCTGAAAAGATGATTCAGCTGCAGAAGACACGCAGCGACTTTGAGGGTAACCTCACACTCGTCACCTTCCCATTGCTGAAGACTTCACACAAGAAGCCTGAAGATACGGCACAGGATTTAGGTGAATACCTAAAGAAGAACTGTAAGGCTGTAGCCGACTTCAACGTTGTAAAGGGCTTCCTTAACCTCGTTATTGCACAAGCAGCATGGACAGGTCTGTTGAATGATATCAACGCTGACGAGAAGTTTGGCGAGAAGCGTGTGACAGACGAGAGCCCATTGGTGATGATCGAATACTCTTCACCTAACACCAACAAGCCACTTCACCTCGGTCACGTTCGTAACAACCTACTTGGTTGGTCATTGGCACAGATTATGGAGGCTAACGGCAACAAGGTAGTAAAGACAAATATCGTTAATGACCGTGGTATCCACATCTGTAAGTCTATGTTGGCTTGGCAGAAGTGGGGCAATGGCATCACACCAGAGCAGGCAGGCAAGAAAGGCGACCACTTAGTTGGTGACTTCTATGTTCTCTTCGATAAGCACCTCAAAGAGGAGTGCAAGCAGTTGCAAGAGCAGTATGAGAAGGAGGGATTGACAGCCGAAGAGGCAAAAGAAAAGGCTGAGCACGAGGCTCCACTGATGAAGGAAACACGCGATATGCTCGTGAAGTGGGAAGCTAACGACCCTGAGGTTCGTGGTTTGTGGGAAATGATGAACAACTGGGTATATGCAGGTTTCGATGAGACTTACAAAGCATTGGGCGTTGGTTTCGATAAGATTTACTACGAGTCAAGCACTTATCTCGCTGGTAAGAAGAAGGTGGAAGAAGGTCTTGCAAAGGGTCTTTTTATCCGCAAGGAAGACAACTCTGTATGGGCTGACCTCACCAACGAGGGCTTAGATCAGAAGCTCTTGTTGCGTAAGGACGGCACATCGGTTTATATGACACAGGACATTGGTACTGCAGAGATGCGTTTCAATGACTACCCTATCGACAAGATGATTTATGTTGTTGGTAACGAGCAGAACTATCACTTCCAAGTTCTCTCTATCCTCTTGGACCGTTTAGGCTTCAAGTGGGGTAAAGACCTTGTACACTTCTCATACGGTATGGTTGAATTGCCAAACGGTAAGATGAAGAGTCGTGAGGGAACAGTTGTCGATGCAGACGACCTTGTTGCTTCAATGATTGAGAATGCTAAGAGTCTTAGCGAGGATAAGGTGAACAAGTTGGAAGGTATCACTGAAGAAGAGAAGAACGAGATTGCACGTATCGTGGGTATGGGTGCTTTGAAGTACTTCATCCTTAAGGTCGATGCACGCAAGAATATGCTCTTCAACCCAGAGGAGTCTATTGACTTCAATGGTAACACGGGACCATTCATTCAGTACACTTACGCACGAATCCGCAGTATCCTCCGTAAGGCTGAAGCACAGAACATCACCTTGCCAGCATCACTCAACGACGATGCTCCACTGAACGACAAGGAGATTGCACTCATCCAGAAGCTCAACGACTTCGGTGCTGCAGTTGCACAGGCTGGTATTGACTATAGCCCAAGTGGTATTGCAAACTACTGCTATGAGCTGACTAAGGAGTTCAACCAGTTCTATCATGACTACAGCATCCTCAACGCTGACACCGAAGCAGAGAAGATTACCCGCCTTGTGATTGCCAAGAATGTGGCTAAGGTCATCAAGAATGGTATGGCATTGCTCGGTATTGAAGTGCCTGAGAGGATGTAAAGCCCCACCCCGACCCTCCCCGAAAGGGGAGGGAGGCAAATAGGATAAGAAAGGTCATAGTAGCCCTTTTTGAAGAAAGGGGAGGGAAACTAATTGGACAAGGGGTATAAAAGTAAGACTTGATTAGACTATGTATATCTACGAAACGGCTGATGAGATAGAGTATGAACTGCTAAAAGCGAATGCTATCAAGAACAGACAGTACGCTACACAAGCAGAAAATCTACTTTGGTTATACCTAAAAGGAAAACAAAGTGGATATAAGTTTCGTAGACAACATATCATCAAACAATACATTGCCGACTTCATCAACCTTAAGTATAAACTTATTGTTGAAATTGATGGTAAGTATCATTTTAATGATGATCAGATTATAAAGGATGAGGAACGGACTCGTAACCTTGAGCAATGGGGTTATACAGTCATCCGATTCACTAATGAAGAAATCTTCAACCATCGGGAAGAAGTTATCAAGAAGATTAAAGAAACCATAATGGCAATAGACTCACATAACACGAATCAAGCTGGTGGTGCTCAGCCAAACACACAGACGAGTTCTCAAACAAACTCTCAGTCAGCTATCCAACCACAGCAAACTGGGGCTTCCCCCCTTTCGGGGGGACTGAGGGGGGCTGGTGCTTGGGCTGTTGACGCTGCTTGTTCTGGCAACCCGGGACCGATGGAGTATCAATGTGTTGACCTACAAACTGGTGCAAGAGTCTTCCATTTTGGTCCAGTTATGGGAACGAACAACATTGGTGAGTTCCTCGCTATTGTTCATGCTTTGGCACTGATGGAGAAGCAAGGTATCAAGGATAAGGTTATTTATAGCGACTCTTACAATGCTATCTTATGGGTAAATAAAAAACGTTGTAAGACTACTTTTGTCCGCAATGCAGAAACTGAAGAACTCCATCAAATCATTGCTCGTGCAGAACAGTGGCTGCAGACGCATAAGGTTACAACACCTATTATAAAGTGGGAAACAAAGCAGTGGGGTGAGATCCCTGCCGACTTCGGAAGGAAGTAAAGCCCCACCCCGACCCTCCCCGAAAGGGGAGGGAGGCAAAATTGCCTATGGTTTGGTATGGAAAAATGATTTGAAATAACAACAGAAAATAAAAAAGCTCCAGCAAGTTTTCACTTACTGGAGCTTTTTATTATTTCTCTTAAAAGCTTCCTCAACAACCTTATAAAGCGGAATCACATTAGATAGTAGTAGAGAATTACCTCTATAAAGACAATCCCCTTTATCCTACCCATCCTCTATTTACACTCCCCTCCTTTCGGAGGGGTTGGGGGAGGCTTCTGTTAGGAGGCTTTTTATCCGTAGATAATATTACCATTCTCGTCCTTATACTCATCGAGACCCTTCTCGTATGTAGCCATAGCGCGAAGACTCATACCTACATTTGAGAAACCACCATCGTGGTAAAGGTTCTGCATTGTCACCTTACGGGTGAGGTCAGAGAACATTACGATACAATAGTCAGCACACTCATCAGCACTTGCGTTACCCAATGGAGACATACGATCAGCGAAGTCGAAGAGCTTATCCATACCCTTCACACCTGAACCAGCAGTTGTCATTGTAGGTGACTGAGAAATAGTATTGATACGTACGTGCTTCTCACGACCATAAATATAACCGAAGCTACGACCGATACTCTCCAACAATGCCTTAGCATCAGCCATATCATTGTAACCGTAGAAGGTACGCTGAGCAGCTACGTAAGAGAGTGCAAGGATAGAACCATATTCGTTGATAGCATCAAGTTTCTTAGCACTCTGAATCATCTTATGGAATGAAACAGCTGAGATATCAAGTGTTGTATCAAGCATCTTGTAGTCCAAATCATCGTATGTGCGGTGCTTACGCACGTTTGGAGACATACCGATAGAGTGCAGAACGAAGTCGATCTTACCACCCAAAACCTCCATTGAGCGCTTGAATACATTCTCCAAGTCCTCAACGTTTGTTGCGTCAGCAGGAATAACCTCGCAGTTTAACTTCTCAGACAGTGCATTTACTGTACCCATTCTTACTGCGATTGGAGTATTTGACAAAGTGATCATTGCACCTTCCTCAACTGCTCTTTCAGCAACTTTCCATGCGATTGACATCTCGTTGAGGGCTCCAAAAATAATACCTCTTTTACCTTTTAATAAGTTGTAACTCATAATCTTCGTTATTCAAATTTGGTGTAAAGGTAAACAAAAAAGGTTGATTTTCCAAGAAAATACACATAAATTACATCTAAATGCTATCCACAAGTGACAATTTGCACCTTTTCACATTCCCTCGTAAGCATAATTAACCCAATCACTTCACCCCTACCCCAAACTATCATAAGCCTATTTTCAACTCCATGAAACTATCTTTTAAAAAATAAAAGAAGCCTCTTCTGAAAGAAATTAAAGACCTTTAATCGTAGAAAGAACTATCGATAATCAAAAGACAATTCGCTTTTTTCATCATCAGAATTATCCTTTCGCGAATTATTTTCATGAAAATAAATATTTTTCTTCATGAACATAAATATTTCTTTTCATGAAAATAAATTCTTCTTTTCGTGAAAATAATTCCAAAAGGATAATTATCTGTAGTTGCACTGCAATGCTTTCTTATTAATTCAAGGCGTAAAATCTATTTTATTTTATGCCCATAAGCCTATGCAGCGATGTAACCTTTCATCTCTGTTTGTCCTATTTACCCCTTCTTACAAGGCTACGAACCGCATATATAAAGAACATTCCAGTAGAGCCAACCAGTGCCAAAGCCATATCCTTCTGTGCATCCCACATATCACCTTGCTGACCATTATAATAGTCAGCCTCCTCTGCTGTCATGACAATCGTCAGTAACCATTCAAATAGCTCGTAAATCAAACTACCCGTTTGAATCATCATCCATGCCACTACAACAGCAACAAACGACTGTTGTTTTACCCATTTCCTACAAAGATAGACGAAGTAAGGGAACATCAATGCCCCAAAAGAGAAGTGTACTAACCGATCATAATGATTACGTGGGTCTTGGAAGAAATCTTTATCAACCAAACCTAACGATACTGCCCACTCCTTATAAGGCACGTAAGAATAAATATAACGTGCGCCAATAACATGAAGCAACGTAAAACCAACAATACCAATAAACGCTGACATCGGTAGTTTCTTTCTAAACACATCTATTATCAGTGGTATCAATAATAGTACTGTACCAATATGCTGCAGCGTCTGCTCATTCGGGTAGATTGGATGAATACAAGTTATAACCGTCACAATCACTACCAACAAAACAAGCGTCAGTTTCGTTTTATCAATCATTTTACAATTCTATTCTATACAATATCTGAAGGACAAAGATAATTCTTTTTTTTATAGATTTGGTAATATCCAATTATTATTTACCAAAAGACGATACTCGATTTTGATATCTGAATAAAAAAGTGGATTACAAAATGATAATAAAATATTATCAAATCTGTAATCCACATAAAACCTATATTTAACCTAAAAGAAGAATCTATTTCATTAGGAACGTGAAATGCTTCTTATCCTTATCAGTAAGTCCCACATAATCCACCTCCATCTTGCCGTTTGCAATACGACATAACAAATAGGTGTTATTACTATTAGCCAAGTTAGGGAAGTTTATTATCTCATTTGGTTTCTGATAGCCAAAGGCATGAAGATGACCGGAAAGCATAACAGACACATTCATCTTATTAAGTTCTGGTGTCAATGTTTCCTGCATGTGATATGGACCATGCCAGTTCTCAAGTGTTGGTGGCATGTGCGAAAACACAACCAATGGGTATTTACCCACTTTCTTCTCCTCTCGAAGTTGACGCAACCAACGAGCCTGCTCAACACGATATTGATCATAATCCACAATGCCACTATATTCTATATCCTCATCAGGCTTATCCTCTCCAGAGTCTATGAACAAGAAATCAACACCTGCTACATGTTGTAGACGATAGTATTTACCTGAATTAGTCGGGAAATAACGATAGAGATAATCAGCAAACTGACCACGGAGTTCATGATTTCCACGATTGAAGAATAAAGGAGTATGAGTAGCAAACATGCTCACACAAGTATCCAAATAAGCCTCCATCATGTGTTGCTGACTTCTCAAACGATTTGACATATCGCCATTAAGCAGCACAAAATCAAGTTTTTTGAAGTCGATATTCTTACATAAATCCTTCATAAACTTGGCACGTTCATGAATATCATTTAGTACTAAGAATGTTATTTCACGTGATTGTGTAGGGAAGGTTGTAAACTCATGAGGTTTTCCACGCCATACATCAGTACAAGCTGTCTTACCAAATGTCACCCAATCATCATAACGCCACTCAGCAACTTCCTGTGTGAAAACGCGGTAACGATATTTTGTATTAGGCTTCAAACCTTCAATATGAACGCGGTGAACACTATCGGTGAGCACCTTACGCCCCTCAAGAATATCATAATAACGAGGACGAGCCTTACCATAGAAATGGTCAGGGCCATCTGGTGCTATCTCAACCCACGACTTTCCAGGCTTGTCTGTCACCCAAACAATTGTAACACTTGTACTATCCATGTCGCAAATCCAAGGGCCATGAGTTACCTCAATGCCCTTGGCACTAAATGAAAGCAGCAACAATAAACCTAACAATACATGTTTCATCTACTTTTACTTAAAATCATTAATCGTTTTTCCTAAAAAAGAATCTATAAATAATACGCAAGACAGCATACAAAGTACTATGTTTTATACAACTTTTTTGATATAAAAAGGTCACTGCACAATCAGCCACAACTATTATACTGGCTTTTCTTCACAAACAAATAGAACTTTATATACCATCTTTTCGTATTAAAGCTGCCCAATATAAGTCCGTCCTAACGCAAAGTTTAATCTCCTTTGGAGACATCCTGCATTATGCTTAACCCTACGCACCATTGGTGTTAACCACAAACACCAATGGTGCTGGGCAACAACACAACTATAGAAGATGATATGTGAGTATCTTGAATGTCATTATAACCCATCATACTATAAGCCACCAAAGATGAACCTATACATAAGAACCTTACCGAACAAATCCTTTACGCTTCTTTTATTTACTTATCTCCTTTCCAAATAGCTTCTTTCTTCTGCAAATCCTCACTGCTACTTCCCACCATAATCTCAAAGATTCCTGGCTCAACTACATATTGCATCTCATTATTCCAGAAACCTAAGTCACGAGCATTGAGAGTGAAGTCTACGCGCACAGTCTCACCCTTTGGTATGAAAACCTTTTTAAAGCCTTTCAACTCCTTCACTGGACGAACCATAGAAGCATGCTTATCTGCTACATAAAGTTGTACGATTTCCTCGCCATCATAACCACCAGTGTTGGTAACATCAACCGAAACCTGTAGTGTACCATCAACATTAAACTCGTTTGCACATTGTATCTCACCATAAGAGAACTTCGTATAACTCAAGCCATAACCGAAAGGATAGAGGTTTCTGTTAGGAACATCAATATGACGAACCGTTGAACTATGAGGCATATCACCTGGTCTTCCTGAACGCTTATAATTATAATAATTTGGAATCTGTCCCTCAGAGAGAGGGAAAGAGGTTGTCAACTTACCTGCAGGAACAGCATCACCGAAGAGAATATCAGCTACTGCATTACCGCATTGTGTACCAGGGAACCAAGCTTCAAGCAAAGCATCTGCCTGCTTATCAACCTTTTCCAAACAGAGAGGACGACCATTCATCAACACAACAACAAGCGGCTTACCAGCCTTTTGTAGTGTGTCAAGGAGTGCTTCTTGCTGACCTGGCAAGCGAAGGACTGCTCTACTGCGTGATTCTCCACTCATCAAAGCCTTTTCACCAACAACAGCTATCACAACATCACTTTGCTTTGCTGCTTCAAAGGCTTTTGAAAACTCCTGCGTTGAAGGGTCTAAGAAGTCGCAACCTTGTACGTAATTGATAGCTACACCACTACCCAACTTATTCTTAATACCCTCTAATACTGTCACAACATCTTTGTCTTCACCACGTGCCTTCCACGACCCCATCACCTCAGAACGATTATTAGCCAAAGGACCGATGAGAGCAATGCGGTTTGTATGCTTAGAAAGAGGAAGTGTACTTTGACTGTTTTTCAACAAAACCATTGACGATGCAGCAACTTTTCGAGCCAAAGTCATAACACTATTAGAACGAACTTCAGTACGTTCGCGCTTAGAATCAAGGAAACGATAGGGATCTTCAAAAAGGCCTAAGGCATATTTCGCACGCAGAATACGCTCAACTGATGCGTCAATAGCCTTTATATCGACACGCCCCTCACGTAAGGCTTTTTCCAAACAACGATTATATAAACCGTCTGTCATATTCATGTCTACACCAGCATTAAAAGCCAAAAGGGAAGCTTCTTCATCCGTTGCAGCTACACCATGGTCTTTCAACTCTTGTACAGCATTCCAATCGCTTACTACAAAACCTTGGAATTTCCATTGATTGCGCAGTAGATTGGTCATCAACCAACGATTACCAGTTGCAGGAACACCATTAAGACTATTAAAAGCTGACATAAAAGTCTTCACACCTGCATCAACACAAGCCTTGAATGGAGGCAGGTAAACCTCAGCCAAAGTAGACATTGAAATATCTACTGGTGCATAATCACGTCCTGCTTGTGGAGCACCATAGGCTACAAAATGCTTGGCACAAGCATAAACTGAGTTAGGTTTACCAAGATTCCATTGGAAACCACGCACACGTGCTTCAGCTATCTTACAAGCCAGATAGGTATCTTCACCAGCACCTTCTACGATTCTACCCCATCGCGGGTCACGTGCAATGTCAACCATTGGGGCAAATGTCCAATGAATACCTGATGCAGAAGCCTCTATAGCTGCAGCTTTGGAAGTCTCATACATAAAATCTAAATCCCATGTACATGATTCTGCCAAAGGCGTTGGAAATATCGTTTTATAACCATGAATAACATCGAAAGCAAAGAGAATTGGTATCTTCAAACGTGATAACTGCATATTCTTCTCCTGCAACTTTCGCAGATTATCAACCCCTCCGACATTGAGTATTGACCCCACCATGCCACGAATAAAGAGCGAATCAGAAAGAGCTCCACTCTGAGGACCTGTCAAAAGCGTTCCTCCTACATATTGAGACAATTGTCCTATCTTCTCTGTAAGCGTCATCTTCTGCATAAGTTCATGCACAAACTTTGTCTCACTATCTCCCACCTTAACTTCTTTTTTCTCTCGTTTCTGAGGAAGTAGAGAATTTACATTATGTGCATTACCTACACAGAAACAGCCAATTGCACAAGCAATAGCTACAATAGTTCGTTTCATATAATTGCAGTTGTTATATTATTCAGACTTAATATTTATTGTTTGTGGAGCTAAATCAACTCCCTTAGCAGTGAGTTGAATATTAGAAGGCTTCTTTCCTGCCTGCACCACAACCAAACACTTGCCAAAGAAAGCACGACGTTCATTAGCTTGGAAACGCTCTAATGAGAACGGACTTCCATTGTCTACACCTGCTATCTTCGCATCTCCTGATAATGAAAAATGGATATTATTCTCTGCCCATGGACAAAGGTTACCATCCTTATCAACAACCTCTACCGATACAAACGATAAGCTTCTACCATTTGCTTTTAGCACCTGACGATTTGGAGTCAAACGAATGTGATGAGGAGTACCTGCTGTCTTCCGTACCTGTTCACCAACAACCTTACCATTCTTTCTTGCTACAACGCGTGCTTCACCAGGTTCAAAGGTTACACGCCAAGCCACATGATATTCATGATCATTGCGCTTCTGGCGTACCCCCTGCGACTTTCCATTGATGAATAACTCAACTTCATCAGCTTGATTATAATAACACCAGAGGTCGATTGTCTGTCCTTCTATCCAATTCCAATGTGGGAAAAGATGCAAAACAGGTTTGTCGGTCCACTCACTCTGATACATATAGTAGCAGTCCTTAGGGAAACCTGCTAAGTCGACTATTCCGAAATAGCTACTACGAGCAGGGAAATTGAAAGGCGTAGGTTCACCGATATAATCAAAGCCTGTCCATATAAACTGTCCTGCACAATATGGAGTATGCTTCACAACATCCCATGTTTGCTCATGTGTAGAACCCCAATAAGCGCAAGAATTGTCATAAGAAGAACAAAGGAAAGTAGGATCTGTGAACGGTCGTTTCTTGCCCGGCATGCGGAAAAGAGAATCACTTGGCATCTTATAATAGCCACGTGTTTGCAAAGCAGAAACCGTTTCGGTCATCAGGAAAGGCTTACCAGGGAAATTCTGTGGTACATCTTTCACTTTTTTTTGATGATAGTTAAAGCCTATCACATCTAAGGCTCCGCTCTTAAATAAGTTGTTATTAGGCGAAACTTCATTACATCCAGCTGTAATCATTCGGGTCGGGTCATAACGACGAACTATAGCAGCCAAAGCCTGGGTAAGCTTTGAATTAAGATTGAGGGTATCACCCTGTGAGAGAGCGGACTTATCCCTTGTATTATTTAATAGGATATTAACATCCTCCAATGCCATTCCTGAGTTATTTACCTTATTCCATTGCTCCAAGACCTCGTTACCAATACTCCAAAGAATAATCGAAGGATGATTGCGATCACGCAGCACCATATCTCTCAGATCACGCTCAAACCATGACTTAAAATACAATGAATAGTCATAAGGGGTCTTTCCTTGTAACCAACTATCAAAGGACTCATCAACAACCAACACACCCAAACTATCACAGAGATTCAGTAACTCTGGAGCTGGAGGATTGTGTGAGCATCTTATCGCATTAACACCCATCTCCATCATCATTTTAACCTGACGATGAAGAGCATCTTCGTTAATCGCTGCACCTAAACAACCCAAGTCACCATGCAGACAAACACCATTAATCTTGATATTCTCACCATTCAAGAAGAATCCCTTTTGAACATCAAACTTTACAGTACGAAGACCTAACTTGAAAGTGTCACAATCGATGACACGATCATTCTCAAGAACTTCTGTTGTAACAGTGTAGAGATAAGGAGAAGAAAGCGACCACAACTTAGGTTTCTGCACACGCATTTGCTGACTAACCATTGTAGCTGAAGCCACAACATTAAGAGCCTTGGAACTTTGAGCAACAACTTCATGATTCTTATTCCAAACCTTTTGACGCACTATCAAACGACGATTACGACCACTAAGATTCTCTATCTGCGTATTAAGCATTACATTTCCAACACCTTTTTTCACTTCTGTGATAGCTTGTACACCCCATTGGGCTACGCGAACATCCGTTGATTTCATAAGATAGACATGGCGATAAATACCACATCCCGTATACCAACGACTGTTAGGTTGCTGGGAGTTATCAACCTTCACTGCAATAACATTATCTCCCTGCTTATTAAGATAAGGTGTAAGGTCAAAGCTAAAACTAATAAATCCATAAGGTCGAGTACCCACAAGCTGACTGTTTACATAAACAGAAGTGTTCATATATGCACCATCGAAATGAAGCGCATAACGTGAACTTGCATCCTTATCTTGTAAGACTAAGTGTTTTCTATACCATCCCTTACCACCAGGAAGGGCTCCTCCATTAGCCCCCGATGGGTGTAGAGCATGGAAGTCTTCTTCTATAGCCCAATCATGTGGGAGGTCTAATAACCGCCAAGCACTATCATCGAATACTGATTGCTGAGGACTATCATCTTGACAAATGGCAAACCGCCAACCATCATCCCATAAGTTACGTTCAAAAGCATGTCCTTCTAAACGATATAAACACAGTAGTAATAGCAGAACAAAACTGCTACGACGCACGAGAGAGAAGGTGGATTTTCTCATATTTTATTAAGTACATTTTTTTTATTCTGCTATTGTGTAAAAACTTCTCTTAAAGGGAAACATTAGTATCTTACTATGTACATAATGACATTAACGGTCCTTTCATACAATTTCCTACCTATGTATTGATGCTTAGCACCAATGGTGTTGACGCCCAGCACCAATGGTGCGGAGCCTTACACGCATTGCAATTTGTCACCAAGAAAAAAGCACTTTACTTATAGCAATTATATTTATAGAATGTTTATTTTCACAAGTTATTTAATGATTACCTTACGTCCATCAACAATATAGACCCCACGTGTAAGCTTGTTTGCCCCCCACCGTTCGGCTACCTTAATCCCATCAAGGGTATAAACAGCACCATCATGCTGAGCTGTGGTTATTATATTGTTCACAGCCGTACTGGCATTATTAATCAGACGAACACTACGCAAGTAATATCCATTACCTGTCACAGCTAAACCGTTATTCTTCAGTTCCTGTGCAGCAGCAGCGTTAATCGTAAACACATAGGCCATCTCGTCAGCACCCTCTGTCAGCTTGATAATATTACCGTATGGTTTATCAGATGAAAGAGCTGGTCTGTCACGCTGTCCCTCCTCTGGATTCTTGTTTTGACGTAAGAAAACCTTTGCACCTGGCTTAACATCTCTTACAATGACTTCTAACTGGTACTTATCTTCTACATCTTTAAATTGCTCTTTAGGGATGAGTGTTTCACCCCAACTAATTTGCTTAAAACCAAGCCATTTTGCAATATCTTTAGAAGAACGGCAAACGGAGAATAGTCGAAGATTCTCACCCTTCAACATACAACCCTCGCTTTTTAGCTTATTGCAAAGTTCCTCTGTATTGACAACAAAAGTCACCTGTGCATCGAGTTGAGCAAGTTCAGGTCTTACTGCAATAATATTTTCACCTTTTTTATCATAGATATCAAGCTTTATTTTACCAGATTCACGATGTTCTGATGCACTCAGCGTATCAATATCCATCACCAGCTGGTCGCCTACTTTCAGATTAGTAAAGCGTTCTGCAGGAATTACTAACTCAACCGTTTTGGTCTTCCAATCCCAACTAACAGGTGTAGAGCCAAGCCACAATGGTTGATTAGCACGTTTATATATACGCATCCAATCAACATTCATCTCATAATTATGAGGAACTTTATTAGGGTCACCACCATACTTAGGATCCATGTGTGGATAAAGAATACCACCACCATCCTCATCAGGCGTACCACCAATTCCACCATTTATAGCTACATCCCAAACACTATCAATGTCTGCGGTATATTTTTTCTTTAGAAATTCATTGTATTTATAAATAGAAGTTCCGTCAATAACATAATCTTTTGTAGAGAATACCGACCGTACTCTTCCATCTAATAAGAAGCTTATAGCAATATGTTTAGACGAATCACCCGGTACAGGGTCCATTTGTACACCGTACACATGGAAATCAGTAGCAGGATCAAAAGAGATTTCTCTTACACGCTCAGAGAAAGGATTATAGTTATATTTGTTTGTGAGCGTGAGCTTTTTATCTTTGTCTTGAAACCAACCCAATCCATGCACAGACTGATGAAGCGTTCTCTTACCCTTGAATTTATAAGTATGCTGTTCCCAATTATTCCATTTATCAGCATTGTCATCATTCACAAAGAACTCTAAAAGGTCTACCTCAAAAGTACTTGCACCTAAGCGATGACGAAGCCATAATGCCATCCAAGTTCCAATTTCATAAGGTACCTTTGCCTTTATTTCGATGCGAGAATAAAGTGGGTAATACCGCTTAACATCCCTACTGGACAAGAAGCCTGACCACCATCCTAAGTTTGTACCATTGTGATTAGGCTTTAGTGGATAACGAGGAATAACTCCATAATCCACATAAGGATCTGGAACTTCTGGTTTACTGATTCCCGTATTAATTGGGTCACGTGTAGCTCGAATAGTTAGAATACCATCCTTTACCGTAACCATTTGCTCACGATAAGTCTGTGCCATACCCTGTCCAGGGTTATTACCATAGGCATCATTGGCATAGTTTCGTTTAGGGTCACCATATAGTCCCCATATCTTTTTGTTTACAGAAGTACCATTAAACTCATCACCAGGCAAATTCTTCCACCCTGGTAAAGTAGGAACCTCAGATACTTCCGACTGCGCTCTTACGTTGATTACACCCATACTTAGGACGCAAATCATTGAAATAAGAATCCTCATAAGCTTGTTTTATTTTATTTGAAAAGTTTCTTTTTACTTTTATTTTAAGCGATTCTATCCCAATAACAGGGGGAATTTAATGTTATAGGATAGAGTTCGCTTAATCATTTGATAGAGAGTATAAGTTCGTTACATTAAGAACCTTAAGGCTCTACGATGGTAGCTTTCTTTGTTACGAAGTCAATAGTAACCTTTGTTCCTGCTTTCCAAACATAATCCTTATTAGGCTCTCCCTCACCATTCTTACGATAGAGAAAATCCTTTGTTTCTGGATTAACATATACCTCACGTTTCCAAGAGCTAAACTTCTTCGCGTTCTTGAACGCAGGAATATCTGGATAAATACGCATTCTACCCCCATTCGTAATCGTTGCACTCATAGTTCTACCATCAGCATTCGCTGCAAATACTACTGGAGCACCGCCACAATCGCCCGATAACTTAAGTGGCTGAATAGCGATATCACGAGAATCCAAGGCTACAAAGACAATATAAATACCATCACTTGGAACGACTGCACGATTGTTAGCAACAGTATAGTCTGTCAGTGTCTTCAATTGTGCAAAGTTTCCTTTACCGAATGCCTTTTCTGTTGAGAACTCAAGTGCAGTCCCTCCACGAAGATAAGTGATATAGAACCAACGAGAGTCACCCGCATAACCATTCTCAAATGACGCTACCTCTGGAGAACTCCAATCCCAATTACCAAAGTCATCACCAGTCATATAGAGGTGTTTAACACCTTCTGGAATAAGATTCTCAGGAGTTGTACCACCAAAGTCAGCTGTATTATTAGCAATATCAAGGCTTACCTTTGTACCCTTCGCTACAGGCAATACACTTGCTTCACTCGTTGCTACACCAGGATATTCCACCTTTCCATTACGAATTGTGAACATCATAGTTGACCAATCACGTGCATTCTGTTCAGAATTAGCAAAGAAGTTAAGCTGTCCTGTCTCAGTTGTCTCAACAGATAAGTTGCTACCATTGAGTTCTAAAGCCTGTTCCTTATCTCCTAATGCAGTGCCCGAAGCATACACCTTCGGTGTTTCAAAAGAAATCAACTTACGGTCTAAATTAACATAAACCAAATAAAGTCCAGAGGTATTTACAGTTGCCTTACCACTACCATCCACAGTAACTCCCTGCATTGTTGCCAATGAAGAGAAAGCCTGTGAACCATCTTTTGACATAGCCCACTCTACTGTTTGTCCTGCCTGCAGATAGCATAAACGCCAGAACTCACCATTGCCAACAGCACCTACAGGCGCCATCTTTACAACTCCATTCGTGTTCCAAGCACCGAAGTTTGAACCACCCATATAGAGTTCGTTGGAAAGTCCAGTAACTTCAACACCCTTACCACCCATACGTGCAGTAAACTTACCAGTCAAAACACTATATTGCACCTGAACACTGTACTGCCCTTTTAAAGGGAACTTCAACTTAACATTTGACTTATTTGTCAATGGCTGATAACTATCATTGAGCTGATTGGCACGTTCAGCCAAAGCAGTACCAGTGAAAACAGCCGACAAAGTGTCAACCTCCGTTTCGCTATCACGCAGATACAAAGTTGTACCATCATTCATATTGAAGACATACTTACTTGGCAAGAGCTGCTGAGTTGAGTCAGCATTGCTCCAAGTCACAACGTGCGTAAGCTTGTCATAAGTAACATTATTAAGTGGAATAGCCGTACTTCCATCTGCTGTAAGCGCATTATCACCCTTCATTGTAAACTGAATAGGAATGATGGTCAATTCCTTTCGTTGCTGATTAACAACAATCTGATACAGTCCTTCTGAAGGAACAGAGAAGCCTTCACCACCTTCTGTCAAACTATAAGCTGCCGCCTGAGCGTTAGAAAGCGGAATCTCACTTCCCTTTCCATAAACAATAGGTTTTCCATCAGTACCCACAAAGGAAATCTGAAAGCGACCATCTTTCTTCAACCAAGCCTTAAGACTTAACATATTAGCATGAGAGCCAGCAATCAGTCGTCCTGTCTCAATTGGGA
This sequence comes from Prevotella melaninogenica, assembly GCF_003609775.1. Taxonomy (NCBI): domain Bacteria; kingdom Pseudomonadati; phylum Bacteroidota; class Bacteroidia; order Bacteroidales; family Prevotellaceae; genus Prevotella; species Prevotella melaninogenica. The sequence continues at coordinate 1,514,499 of NZ_AP018049.1, forward strand.
TAGAGAACTCTGATGAAGAACCTGAAAGATAGATTCCCTCTGGCACATTCACAACCTCATCGTAGGCTATATTATTTTCTGTACAAGCTGCAACGCCTAAGACGCACAACATAGTAAAGATATTCTTTAACTTTATCATGATGCTCTAATTTTGTTATAGTGCTGTCCGACAAACCATGTCCTTGTAAGTTAGTTATTAGTGTCTTACTCTATTTTTAATGTAAGTAATGACCCTATCTTACCATCTTATATCGTGGAACTTGTGCTCAGCACGTGTGGTGTTCATGCCCAACACCAATCGTGTTAAGGCTTTATCGGACAGCAGTAATTATATTACCAATCTCTATTTTGACTCCATTTCTTCAGCTTGAGTAGCTCAGACTCTGGAATTGGATACCAATACATTTTAGGTTGGAAAACTCTATGTTCTACTTCTGTAGGTGCATAGGTAAATCCACCTGTAGCCTTCTTGGCAATCTGTACTCCCATAAGTGGAGAACCAAGTGTAGAAGAAGCAATTTTCCAACGGCGTACATCCCAAGAACGATGCTCCTCGAAAGCCAACTCCACACGACGCTCATGCTGTATAACCTTACGCATCTCATCTTGTGAAAGTCCACTTACGACATTTGGAAGTGAAGCACGATTACGAACCTTATTCAAATAAATAGCAATATTAGGATTAGAAGGGTCATATTCATTGAGTGCCTCAGCATAGTTCAAATAGATTTCAGCCAAGCGGAACAATGGGACAACATGACCACCGCTACCTCCTCCAGTCTGAATATTAACATCCTCATTGAGGTACTTACGCAAGTAATATCCAGTCTTGGTTGCATTTGGATTAGGACTTGCATCTGCACCTCCAGGGAAAGTAGTTACATTCTTTCCCTTGAAAGAAGCTACATTCATCAAGATTGTTGCAGCCAATCGTGCGTCCCTATTTATGTAAGGCTGTGCTGCTTTAGCAGGATCGTTCCAATCAAAGGCTGTTCCGTCAAGCATCTCATACTCATCAACTAAGTTTTGTGAAGGATTAGTTCCCCCCTTTCCACCAAAGCTAATTGGGAAGTTACTCTTTTCAAAACTTGAGTTTGCACCATATCTACGTACGAAGATATATTCCTTATTTTGGAAGTCATTCTTAAACAAATCGCCATAAGAGGTAGCCAACTCATATTGATTGAGGTCGATAACAGCCTTAGCCGCATCAGCTGCAGCCTTCCAAAGAGAAGCATCAGACGGCTTATTAGATTCGTTTAAATCACCAAAATTAACGTAAAGAGGACTGGCAGCATAAAGTAACACACGACTCTTCAAAGCCAACGCTGCGCCCTTCGTTGCACGACCAAAAGCATCATTATTATTACGCCATGGTGTCAGTTCAAGTGTATCTGCAGCCGTGTCGCACTCTTTAACGATGAAGTCTACAACCTCCTTCATGTTTGGACGTGGAGTATTCTCATAATTCTCATTGAGACTGAGCGTAGAGGTAACAATTGGAGTTGGACCATAACGCTTCAACAATTCAAATTGGAAGTAGGCACGAAGGAAACGAGCCTCTGCTCGCCACATACGGATATCCTTCAAGTTATTAGCATACTCAACCTGCTTATTAGGGTCCAATCGTGTAATATCAAGATTGACATGATTGGTGTTTTCCAGTAGAGTACAACACTTAGAGATACCAGCATAGTAACGATTCCAATGGTCATCAGGATTGCTCAAAGCACTCCAAGAGCCATTATTAAACTGTTGAACATTTGCTGTTTCTATAGCAAACTCGGCATCATCTGTTGCAGCATCTAACATAGCTCCATCTGACAAACGGTTCAATCCCTCTGGAAGCAGTGAGTAAGCATAGGTAAGATATTGCTTTGTTCTATTGTAAGAATCAAACGTTGCAGTCTTATCTATAAACGAATCTTCCTCACGGTCCAAAAGACTATTACATGAACTTAGAACCAGTGCAGTGCTGATAGACACTGGGATGATAATATTTGAAAAAAACTTTGTTTTCATAGAATAAAGTTTCTAATATAAGACATAAATTAGAATGCAAGCTTTAAACCTACACTAACAGTACGCATAAGTGGATAGCTTAAGAGGTTATCTTGCTCAGCATCACCCAATTTTCCAAGATGATCCAGTGTGAACAAGTTGGTAGCATTCACGTAGAAATAAACACTACTTAATCGCAATGCACGTGTAACGGAATTTGCAAGTTCATATCCTACCTGAACATTACGTAGACGCAAGAAGTTTCCATTACGACGCCAGAAGGTTGAAGTGCGATAATTATTGCTGAAATTCATCGTTGACAAACGTGGGTAGGAAGCATCTGTATGTGTTGGAGTCCAACTATCAAGTGCTAAATTAGATGCTGTACCGTTGTTTTGGAAAGAGTAGATATTCGCTCCACGGAGATAGATATCACGCTGCGCAACACCTTGGAACATTACACTGAAATCAAAACCTTTGTACTTAAAGCCTCCACTAAACATGTAATTCCATGCAGGGACAGTACTATTACCAATAGGATGAGCATCATTCTCATCAACTACCTGGTCATTGTTATAGTCTTTATACTTGATATCTCCAGGTGCAACACGTCCAAAACGAGGTTGCGGAAGATTAGCATTAAGTTTTCCATTGCTATCGAAATCATTTGCTGTATAGTAGCCATCAGCCTCTAAAACAATAGGTTTCCACACAGAATTACCCTTCTTATAAAGGTAGCTTTCTGGCTTAACATCTTCTCCCTGCTCATCAACACGACTCATAGCATACCATGTTCCAGCCTCAGCAAAGTAAGAAAAGTTATCACGAACCTTACCCTGATAACGTGCTTTGAGCTCGAAACCGTGGTTTGTCACTTTACCCACATTCATCAAAGGTAGTATACTACCATAAGAAGCTCCAACAATACCCAATACTTGCGCATAAGGATAAGCAAGTATATCAGACTGCACCTCATGGAAGACATCAAAGTTGACAGAAAGATTTTTCCAAAGTGTAGCATCAATACCAACATTGAATACACGCTTCTTTTCCCATGTTACAAATGGGTTTGCCAAAGTCTTTTCTGTGAAACCAGAAGACTGCGAGCTACCTGTGCCGAACAGATAACTACCACTACCACCGTATGACTCATCATAAATATAGCGAGCAGAAGTCTGATTGTTACCAGTAAGACCATAAGAAGTACGCAACTTCAAGAAATCAACCCATGACAAAGACTTCATAAACGATTCGCTACTAACGACCCATGCTGCTGACATTGCTGGGAATATTCCAAAACGACGACCACGTGCATAGTTATCTGTACCCATATAAGAAGCTACAACTTCAGCAATATAACGTTTCTGATAATCATAGGACAGACGGCCTGCAAAGTTCACATAACATTCGTCATCACGTACATCATACACCTGATAACGGTCATTGTGCATCAACAACATAGCATGAACACCATGATCTCCAAACTGACGCTGATAATCAATCTGACCTTGTAAACCTATACGTGACTGACTGGTTCTGAAGCCTTCTGTAGCTGTCAAAGCTGCATCTGAGCCATACTGAGTATAATTGTAAACAGGGTTATTTTGTGCATCAACACCTGTTTGAGCCAGAGAATAACGTGCGTAGTCACGTGTCTTTGGAGATGATTCAGCCATAAAGTTGTAATAACCAAACATTACCTTGGCACTCAAACCGCGAACGAGCGCACTGAAGTCATACTGCAAACCAAAGATAACCTGCAACGAACGAGAGTTCTCCTTATACAAGCCTCTGTTCAAAAGATTTGCAACAGGATTGGTATACAATGATGTTCCACCAATACTTCCATTCGGATTGTAAACAGGGAAAGCATTAGGGGGAGTCGTCCAAACAGACTTCAAATAATCATCTGCACCACCAGCACCCGGTGTTGTCTTCTCTGCAAAGCTCACACCTGAATAAAGGAACGTGCGGAAATACTTTGTGATATCAACATCTAGATTTGCTCTGAAGTTATAACGTGCATAGTTTACATTGGCATTCTCTCGTTGCTTTGAATCTGTTCCACGATAAATACCATCATTATGCATTAATCCAGCCATTACATAGTAGTTCAGACCACCGCCACCACCACGGAAAGACAATTCGCCCATCGTCAGTGGTGTGGTATTCTTATACAACTGATTCTTCCAATTTATATTTGGATAAAGGTATTGATTGCTTCCTGACTGATAAGCAGCAAGTGCTTCATTCGTATATAAAGCCGCTTTTCCATCATTCTCAAGTGCTTGATTATACAGGCGTGCATAATTGTAAGCATCCATCGGTGTATCCATGATTGTTGGCATTTGGATACCCGTCTGCATACGAAAACCTATCTTAGGAGAAGAATGATAACCCTTCTTTGTAGTAATCAACAAAACACCATTTGCACCTCTTGAACCGTAGATAGCCAAGGCTGCAGCATCCTTCAATAAAGATACCGACTCTATTTCTTCGGCAGAGATGTTATCTAATGGAGCTTCAAAACCATCAACAAAGACAAGCATCTGCTGCTTGCTGTTGAACGAACTTACACCACGTGTGAACATATTCTCCATATAGAAGTCGTAACCAGGCTCACCCGATTTCTGTAGAATCGATAGTCCAGGAAGCATTCCCTTTAACGAGTTACCCACCGTTGGTGATGTAATCTCCATGAGACGCTCACCCTTTACGGTAGAAATAGCAGCCGACTGTGTTTTTGAAGACTGTACACCATAAGCTACATTTACGACTGTTGTATCAGTGATTTCTTGTGCATATCCAGAAAGACTGGATAGCATAAGAGCGCCTCCTATGATATGAATCTTATATTTCATTGTTCAATTATTTTACATTAAGATTTACACGTTATTACCATCCAGGGTTCTGAATGAGATAGCCCTTATTGACTTCTTTCTGGTCAATAGCATACAAGTAGCAGTTATCATTCCAAAAACGGTGTTCAAACACATATGGTTGATAATGGATATGTGTCTTATTACCGTCTGTTGAATTAATCTTCAAGCCATAAAATTTACCCTTCATCACTCCTTCGTCACCAGCGATAAGCCATCTTCTGATATCCCAGAAACGATGATCTTCAAATGCCAACTCTACTGCACGTTCATTACGAAGCTTTGTTCGGAAAGCCTCCTGCGGCATACCTGCAGGGAAGTCTGGCATACCTGCACGTGCACGAACAAGGTTAACAGCATCGTAAGCTGCTTGTGAAGGTGTACTCTCATATTCGTTAAGTGCCTCAGCATAATTCAAATAAAGTTCTGCCAAACGGAAAACAGGCCACTGTACATCGGTAGAATTACTGCCATTTACATGTAAACTACGTGGAACCCACTTATGAAGCAAATGAGCTGTACGGTCCATAGCAGACTTCTCAGAACCTCCGTCGAGGAAGTTGATAAATGGGATTTCATCATTCCAGCTACTGCTATGATAAGCAATAGTTTGCTTGAAACGTGGGTCAAGACTGTTATAAATATCAATGAGGTTATCACCACCATTCATATTCCAATCAGCAGGCTGACCATCTGCGCGCTTCTCATAACGCTGAACAAAATTGAATGTTACATATAAACCTGCATCTCCCCATGCCTTGTTCATAGCCCAAGTAGGCAAGTTTGCAACCAAAGGACGATTTGTTGTCTTGAAGTTTCTGTACTTCATATTACCTAAAATGATTTCCTCATTATTAGGAATAGTCCATACATCTTCATAGTCTTTCTCCGGGTTACCAGTATTATGAATCTTATAATGTCCTGAAGAAACTGCTGCATCAATAGCTGCCTTAGCTGCATCAGCTGCCTTCTTCCAACGCTCTTTATCATAGTTTCCATAACCAATGAGGTCTTCGTGACCAGGGAATGCCATATAAGGTCTGTTCGTATTGAACAATGGACTTGCTGCATAGAGTAGAACCCTTGCCTTCAAAGCTAAGGCTGCTATGCGCGTAGCACGACCTAACTTTGACTCATCAGTATAGTAATCAGGGAGAAATTGTGTTGCTCTATCACAGTCAACAAGAATAGAATCAACACAATCAGAGAACGAATTACGAGGACGTTTTGAGAAGTCTGTTGGATCAATCACCTCTCTTACGATTGGCATACCACCATATCGACAGACACCTTCCCATAACAGCATGGCTCTCATAAAATAAGCTTCGCCAGTAGCACGCTTATTAAATTCAGGGTCACCTTCATCAAAAGGCACTTCATTAATACGCTTTAAGATAAGATTTGCAACACGTGTTGTATGGTTTCTTAAATAAAAGCGACAATCTTCGTCCCATGTAAAGTTACTATTTGTATGGTTGCCTGCATTCCATGCAGCATTGCCCATCGCCCAAGTTGCAACATCTTCTCCCTCATCGCAAGCTGAAGCTAAGGTCGAAGAAGACAACAAACGACGATCTGTATTAGAACTACTCATACAAAAGCCATAGGGCATTCCTTCTGCATAGAGCGTTGTTAATAATCTCTCTGCATCTGCTCGAGTTGAGAAAACTTCATTCTCTCCATAGTCGACAGAGGGTGGAGTCTCTAAGTAGTCAGAACAGGATGCGAGCAAAATAGAAGCACAACTACATGCTATATATAAAAATTTCTTCTTCATACGAAAGGTTTTTAGAATTGAATATTTATACCCATGTTATAGATTTTCTGCAATGGGTAGGTATTAATCTCAGTTGCTCCTCCTCTTGATGGAGCCTCTGGATCCAAGTCAATAACATCTGTCCAAGTAAACAAGTTTGTTCCACTAATGAACACTCTCAAACTTTCCAATCCCAATGCCTTGAGCTGCTTCTTATTAAAGGTATAACCTAACTCTAAGTTTTTCAGACGCAAATAGTTAGCATTGCGAATCCAGAAGTCTGAATCCTGATAGTTGTTATCAGTATCACGTGATGGACTCATTGACAAACGAGGGAAACTAATGTTTTCACCACGGTCATAACGGTCTTGTGTCCAACGTTCCAAAATCAAAGTCTTAGCACTATTATGGGCATTGATGAATGGCCACAATGCACGACCAAAGTACTTAATAGAAACGTGTGAGGCACCCTGGAAGAGTGCTGAACAGTCAAAGCCACGCCAGTTAAATCCTGCAGAGAATCCATAGATTATCTCTGGAGTAGGTGAATAACCGATTGGTACCATATCATACATATCAATCTTTCCATCCTTATTTACGTCAACATAGCGGATATCACCAGGTTGCAAACGATTACCATTCCAACTGCTTACAGGGCGGTCGAGCGCATTGATTTCTTCCCAAGAATTATAAAAGCCATTAGAGAGAAGACCAAAGAACTGACCTACACGACGACCTGTACGCATCTGATAAGCATACTTTTCTGGAACTTCATCTTGGAAGAGAATCTTATTGCGCGCAAAAGAATAGTTGAAACGCCCCCAGTAGTTGAAGTCGCGTATCTTATTACGATAGTTTACGTCAAATTCGAAACCAGAGTTCTCCATCTCACCCATATTGTAAGCTGGCAAAGAAGCACCAATCAACATTGGCGCACTGTTTCGATTTGAGAGGATGTTATTACGACGCTCCTTAAAGTAATCAAACGAAACTGTCAAATGATTCTTGAGGAAGTTCATATCAACACCAAGATTCAACTTACGAGCTTTCTCCCATGTCAACAATGGGTTACCCAAACGTTTTTCCTCTATCATCTGCGAATAAACAGGGTTAGCTGATGAACCAAAGTTATAACCAGAAAGGTTTCCACTTGTTGAGCCATAAACAGAAGGCAGATATAAGAAGCGGTCACCACCAATCTTATCATTACCTACTTCACCATAGGTTGCTCTCAATTTCATATAAACAAGCCAATCATTCTTTGGGAAGAAAGGTTCTTCACTGACTACCCAACCTGCAGATACAGCAGGGAAGAAACCAAATCGACGACCTGCAGCAAAGTTCTCTGTACCATTATAACCCATGTTAAACTCTGCCAAATAGCGACTGGCATAACCATAGGTCACACGACCTACAATACCTTGATAGGCATTAGGCACATGATAGGCAAGGCTTGGTGAGTAATATTTACTCTGATTATAGAGCAAGAGAGCAGTGGCATGATGCTTTCCAAATGTACGATCAAAGTGGATTCCAGCCTCGAAATAAACCTTTCTGTTCTTTCCGTAATTGAATCCTCCACCCCAAGTACTTTCTTCGTTTTGTGGTACAAGGATGATATTCGTTGGATCACTTGGGTCTACCTTAGGAACGAAAGTCTGCATGGTTTTCACCGAGAGACGTTTACTGTAGTAATAGCTGTCATAAGAAGTACTTGCATGAACTGAAAGACCTTTCAACAATAAACGTGACAAATCATAGTCAAAACGCAAAGTTGAGTTAATGGTGTTAGCATAGGTATTGTTATAACCATTGTTCAACAATGCCTGCCATGGATTCTCATCATCAATAGTATTCTCAAGACGTACTAACTTTCCATCTACCATACCTGGAGTACCCAATGGTGTTGCCCAAGAAATCTCTTTCCAAAGTTCACTATTACCAATACCTGGAGTACGGATATTATTGATTTGTGTTGACAGTTGTACAGTTGCCTTAAAGTCCTGTGTGATATTAAAATCGAGATTTGAACGGAAGTTATAACGTGTGTCAGAAGCATTCACATCGTGATTACGATCTATCTTCGTATATTTGTACATACCTCCTTGATTGAAGAAACCAGCAGAGATAAAGTACTTCATACGATCTGTACCACCTGAAATATTGAAGTTGTGCTGTGTACGGAGAGAAGCCTTACGCAAGAACTTACCCACCCAGTCAGTACTTGGATGCATAATAGGGTCTGTTCCATCACGATAGAGCTGAATATCTGCTTCGGTAAAGCGTGGAACATAAGATGTACCCTTTGTGTAAGCATCATTTTTCAAAGCTTCATTATACATCTCACAATACTCTGCACTATTTAAATAATGTGGTAAAGCTGTAGGTGATTGAACTGCGAAATTACCAGAATAACTCAAGTGTGGCTTACCTTTCTGACCTTTTCGAGTTGTTATTAAGATAACACCATTCGCACCACGTACACCATAGATAGCAGTAGCAGAAGCATCCTTAAGAATACTTACCGACTCAATTTCATTAGGGTCGAGTCCATTGTAATTTGGACGCTCTACACCATCAATCATTACTAAAGGGGCTGTGTTGTCTGAGAACGTACTCACACCACGAATCAAAAGGGTTGAGTTGTCTTCACCCGGCGCACCACTTCTCTGCATAGCAATAAGTCCTGGCATCTTACCGACCAACATATTACTAATATTTGCCTGTGGGGTTTGTACCAAGTCTTTTGTTGACACTGATGCAATAGCACCTGTTACGGTTGCCTTCTTCTGTGTACCATAACCTACGACAACAACTTCATTAAGGGCTTGTGCTTCATCTTCCTTTAAGGTAATCTTCAGATTAGCACCACTCTTCGCAGCTACCTCACGAGTAGCAAAACCAATGTATGAAATAGAAAGTACGCTATTTGCTGGAGCTTCTATCGTAAACTCTCCATCGGTATTCGTAGCTGTTCCTATCGTTGTTCCTTTTACAAAGACACTCGCACCGATGATTGGATCACCATTTGCCTCAAGAACAACACCCGAGATTTTATGCTTCTCTGGTGTATACTGTTCCCGCTCATTAATAGCTACTGCCTTTTTTTGTTCAGAACTCTCAACTCTTTCCTTTACCACAGGGGCAAGGCTTAATACAATAGTATTATTGTTGAAAGAATATTGAATTCCATGAGGAGAAAACACATGTGTAAGGGCTTTCTCTAAAGGCCAGTTCTTACATACCAATGTTACTTTCGTCTTAGAGTTAAGTACATTGTTACGATACACAAATGTGTAATTCGTTTGTTTTTCAACTTGCCGAATAAACCGACTGATTTCTTCGTTTTGGAGATTTAGGCTCACATTACCACGCTGCGCCAACAACATTGTCGGTATAAGTGATAATACCATAACCAACAAGCAACGCAGAAGGAATCTCCTTCTTGTTTTTAGATTGTTTGCCATATACTATGTTTTTAGTTATAAGGGTTTAGATATAAAGATTTATTCTATGATTATTGTTCCATTATCTGTATGATAATTAAATTTATACTGCATCTTCAACGAACTAAGTACACTTTCCAATGATTCATTATAGAAGGTACCCGTGAGGAGGTCGTTAGCTAACTTCTTATTACGAAGCTGAATGCGTACGCCATACCAATCCTCAATTTCATGTAACACCTCAGCCAACGGCTTACTATTAAATGCCAGATAGCCTTCTTTCCAACGTGCATCAGTTGTCGCATCATTGTCACAGATTTTAAACTGATGCGAAGCAAGCTTATAGATTGATTTCTTTCCTGGATAAAGACGATAATCTTCTTTCAGCGCCTCTGATGTAAGTCGAACGGCACCAGAGAACAAGGCTGTCTCAATGGCATCTTCGTGATAGCGTACATTGAACTCGGTACCCAAGACTTCAATTTGCATATCGTTTACCTTTACACGAAATGGGCAAGAGGCATCTTTCGTTACATCAAAAAAAGCTTCACCTTTTGTCAACACCACTTCACGATGTTTTTGAGGTACTACATTATAACATAATTGGCTATTTCCATTGAGGGTTACTCGCGTACCATCAGGCAAGGTTATCGTACGCTTACTACCCGCCTTAACACTTACATAAGTGTAAACCGGAGCCGAAGGAGCCAATGAGTTTATCCACCAATAACTGCCACCTACCAATGACAACATCAAAACGAACATCGCCGCATAGCGCAAGAATCTGCGAACACGTGCCTGACGTTTCTCTTCTTTCACATTAGCATAGATATTTTGCAAGATTCTTTGCTGTGACTCACTACTCATCTTTACAGACTCTGACGATGTAGATAAATCATCACACATTAAATCCCACAACTCCTCATCTGATGTGAGCGGAACCTTATTTTTCAATAGCTCAAAATCCATTTGAGATATTTGTCCCGATAAATATTGCTTATATAATTCTTCGAATTTCTTTTCCATACGTTTTTAGCTTATATGATGTATACGTATAGATATGAAGATAATACCTAAAAATAACTTTTATTAACAAGCAACGTAAATTCAACAAGCAATTATGAAAAAACAAAAAAGGTTCTTCCGTTAAATGTATGGACGCGTTTCGTATTAATTTAATGGAAGAACCGAAGTTACTCTTTAAAAAAACATTGCTAAAACAGTCATCTATCTTTCCTATTATCATTCTCTAACATTGAAAACCATTTCATTTTAAAACCTCGAAAATCGACATATAAGTACTTGAAAAATCATTACATAATTTCGGATAAAACATCTATAAAGGACGGCAAAAACACATATAAAAAGCAAGTTTGCAATCAACAGAGAATCAATTAGTTACAGAGTAGTAAAATAAAAGGTGCTTAATTGGACTTCAAAAGGGCATTAGTAAGACCTCAAAAGGGCACCTATTGCAACTCAATTGGCCGTTTTTTAGAAACCAAAAGAGCATATATAGGTTACGAATCAGATAAAAATATTTTACATATATCGATTAATAAGAGAATATGCCGTTTGGTAAAGCCAGATAGAGATAGTATATATTTTCATTTTCAGCATATTATCTTGTAGTTTAGAATGCTATCTTGACAACTCTCTTCTAAATATTTTTAAAGTAGATGTAAGATAGTTTTTTACAGTCTGTGAAGATAAGTTCAGGGACTCTGCAATCTCTTGAATGGGCATATTCTTTTCACGACTCATCTCGTAAATCTGACAAGCACGCTTTGATAACAGTTTCTTTACCTGCCGAATTCTATCAACCGACTCATGGTAATCAAGCTGTTCTTCTGGTGTTGCAAATGAAGATACTTTATCACATGCTTGACGATAGTCCTCAAAATCAAGCTGTGCCACCTGCTTCCTAAAACTATCAATAATTAAATTACGAGCAATGGTAAATATCAAGGCATTTACATTACCATAGCAATCTAATTGTTCACGCATATTCCACAATTTCATAAAAGTTTCTTGAACGATATCTTCTGAAAGTGAAACATTCTTTGTCTGCGCCAATATGAAGCTATATAACTTATTCGAGTAATACATATACAATTCTGAGAAAGCCTCATAAGAACCTTCTCTCAACTGCATTACCCACTTATCATAAATGTCTTCCATTGCAATAGAACTTATTTGTCTTCGCACTAATCCAACACTTCTCACTCATACTAATTAGCCATTTAAATTACTATTTTTGGAGATAGGTTGATTAGTACTTAATATTGCTTAGCGATGCAAATATATACATATTCTTTTACAATCTATCACATTTCATCTTATTTTTTAAATTATATCGTAGACGAAAAGTCAATTAGCAACAAAGAATAAAGTTTCATATCTAAAACTAATTATCTGAAAATAAATGCGTTATACAATCTACCAAGTTATCTTCAGCACATTTACGAATCAAAAAATAAATTCATCTAATGAGCCTTGACTCAATCTTTAATAGAAAACACCTCCCTTTAAGTCATCTCCCCTTTCTATCGTCCCCTTTCTCTTATATCAAATTATTTTCAAGCAAAATACTACAACACCTCTTAAGTTAACCTTAAAGTGATTTATATTCGCATTGAAGGTTTCACCAGCTGCGGAGAAAAAAGACAAGTTCTTGGTATTCTTTTAAATTTCTGCAACTTTTATATTCCTATTAACAGCAACTTATCACTTTCTATAGACAATAATTTAATTTCCTGTCACTCCTGTCACTACCAAAAGAGACACAAGTTATTCATTATCAAAGCCTTTACAAACAATGTTAAAATGACAGGAAATGAATTTTAAACTTAATAGTACGATTAAATATGAAAGTGAGTTCTGAATAAAGGTTTGAGTGAGTTCTGATTTATACGGTTGTCTTTTCCTACCCTTTGGCTACCCGTAAAAACAAAATAGGCTGATAACCAGCAAGTTACCAACCTATATTTGTACCCAGACCCGCATTTGAAATATTAAATATGGGAACATTTGAATTAATTCTATTAAACCTTACAATTAAATATAAATCACTTGTAATCAACGAAATAAAGAAAAGCTATATTTATTCTGATTGAAAATAATAAAAATATATTTAGGATAATTGGGAACAATTTGGGAACAAATTAGTATCTTTGCAACAGAACTAAAAACAACGATTATGAAGGTTACCGCATTCATTCGCAAGACAGCAAAAAAGAACGATACAGATAGTATGGCAACAATCTATTTTCGCTTGCGTGATGGTAAGAAAGATATTAAGGCTGCAAGTGAACTTGTTATCAATCCGAATCATTGGAGTAGTGAGAAGCAAGGGTACAAAGACCGTGTTGCACTCGTCTCAGAAGAAAACAAGCTGCATTTATCTCAAAGTATTCAAGATATTGTTTCTGCAATTACAGAGCAATATTCTGAAGAAGCTGATAGTGAATGGTTGTCTATGATTATCGACAAGTATCATCATCCTAATCATTACAAGACTGAAGAGGAATTGATGCAGGAGAATAAACCTACTTTACTGGAACTATTCTCTAAATTCCTTGTAGAACATAAGTTATCCGCTGTGCGGGTAAAGAACTTCAAGGTTATTCAGCGTTCGTTAGCACGATACGAAATGTATGTAAAAACAGTTAAGCGTAGACATCGTGATTTTATTCTTGACGTAGATGATGTAACCTCTGACACTTTAAGGGATATGTGGGATTTCTTTGAAAATGAGCATATCTATTATGAGAAATATCCAAAGTTGTATGAAGCATTTCCAGAGAAGCGTATCCCATTGCCAAGAGGTAAGAACACTCTGATAGATAGATTTTCTCGCATAAGAACATTCTTTATATGGTGTTATGATAGAAAGATAACAACAAATCGTCCTTTCGATGAGTTCCCATTAGATGAATGTACCTATGGAACACCTTATTATATTACCTTAGATGAGCGTGACCAAATATTTGATGCGGATTTATCTGGACACCCACAGCTTGCTATTCAACGAGATATTTTTATTTTTCAAACCTTGATAGGTTGTAGAGTTAGCGATTTATATCGGCTGACCAAGAGAAACATAGTCAATGAGGCTATAGAATATATTCCTAAAAAGACCAGAGAGGGTAATCCTGTAACAGTTAGAGTACCCTTGAATAGCAAAGCAAAGACAATATTAGATCGCTATAAGGACTACGGGGGTGCAAAGTTATTTCCATTTATATCAGAACAAAAGTATAATGTGGCTATCAAACGCATTTTTCAAGAAGTAGGTGTAGATAGGATTGTAACGATCTTAGACCCTTTGACACATGATGAAGTAAAACGCCCTTTGTACGAGGTAGCAAGCAGCCATTTAGCAAGACGCACATTCATTGGTAATATCTATAAGAAGGTAAAAGACCCGAATTTAGTTTCCGCATTATCAGGACACAAAGAGGGGAGCAAAGCCTTTAGACGGTATAGAGATATTGATGAAGAAATGAAGAAAGATTTAGTAAAACTTTTAGACTGATTAGGCTATGAAAGGAAGTTTTGAAGATTTCAAACAACTTATAAAAGAGTGGCTTGATGCACATCCTAAAGAGTATGGTTCATTTGTTGAAGAAATGAACCGAACAAACAGTGCAGGGTTTCAGAAGGTGTTCATGTTAGTAGTGAGGTTAGTTCCCAAATACAAAGATGCTGTCAAAAAGAGAATGTCTGATGATACCTTGAAAGACTTTTCTTCCTTGGAAAGCATCTTGACTAATTCAAATCTTGCAGAGAACTTGGTAAATGAGTTCCAAAACACAGATAAACACTCTATAGTACCAGCTATGCTCGCATGGCTATATTATGGCAGAAGCTACGAGTGTATGGTAGAACAGGGTGAGAGCCTTATTCATAATAGTAAGACTAATAGAGTTCATAGATGGATTTTGTCGTTATTAGTCAAATACATTATTCATAAAAGTATATCTTCTGGAGAAAGAACCAAGGAAGATTGGGAGGAATTTAGATTGTATAAGCATTCCCTATCCACAGATACTGTTATTGAATCAACGTTGGAGAAAGCTATAACTTTTGGTGATAACAAGAATACTGGCACCAACAAGAAACGTGGCAGACCAAAGGATGAAAGGAATTTGAAGGAACTTCTTAAACCTGGAGCAAACGAAGAGTTGCTTTCTAAGATAAGGGATAGGATATTAACCAAGCCAAAAGAGAAAGATATTGTTTATCTCAAAATTGCTTTGGAAGAAGAGGGCTTGCTCTACGAATGTAATATAGCACCATTCTATAGAGCATTGTCCGAGCATTATAATATTCGTTTAATAGGACTTCGTGGTGTTCAGGATGCCTACAAAGAGCTTACTGAGACTATTGGAAAGACAGGAATAAGGTTGATGGATAAGGGAAAAGATCGTGCTTCGATAGATGAATTTAAGACCTTTCTATCCTAATAACAGTTCGTTTAATTCGTTTAATATTTAAGCGAATTAAACGTTTCGCAATTCGTTGAAAATCAATCATTTTACGATATAAATTTGCAGTCGTCATCTCAATCGAGGTGGCGACTTTTTGTTTGCAAACCACCGACAACAGGAAGTCAAACAAGCTGGTGGAGTCTAAAAAATATGACCGATATTTTATCTATCATTCAAGGCTCTAACGCACATGTGCGATTAGAGGTGTCTGGTGAGGATTTGTTGGCATTTTCCAACGACCTTATTAACCGTGCGAAAGACGAACTTACATCTATCGTTGAAGAATCACGGAAGGAACGTTTCCTTTCTAAGGAAGAAGTTAAACAACTATGTGGAGTCTGTGATGCTACCTTATGGCATTGGGGTAAGAAGAACTATCTGAAGCCTATAAAGGTAGGGAACAAGGTCAGATACAGAATGTCTGATGTGCAGAAAATCTTAGGTAACGCAACCTCAAAGATCTAATACTATGGAAAAGGAAGAATATATCCGAGTTGGTACCACCTTATATAAATTGGTAGACCAACCCAAATTAGGAGGTGGCTTTGTACGCAAGCGTATCGTGTGGAACAACGAAACGCTGCGCCAAGACCACGGAAAGGACTTTATGGCAAGTGTACCTAAGTACAATGGTTTCTGTACCTTGCCAGACCATGTGAACTATCAACCAGTTGTAGCAAACTTCCTCAATCTCTATGAGCCGATAGACCATGAGCCCAAAGAAGGAACATTCTCACACATAGAAGCCCTTGTATCGCACATATTTGGTGAACAGTACGAGTTAGGAATGGATTATTTGCAGCTGCTCTATCTAAAACCCATTCAGAAATTACCTATTCTTCTATTGGTATCAGAGGAGCGCAATACTGGTAAAAGTACTTTTCTCAACTTCCTTAAAGCCATTTTTAAGGACAATGTAACCTTTAACACCAATGAAGACTTCCGCAGTCAGTTCAATGCCGACTGGGCAGGAAAGCTCATCATCGTAGTAGATGAAGTGCTGCTTAACCGTAGGGAAGACAGTGAGCGACTAAAGAACCTAAGTACCACACATACCTACAAGGTGGAGGCCAAAGGAAAAGACCGCTCTGAAATAGCTTTCTTTTCCAAATTTGTACTCTGCTCCAACAACGAGTATCTCCCTCTTATCATAGACATGGGAGAAACCCGCTATTGGGTGAGAAAAATAGAAAAGCTGCAATCTGATGATACGGATTTTCTCAAGAAGCTCAAAGAAGAAATACCTGCCTTCCTATTCTTTCTCCAGCATCGCACACTAAGTACCCAAGAAGAAAGCCGTATGTGGTTCAATCCTAAACTCACGGAAACACCAGCTTTAAAACGAATTATTAGGAGCAATCGTAACAAGTTGGAGATTGAAATGGCAGAACTTGCCATTGACATCATGAAGCAGATGAATATTAAAGAGTATTCTTTCTGCCTAAACGACATAGTTACGCTACTCAACTATACGCAAGTGAAAGCTGAGAAAAGTCATGTGCGAAAGATAGTACAAGATATTTGGAAATTGCAGCCAGCAAGCAATACACTTTGCTACACCACCTACCAGATAGACTTCAATCGCCCAAACTATTATTCCGATGTAAGGAGAATGGGCAGGTACTACACCGTCACTCTCGAACAACTTTCAGAGAAATAAATACTATTATTTTGATGAAATGATGAAACAAGAATATAAGCTACTGAATATAAGGAGAATAAATGCTCATCAGAAATCCATCAGAAATAAATCATGGATGAAGTGTATAATTGCTGTCCAAAAGAGAAATAGTGTACTATGGTGCCAAGTTTCTCTTTTGGTAAGTAGTAAATCCTGAGAACATAGAGTAGCGATTTCACTACTTCCTGAAGTAGCAAGCACTTTTGTCTGCACAAAAGTACAACTTGCTCCCCAAGAAAAAATATCTTATCTGGTAAATAGTGATAAGATGAAACCGTGAAATAACGGAGTAAAGATATAAGGAAATAGTTGCACAAGCATCACTTCCCCTTTAGTCTATTTTTTTGATGAAGAGTTGATGTATAATATAAACACTCATTATCAAGCACTTACAAGTAAACGCATCAAATCATCAATTTTCTAACAACATCTAAGCCGTACAATTATGAACATTGAAACAGCAAAACATATCAAATTGCAGGACTTTCTGCAAAGTATAGGGCATACACCTATCAAAATTAGTGGCGAGAAGTTATATTATAAATCGCCATTTAGAAACGAAACACAGGCATCATTCAAGGTAAACACAAAGCTCAACCTTTGGTATGACTTCGGACTTGGCAAAGGTGGTAGTATCATCGCACTTGCAGAAGAGTTATATCATTCAAGAGATATTTCCTATCTGCTTGTGCAAATAGAAAAGTTAGCTCCAGGCATATCCACTATGAACTATCACTCCTACCAACCTACAAGGATTGCTACTCCAGAAGAACCTGCTTTTAAGAACATAGAAGTCTGCGAACTATCTCACCCTGCCTTACTTCGTTACCTCGCGGAGCGCAAAGTGGATATTGCGATAGCTCAAAAGGAATGTGTAGAACTACATTTTACCTATAAGGATAAAACCTACTTTGCTATAGGCTTTGCTAACAAGATTGGCGGCTACGAACTGCGCAACTCTTTCTTCAAAGGCTGCATAGCACCTAAATCATTTACAATTGTCAAGGCACAAGAGCAAGCCAACATCTGTTTGATATTTGAGGGTTTTATGGACTACCTTTCTTATATGACCTTGCAAAAGCAAGGAAAGGGTATCTTTACCTTTAGTGATGGCAAGCCAGCTGGAGTTTCGGACATTATTATCCTTAACTCTGTCACCAACTTGCAAAAGGTAAAGAGCTTTTTAGCCTCCTACGCACACATCGTTTGTCTTTTCGACAACGATAGGGCTGGTCAAACAGCCTACGTTGAACTATCTAAAGAGTTAGGTGCAAAGGTAGAAGATGGTTCCGTGGCTTACTCAAAGTATAAGGACATTAACGACCTACTTTGTGACAAGCCTATTACCACTCAACAACAACGAAAGGGAAAAGGGCTATAACTCCTCGCTTGCTGCCCTATGGATATTTCACAAGCGAAATACCATAGCTCATTAGGGCATTTTCTTTACGCAGCCGTTACACTCCTATGCTAAAAATGACCAATGAGCAAAGGGGAAGCCCCTTTTGAAACCCCGAAAAGAATCATCAACCTAAACGTAAAAACAAATAATGTAAAAGGACTATGGGATACGCAGTATTACATTTAGAGAAAGCAAAAGGAGCCGACACGGGTATGTCTGCTCATATTGAGCGCACCATTCATCCTAAGAATGCAGATGATAGTCGCACTCACCTAAACAAAGAACTCATTGAGTTCCCTGATGAAATCCACTCTCGAAGTGAAGCAATTAGCCACCGCATCAATACGGCTGGCATTACTCGCAAGATCGGTAAGAACCAAGTACGAGCAATCCGTATTCTGCTCACAGGAACACACGAGGATATGAAAAGGATAGAAGGTTGTGGACAACTTGATAGCTGGTGTCAGGACAATCTACAATGGTTGGAAGAAACCTACGGCAAGGAAAACGTTGTGTCGGCTGTTATACACATGGATGAGCATACACCACATATACATGCTACGATTGTACCTATTGTTACTTGTGAGCGGAGGAAAGCCGAGAAAGAGAAAGAAAATGGTAAACGTAAATACCGAAAGAAGAAAGTTGGTACACCCAGACTATGTGCAGATGATGTGATGGCACGCAACCAACTAAAGAATTACCAAGATAGTTATGCCCAGCTCATGAATAAGTATGGCTTACAGCGTGGTATTGATGGATCAGAAGCCAAACATATCTCCACTTCTGAATATTACAAATCACTCATTGGTGCAACCGAGAACCTACAAAGTGAACTACAAACACTTGAATCAAGCAAAGAACAGCTTCAATCAGAACTTAAAGAGGTGAAACAAGGAATTAAAGTAGAGAAACTGAAGAGTTCTGCAGTAACTGCCACAACATCGATTACGGATAGTGTATCTTCTCTTTTTGGAGGTAATAAGGTGAAACGATTGGAAGAGGAAAACAAGCAACTTAATGCAGACAAGGCTACTTTGGTAGGGAATATCTCTACACTCAAAAAGCAAATGGCTACTTCTGAAATGATGCATCAGCAGCAGATGGAAACTATAAAAGACGAGTTCACCCGATACTCAATTAGCAAACAACAAGAGGAAAGAAAGTTGGAAGAACTTATTCCTTACCTTGCAGATCTCAAGGCTATCGTTCGTGAGTGTTTGCAAATGGGTTTTGCTACGCACTTGATACGAGCCATTTCATGCTTCAAAAAGGTCAGCTTTAGTGGTTCGCTTTACTCCAAGCAGCATAATCGCAAGTTTACTACCGAGCAATCTGTGGCATATATCAAGAATGTTATTCAACTTGAAACAAAGAACAAATGGCGGTTATTCATTGATGATTTGCCTGTAGTAGATTGGTTTAAAATGAAATACCAGCAATGGAAGAAGAAAAATGAGCAGAATATTTTTCAAAAAAGACATGGAGTAATGAAAATGTAATGTGCAATCAGAACCATATTTTTCTTATGAACGTTTGGAGATTCGACAACAATGAGCTATATTTGCAAATAAAAAGGAAACACTTCATATGAAACAGGCTGATTACATCAAACAAATTGCAAGATTTGCTTTAGCAAACGACAATGCTCGTTTACTTGATTTGCTGTATCGGTATGTAGAATATTCGCAGCAAAATAACAGAGGTAAATTTGCATCAGAGATACTTTCTATCATTAAAGATACTGATAGAAGAAATTCTTTAGGTAAGCTCAGGGAGTTTCGGTTGAATAAGGAAATTGAGAGTAAAGCTGATGAGTTTATCATACAGACAGTAATGTCTTCGTTTACGATGAAGGATTTAGTCTGTACACCCAATATTCAAGAAGAACTAGAGTATTTTATTAAGGAGAGAAAGCAAGTTGAAACTCTCGCAAAAATGGATATTCCTGTTTCAAATAAAATATTGCTTCATGGTCCGTCTGGATGTGGGAAGACGTTAAGCGCTTATGTTTTAGCTGGCGAATTGGATCGTCCATTGATTATAGTAAATTTGGGTACAGTAGTTTCATCGAAGTTAGGAGAAACAAGTAAAAATCTCACCCAAATATTTAAGACTGCAGACAAAGAAAAAGCTATTGTCCTGTTAGATGAGTTTGACAGCTTAGGTAAGATAAGAGATTATGATCAAGACCATGGTGAAATGAAGAGAGTTGTAAATACAATATTACAGTTGTTTGATTTCATCAGTCAAGACACAATCATCATAGCTGCTACTAATCAATTACAGATGATTGACGAAGCACTTATTAGGAGATTTGATTTGACAATTAAAATAGATTTGCCAACCCCCATACAGGTGCATTCCCTTGTTCAATATACGATTAAAGATCGGTTCAAATTTGACAATGAAAAGGCTAAAGAGAAAATTATTAACAAAGAATGCAACAATTTATCCTACTATGTTATTAAACAAGCCTTGCTTAATGCTATTAAGCGGAATGTATTAGATGGATATGATAACAATGTTATCCGAACAGAGATTTGGAAAAAACTCTTACACGACAAAAGGATTGGTTAATACCAATCCTTTTGTCGTGTAGACTATACTTCAGCTTGAAGAGTAGCCTGAGCAATAGCTTCTACAGTATTCTCCTGTTCTAGGTTGTCGTATAGACTATTGCCATCTATTTCAACAGAATGATTCTGTTCAATTGTCAAAACGAATGAGAAAGGGTGGTCTGTTCCAACTAAAAAATCACGTCCTGTACAACGAAAAATAATTGATATCTGGTTGCAAACCTTTTCAATTTCGTCACGACTTACATTTAAAATCTTTTTCTGTACATTTGAAAATATTTTGCTAGACGCTGGGTAAAAATCATCAGACCATGCTCCAACACTAGACTTAATAGCCATTCTATCATTATTGTCAGATGCTCTTTGTCTTGCATACTCTTCTGCATTCTTTCTTGGATCATCATGGTTCATGCTGTTTCCCAAATTGAAGGCAATATGAAATGGGCAATAAGATAAAGCATCGCCCCGTTTAGGATTGAACTTATAGCAGAGAGTAGCAGTTAAAGTTAGCAATGTACCTTTCTTTGAGCATTGGAGTAAATAACTTGGGATATTCAGATTTATGACCTTATGACTATCGAAATCTATTCTATCTTCAATAACAAATGTACAACGATTATCAGTAGAATCTAAACATTTAGAAATATTGGGGACACCATGACCTGAAATATACTTTGATAATCGCTCTGAACTGTATTTCTTGGACAAACGAGACTTCTCGTTGCGATCTACATTTGGATAAGAATTATTATCTAAAGCTTTTAAATTATCAATTGTTCTATCAAGATAATACGTTTTTATCGGGTCGGAACTATTAATCATCAGAGCCTTCACGGATTGCATGCTAAGGTTAGGATACTTACGAACAATTTTAGCTGCAATATTAGCTGCTAATGGAGCAGCATAGCTTGTTCCAGAGTTCTGTTCTATTTTCAAGCCAACTCCACCACGTCTCGGCGATAAGACCAGCATTCTTGATGCAACATCCAATTGATCACCACCAGGCATAACGATATCAGGCTTGAAGAGATTCTTATTTCTTTGGTTGTTCTTGAAGCGAGTTCCATTAATCAAAGAATTATAATCCATGTAATATTTACGAGAATAAAATGCAGGGAGTTCCTTGCTCAAACTCAATCCATGACTCCTCTGGCTTGCATTATAGTTTTCAGCGATAGCACCAACTGACATGTTATTCATACTTTCACTAGGCTCGCAGAGATTCATGCATTCACCATCATGGCATTTAGTTTCCTCCAGTGTTATAAATGGGTTATAATAATGATTAGGATACTGCAAAAATTGTTTTACCTTTTGACTTGTTCCTAGTTCAGCAGCAACATTCTGCATTTCTTCAATATCTTCTACACTAAGGTTTCCAACAGAAATGAAAATCAAAAGATCATATTCAAAAGCTAATTCGTCAAGTATATATGCGTAAGTAGAAATATTCTGATTGTATAGCTTCCCACGGACTGACATGGAGAGATTGAAGATGCGAACACCGTATTCTTGATTAGCCTTAATAATAGCATCTTTTATATCGGCTATATTTAAAGATCCAGTTTCACCTCTCTGAACTTTTATAGAAAAAATTTTTGCGTCAACATTGATGGTATCAGCATTAATATCTTGGTAGAAGTTATTTCCAAATGCAGCCAATGTCGCAACCGTAGTACCATGAGTTGAATCTGACATTAAATCAATCTCATAAGGATGCTGTTCTTCCTTGCTCGTCAAATCAAAGCCATCCTGTTCTAATATTGGATCTAGCACGGCTAATCTCTGAACACCCGTATCAATAACGCCTATCGTCGGTGCTCCCTCAAGCAAATTCAAAGTTGCATCCGATACTATCTCAGAATCTCCGAATGTGTTAGGACGTATGCGAACGTTATACAACGATTGAATACTTTGTATCACATCAAAATTATCCAATAGAACATCCAAGTCATCTTGTCTTATGAAATCGATCTGATATATTCCAACTCCTATCTTTCTGTATGTTATATCCTTTTTATCTAGGTATACTTCCATAGCCTTCTCTATATCCTGTTGTTTGTTCAACATTCTTGATGAATTTTCCACCAACTCAAGAAGCACATCATTGGCATCTCCATCTATAACAAAAGAATACTTCATAGAATTACTATCCCAATAGCTAAAATCAGCGATCAAAGTTAAGGGCTTATACTCCGTACTTTCGTCATTATCTTCTGCAGAAAAGGAATTGATTTGAGTTATAAATACATTATTAAATCGGTTTACATCAGCTATAGCGAACAGGACCGTCTGATTCATATTGGAGTAATTAAGTTCTGATAAACCATAAACCTCACAATATTCTTTTATCAAAGCACTATCAGCAATTTTCAAAAAGTTAATCGATAGCATATCGAAATGATCAACGTTTATTTCTTGTGACCTTAAGTTATGACGATTTTCCATAGCTCGCTCAAATTTAGCACGACAACGAAGAAGTTTCTCTCTCTGCTGATGATAGTTCTTAACTTCTCCTGAGGTTTCTTCCTCATTATTTCTACCTCGTGTTCGTTTAAATTCTGGGCAAGTGCCAAATTCATTCTTTAAAAACAGATGACTTTTACTCATTGTACAGAGAATTTTAATATTTACAAACTATTCTTATACACAAAATTAGTAATAAGTATTGAAAATACCATATAATATATAATTAATTTAAGGTGAGACCAATGTAATAGTGACATCTGATTATTAGGAATAATGATCCATATAGTGGACTAATGGTTAGCACTATTCTTGGCTCACATAATATATTAAAAATATAAGATGGCTAGCTTTGTGTGGTTGAATGGGAACAATTTGGGAACATTTGCAAAACAAGAAAAAGCTAAGTATTGAATAATCAATTACTTAGCTTTTTGCTTAGTACCCAGACCCGGGCTCGAACCGGGATGGGTTGCCCCACTGGTGTTTGAGACCAGCGCGTCTACCTATTCCGCCATCTGGGCATAGCTGTTGTTTGAACAACGGGTGCAAAGGTAGAGAGAAAATCTGGATTTGGCAAATTTTTGAGGAATTATTTAATGACAATACTTTGATTAATGCATATTTGTGGTATTTTACAATAAAAGATTTGGAGGTATGAGTTATATAAGGTATCTTTGGAGAAACAAAATCGGTTAGCTTAAATAGATAATGACTACGAAACAGAACAACTATTGCGTGATTCTTGCCGGAGGCAAGGGAAGAAGACTATGGCCCTGCAGTAGAGATAAACACCCAAAGCAATTTATAGATTTCTTTGGTGTGGGTCGTACTCAGTTTCAACAAACTTTTGACCGCTTTGCAAATATTCTTCCAAAAGAGAACATTTATATTAATACCAGCTGTGATTATCTTGACCTTGTCAGAGAGCAGTTGCCTGAAGTGGCAGCCGACCATATCATGGCTGAGCCAATCCACAGAAACACTGCGCCGAGTGTTGCATGGGCTGTACATCGTATTATGATGTTCGACCCTAAAGCTAATATCATAATATCACCTTCTGATCATAACATTGTTAATGATGATGCTTTCTTTCGTAATATCAAAGAGGGATTATCGTTTGTTGAGAAGAATGATGCTATACTGACAATGGGGGTTAGCCCTACCCGACCAGAACCTGGATACGGATATATTCAGAAGGGCGTCTACACGGGTAATGGAGATATTTATAAGGTGCAAGCCTTTACTGAAAAGCCAGACCGAGAATTTGCACAAATGTTCATGGATAGTAAGGAGTGGTGTTGGAATACAGGACTCTTCCTCTCTAACGTCAATTACCTTCGTCAATGTCTCTATGGCTTCCTCCCTTCTGTTTTACGTGCAGGTGAGATGGGCGGTAAGATAACAACGATAGAAGACGAAGAAGCTTTCATACATGATAATTTCCCACGCTATCCAAACATTTCGTTAGACCATGGTATCTTGGAGAAGTCTGAGAATGTCTATGTGATGAGGTGCGACTTTGGGTGGGCAGACCTTGGCACATGGCATGGTGTGTATGAGTCGATGAGCAAGCGAGAGGGAGACAATGTTGTTATTGACTCGGATGTTATCCTTGAAGATGCAGCTAATAATATCATAAAGCTATCCAAAGGCAAATTAGGTGTTATCAACGGACTCGATGGTTATATCATTGCAGAAAAGGACAATGTCCTTCTCATCTGCAAGAAAGAAGATTCTTCTGCATTGGTAAGGAAATATGTCAATGAGATACAGATAAAGAAGGGGGAAGAGTTTGTATAGCCCCCAACCCCTCCAAAGGAGGAAAGTAGCAAGTTTGGGTAAAGGTGGGTAGTTATTCATCATTCAGCAACAAGTGTTGTTGAATAATACAAATCTTCTTTATACACCGCACTATCTACAACATACATCCCAAAATAACCTTTATGTAGATAGATATCACAAGCGGTCTTATCTTTCCAGTCATAATCGAACCCACTACTAATCACGACATTTCGCTTCATGTTGGGAAGATAAAAGCTATAACAAGAAACATTATTGCTCCTTGACACTCTTCTAACTTTCCCTGTGAATATAGCCCTCTGCGTTATTATCTCTTTGTTACCATAATTAGAGTTGGGGTACAGAATAGCAAAAGAAACGAAACCAAATAGGAAATAACATAAGACAGGATTGAAAAACATGAGCAAGAAGAACATAGTCACACGATTATTCCCTCTTCTCCAACGCTTATTTGAGACAATGATTGTAAAACTTAGGATGGCATCCAAGATAACAAAAACCATTGTATGATTAATAGGCAATCCACTGAAAGGCATTAAGGTATAGCTATAAAGTTTGTTACCCATATTAAGAATTAAGAAAGCTACAACAAGGATAGTAATGAACAAAAGACTACCCAATACAATCCCAGTCCACATGCTTACACGTTCTTTCCAACCAAACAAGCCAAATCTCTCCCAGCGGAGCTTGTCATTAATCAACCAATCTGACCAATTATCATCCCTCATTTCCTTCATAGAGATTTTTTATAAGCAAAAACGGAGATATAACCCTTATGATATATCTCCGTTTTGTTCGTTTTCTGTTTCAGCAGCTATCACTTAATCCAATTCCTGGAAAGCCTTGAAAATCTTTGCTGCAATCTCCTTCTGCTCCTCAGCCTCAACCTGTACGTGATGCTTGAAATTAACATCAGCCTCACTGTTCATTGGCAAGAGATGGATATGTGCATGATTAACCTCTAATCCTAAAACGACCTGAGCCACCTTCTTACATGGAAAGACAGTCTTTATAGCACGCGCAACTTTCTTTGCAAAAACCTCAAAGGCTGCAAGTTCCTCATCTTCCATATCGAAGATATAGTCAACCTCCTTACGAGGAATGACAAGTGTATGTCCCTTTGTTACTGGATCGATGTCAAGAAAAGCATAGAACTGTTCGTTCTCTGCACACTTGTAGCTTGGAATCTCACCCGCTGCAATCTTACTGAATATAGTCATACAAACCTCCTTGTTTTGTTGTTATGCATCAATTGAAATCTTGTCAATGCGCAGAGTGACAGTACCACGAGGAATAGTGATTTCAACCTCATCACCCACCTTCTTATTCAACAAGCCCTGTGCGATAGGAGTCTTAATTGAAATCTTATTCTGCTTCAGGTTAGCCTCAGTCTCGCTGACAATCGTGTACTTCATCTTAGCATTTGTCTTTACGTTTGTCATCTCAACAGTAGACATAATCTGTACGGCATCAGTACTCAAACGTGACACATCAACAATCTTTGCTTGTGCCACGGTCATCTTCATCTCAGCTATACGCGCTTCAAGATGACGCTGTGCCTCCTTAGCAGCATCGTACTCAGAATTCTCACTCAAGTCACCCTTATCGGCAGCCTCGGCAATAGCAGTAGATGCCTTTGGACGTTCAACAGATTCTAAATACTGCAAATCGGCTACGAGTTTGTCGTAACCTTCCTGTGACATATAAGCCATAATATCTTGTTTTAAAAATTAATCGTTTTTCAATAGACATAAAAAAGATAGAATTCCAACATCATCTCACTGAATGCCGGAATCCCATATCCTTAAACGCCTTAATCTCTTTATTTTTTTTTGCAAAGATAGGCTTAAAAAATGACATAACAAAGTTTTAGAGGATAAAATTGCATTTTTATAAGCCTTATTACAACTTTTCTTTCAGACTTTACGTTTTCTTTCATTTTTTATTCAACTCTCTTTATACCAGACCTCTGCACATTAAGCTTTCTACACCTAATCATCGCCTAATCTTCCCACAAAATCTCCCCCTTCAACAATAGTAAAACCACAGCTTTCTTTTCCCTGAAATCACTTGCAAATATAAAAATGTCTATGCTGTCGGCAGCAGAAAGGTTTGTGCTGATGCTGCACGCAAGTATGGAGCAAATGAGATTATCGACTACCACAATGGTCCTATTGCCGAACAAGTGATGAAACTAACTAAGGGACGTGGCGTTGATCGTATCGTCATTGCAGGCGGAACAGTTGATACCTTTGCAGAAGCTGTCACCATACTCAAACCGGGTGGAACTATCGGTAATGTCAACTATCTCGGCTCTGGAGAAACGATTAATATCCCTCGTGTTGAGTGGGGTGTTGGTATGGGACACAAGACCATTAGAGGCGGATTGATGCCAGGTGGTCGTCTTCGTATGGAAAAGCTCGCCAAGTTGGTTACATCAGGTAGACTAAACCTATCACATCTTTTGACTCATCGCTTCAATGGCTTTGACACATGGAGGAATCACTTAACCTGATGAAAGACAAACCACGCGATCTCATCAAGCCAGTTGTGGTGATTGATAATAAATTATATTAAACTATCAATTTGTCATATATTCTACTTGATATAAATCAATAATACATCATTTGCTTAAAAAACACATTGAAAAAGTTGCAAATATAAAAAATACTCTTTACCTTTGCAACGTGTTTTTCATAGTATTAGATTTAAGGTTAACAAAGGTTGGACTACAGCGGTAGTCCTTTTTTTATGTCTTTAAGTCTGATATTCCAAACATTTTATCGCTAAATATAGGCTTACAGAACTTATTAGTACAGCCCTACAAGCATCTTTCATAAAGCTACTTATTCGTATCTTATTATTATAATAACGACCAGCAAAAGCCATTTTTGCCATCTCCAACCAGTGTGTTTACATTCAGCACATCTCGTGTTGATGCTTAGCACATATTGTGCGGAGGGTAAACACCAATGGTGCGGAACACTTAACACACTGCAAGATGTGGCCAAACGGAAAGAAACTTGCTATGAAAATAAGGAATATGGGATTAAGACTCGGTAGAAAACATAAACATCTTGTTAATGGATTTTTTTCGTTATCTTTGCATCATAAACTTTAATATGAAAGAACTTGGCTAAAGATGACAACTTTAAGAACATTTCTATCAATACTTTCCTTATTCTGTTGGGTAGCTGTAAAGGCGCAGATAGCTGTTGTCCTACCTAAATCCCTTTGGAAAATAAAAGAAGATAATAAAACTGGGAAACTTTCGGTTTACTCAGAAGATGGTAAATTGCTTTTAAATAATATTGACAGCATTAAACCCTTAAAAGGTCACATGTTTATTGTGACTAAAAACCATCTGAAAGGAATTTACGACATTCAAGGGAAGGAATTAATACCTATAAAATACAACAAGATAGAACGTTTTGGCGATAGTTGGAGCTTTTTTTGGAAGGTATATCTGAATGGGCTACAAGGACTCTATACCTACGAAGGGAAGGAAATACTATCAGCAGAATACGAAAATATCTCCAGCATAGACAGAGGTTTTGGTAAAGCCGCTAATCTTATAGTAAAAGAAAAAAGTAAATACGGCATGTTCAATGCCGAGGGCGAACGTCTGATAAAGTCAGAATACGATGACGTAAAATTTGCTAACGGCCATTATTACTTCCAAAAAGGTGAGAAAAAAGATTATCTGAAAAGAGACAAACAAACACTGTTAAAAGGTATCTCAATAAAAGGACAAATAATCAATTGGATAAAAGAAAATGGTAATTCCGAACGACTTTCTTATTTTATATTCGCAGATAATGAAGGTAAGTTTGGCTTACTGAATGAAGAAGACAGTGTACTGATAAAGCCGCAATATGAGTCTATGGATTCATACTATAATATTTCGAGTGGTAAAACGGACTATC
Source organism: Prevotella melaninogenica (assembly GCF_003609775.1). Lineage (NCBI taxonomy): Bacteria > Pseudomonadati > Bacteroidota > Bacteroidia > Bacteroidales > Prevotellaceae > Prevotella > Prevotella melaninogenica. The sequence continues at coordinate 1,543,930 of NZ_AP018049.1, forward strand.
TTATCGTAAAACAAAACGCACGCTTTGGGGTTATCAACCTTTCAAACGAGGTTTTAATCCCATTAAAATATAAATCGTTTTCTAAGATTTATATACGTGACCATATTGCTTTGGAAGACGAAAAGGGCTATATACTTTGCTCTTTGAAAGACAACAGTATCTTTCAATCGCTGCATTTCAACGATATAAGAGAAACAAGCGGTCCGTATGCAGTCATTGAAAAAGAAGGGAAAAAAGCCCTTCTAAACAAGCTAACACTCGACCTACTCTTCCCGTTTAAGTACGAAGACATTTCAATAGCGGTAGAAGATAGTCTTTATTGCGTAAAATTGAATGGCAAATATGGTATAGTTGACAAAGACGACAAAGTCGTTATACCATATATGTACGACAGCGAGCTGTACAAAGTGGGGGATAACAAGTTTGTGGTAAGCAAAGATAACAAATATGGCATCATCGACTTTAAGAATCAACTCGTCTTTGGCATGATTCCCCATCCTATCCTGGCTTACGATGATTATTTCCAAGTTATGGACATAAGCAGAAACAATCCAGAATACGACTGGAACTTTAAGGAAATAAAAAAGGAATAACGAAAGTCTCCTCTCAAATTCATTAAAGCTACCAAAGAAAAGGCTGCCATAAGCATTTATAAATGTCTATGGCAGCCTATTTATTTTACGTTTGTTTTTACTTTTCTATCAAAAGTATCACTTCACCATTTCCAAGAAGTATTCATGTACACGCGTATCACTATCCAATTCAGGATGAAAAGCAGTAACAAGCTGATTTCCTTGACGAGCAGCAACGATATGACCATCAACTTCTGAAAGTATTTCTACCTCTCCAGCCGCTTCCTTTATATAAGGTGCACGGATAAAAGTCATAGGAATATTGCCCTCAATTCCCTTAAAAGAAGCCTCCGTATGGAAACTACCCAACTGACGACCGTAGGCGTTACGAGCAGCTGTCATATTCATTGTACCTAATCGAGGAGGAACAGGAGCAGACGGACTATTCCCCTCTACCTCACGAGCAAGGAGTATCAAGCCGGCACAAGTACCAAAGACTGGCAACCCAGTTTCGATGGCTTCACGAATAGGTTCAAGCAGTCCAAGTTCGCGAAGGAGTTTTCCTTGCGTGGTACTCTCACCACCTGGGATTATCAATCCATCTTTCTCCTGCTGCCAATCCTCTAATCGACGCACCTCAAAGCATTCGACGCCCAACTTATTGAGCATCATCTCATGCTCTAAGAACGCTCCCTGCAGGGCAAGAACGGCAATTCTCATTGTCCGCGCTCAGCCATGAGCACTTCAATCTCATGCTCGTTGATACCAACCATAGCCTCACCCAAGTCTTCTGACAAGAGTGCCAACTCCTTAGGGTTATTATAGTTTGTAACCGCCTTAACGATAGCAGCAGCACGCTTAGCAGGGTCACCGCTCTTGAAGATACCAGAACCAACGAAGACACCCTCAGCACCGAGTTGCATCATCAACGCAGCATCGGCAGGAGTAGCCACACCACCAGCAGCGAAATTCACTACAGGAAGCTTACCATTCTCATGTACATACTTCACGAGTTCGTATGGAGCCTGCAACTGCTTAGCAGCTTCAAAGAGTTCGTCCTCACGCTTGCTAACGAGTTCACGAATCTGACTCTGCATCAGACGCATGTGGCTAACAGCCTGCACAACATCACCTGTACCAGGCTCACCCTTCGTACGAATCATTGTTGCACCCTCTGCAATACGACGCAATGCTTCACTCAAATTACGCGCACCACATACGAATGGCACCTCAAACTGAGTCTTATCAATATGATAGATATTATCAGCAGGAGAAAGCACTTCGCTCTCATCAATGTAATCAATCTCTATTGCCTGCAGAATCTGCGCCTCAGAGATATGGCCGATACGGCACTTTGCCATCACAGGGATGGTTACAGCCTCCTGAATACCTTTAATCATCTTAGGGTCACTCATACGTGAAACGCCACCAGCTGCACGAATATCAGCAGGGATACGTTCCAATGCCATTACTGCACAAGCACCTGCAGCTTCAGCAATACGAGCCTGCTCTGGTGTTGTTACGTCCATGATTACACCGCCCTTCAACATCTGAGCGAGGTTGCGGTTTAGTTCTTGTCTATTTGTCATATTACTTTAAATTTTTAGATTTCTACCATGCTACATTCACAAATGAATGTACATAAAGAAGTTATATGTGTTAGTTAATATTAGAAAATCCCTTTAAAACGAGGAGAGAAGCGTAAGAACAATACATGGATTTATGAGCTTTAAAACCCAACATGCTGTCCCCTACTTTATCCCGTTAGGCACTCCCCTCCTTTGGAGGGGCTGGGGGAGGTCCCCCTACGACCTTCTCCACTCACTTGGAGTCTGCCCCATCTGCTTTCTAAAGAACTTAGAGAACTGAGCTTGTGAGGCAAAGCCATGCTCGTATGCAATCTCTTGTATTGTTTTCTGTGTCGTTCGAAGCTGACAGGCGAGGGCTTCTGCAAGCGTATGATCAATGATACACTTTGGTGATTTGCCAGATATACGATGCGCCACCTGCGACAAATAACGTGGAGAAACATTCAGACAATCAGCATAAAAAGCTACATCACGATTAGTATGATAATGCTCTTGCACTGCTTCTAAAAATTCATTGTATAGCTGACTACTTCGTCCACTGATATCACTCTTCCTTGCCACAAGCGTTCGTACATATTCCCGAGCATGTTGTAACGCCTCTTCCATTGGCTCATCTTGACTGAGATAGACTGCAAGTGCAGACGAAAAACTATTAGCAAGACCATGCTGCAAAGGGTCGTCCAACACAAACGAGCGGACTGTTCGACTCCCTTCTCCCTTCAATGAAGAGCAATCAAAGATTTTTTCTGCCTCTCCCTCACGCAAAATAACAAGCGAACAAAGTGGCAGCAATCGACAACGTATCTGCATAATCACGTCATCTGTCATCAATCTGTCACCATTACTTGCCGTCACAATTGGGTCATATATAATATGATGAGGACGATACTTCAACAGTGCATCCACCACGACAGCCAAGGTTTCTGTGGTTCTAATCATTCCCACCTTCACCGTGTCAGGCTGCATATCATTGATAATCGCCTCAATCTGTCCTCTAACAATCTCCGCAGGAAGGTCATAGAAAGCCTGAATACCCAAAGTATTCTGCACCGTGACAGACGTTACAGCCGACACAGCATAGCCTCCTAAGGTTGCTATCGTTCTGATATCAGCCTGCACACCAGAGCCACCAGTGCTATCTGAACCTGTTATTGTGAGAATTGTCTTCAACAGTTTAGGTTTATTGTTTTGCATACAAAGTAAATTGAAAATATTGAAACCTGCAAGAGTTATTCCTAAATTGACAAGAAAAACTACATTTCTGACTTTTATTAGGCTTATCAGTCTGATTAACCTTATTAGCCTTACAGCAATCAAAAAGCTTATAGACTCACATACATCAAAGGAATCTATCCACCCTATTATCATCCAATTTCATTGAAAACCTTTTCATTTTAAGACTTCGAAAACATGTAGATAAGGAATTGAAAAATCATTACATAATTTCAATTAAAACATCTGTAAATAATGGCAAAAACACATATAAGAAGCAGGTTCGCAACCAACAGTAAATCAATTAGTTATAAAATGGTATAAGAAAAGGTGCTTAATTGGACTTCAAAAGGGCGTTAATAAGGGTCTTAAAGGGCACCTTTTGCAAGCCAAAAGGGCGTCTTTTAGAAGCCCAAAGAGCATGTATTGGTTTTGAACTACACGAAAATAGTTTACAAACTTCAAGTAATAAGGGAATAAGTTGTTTGTGAAGACAGATAGACTTCGTACCTAATGACATTTATCATGTAGTTTATCCCCCTTTATAAAACCATCTTATTGGAGCTAATTATACCGGTGTTGGGTGATGGGTGTTGGGTGTTGGGGGATGGTTATTGGGTGTTGGGGGATGGTTATTGGGTGTTGAGCCTTTATAAAACAATCTTATTGGAGGAAATCATACCATGTATGTGGATGAATCTCATTCTATAAACAATCTACGTATTTAACGGAAGAACCTTCACAATACCTACTATTCGGTATTGACACGTTTATAAAAAAAACATAACTTTGCAAAGTTATTTACAAACCATATAATAACATAATGAAGAAATATTTACTAATCTTGACCGCCATGTTATGCTCTCTTGTATCCATGGCACAAAACACCGACGCAATGCTCTTCGGTGACGTAAAGGCAAAAGAAGGTGGACAACACCTCTCTCATGCTAAAATCCAAGTAAAAGGTACGAACCTTAAAACACAGTGTGATGCTACTGGACACTTCAAATTAAGTAATCTTCCTGTTGGAAAGCAGGTTATCATAGCTACACTCGCTGGTTATCAGCAGCAGGAAAAAGAGGTAGACATGGTTAATAATAAAGGTTCTGAGGTCTACTTTGAACTGGAAAAAGACCCATTGGAGTTGAGTCAGGTCGTTGTAACTGGTACTCGTACCAGCCACTTTGTAAAGGATGTACCTATCCGTACAGAGGTTCTTACATCACAAGCTATCACTAAGAAGAACGCCCAAAACTTATACGAAGCACTTGAAGGTGTACCAGGTATTCGCGTAGAACAGCAGTGCCAGTTCTGTAACTTCTCTGAAGTACGCATGCAAGGCTTGGGTGCTGAGCACACACAGGTACTCATTGATGGTGAGCCTATCTACTCTGGTCTTGCTGGTGTTTACGGTCTTCAGCAGATTGGAACCAATGATATCGACCGCCTTGAGGTGGTTAAGGGTGCTGGTTCTGCCCTCTATGGAAGTAGTGCCGTTGCTGGTGCTATCAACATTATCTCAAAGGAACCAACCTTTGAGCCATCTGTTAATGGTGATATTCAGTTTGGAAACTTTGGTTTCAAGAGCTATAAGGGTTCTGGATCTATGCGTTATAACAACATCGGTCTGAGTGTATTCGCACAGCGTACACAGATGGATGCTATCGACCGCACACAGAATGGTCTTACACGTAAGGAAGTAAAGAACAAGGATGGCATCTCTGATCGTGTAGACGAGACGATGAACAACCTTGGTTTTAGCCTTTACTTCTATCAGCCTTTTGCTAAGAACGATAAACTCGTACTGCGTGGTAAGGCGATTGATGAGCACCGTTTCGGTGGTGTCATGACAAACGATCAATATCTGAACCCATACACTGATGGTACTGAGGACATCCGTACCAACCGTCTTTCAGCTGACCTCGCTTACACCTTGCCTATCGGTAAGCACTCAGAACTGAACCTCACAACTGCTTACGTATATCACAAACGTCAAGCAACAAACGATACCTTCCTCCATGATTATATGGATTCTCACAAGGATCCAGCACATCCAGATGAGGACGGTGCAGAACCTGACGTTTCTATCATGCGCCCATACATTGCTAAGGAGAATACGGTGACACCATCGCTCACCTTCACTTCAATCCTTGGTAACCACACATTGCTTGGTGGTGTACAGGGTTATTTCACTCGTTTGCGTGAGACTGGACTCTATGTTATTTCTGCTGAGGACGAGAAAACAAGTCCTTACTATGGCGTTCCTTACACTTCTATCGGTAAGAAGCATGCTAACGAACTTGGTTTCTTCGTACAGGATGAGTGGAATGTAACACCAAAGTTGACCGTTGTACCAGGTATCCGCATCGATTCACATAGCTCTGGTGAGGAGTACACAACCAGCGTAAAGGTTTCAGACAGCGCCTTCCCAACAACAAAGTTCAGCAAAACAACAGTTAATCCACGTATTGCTATCAAATATGAATTGACTCCTTCTCTCGTACTTCGTGCCAATGTAGGTACTGGTTTCCGTGCACCTTACGGATTCTCTGAGGACCTCCACCTCTGTAGTGGTTCGCCACGTGTGTGGAAATCATCTAACCTCAAGGGCGAGCGTGCTATCAGCTATAACCTCTCTGCAGACTACTATGCAAAGAAGTATCAGTTCAGCATCAACCTCTTCCGTACCAACTTGAAGGATAAGATTCAGTTCTCTCCTGCAGACGATGAGGTTAAGAAGTTCGGTTACTCTTACCAGTGGGAGAATGTTGACGATGCTTACGTACAGGGTGTAGAATTAGGTGCAAAGGCAAACCTCTTCCGTAACTTCAATGCTGGTATTAACTGGACCTTCAATCAAGGTAAGTTCAAGCACGAGCGTGCCGACTGGTCAGACCCTAACGATGAGACTGTAAAGGAGTTCCCACAGCGTTTGCAGTATGCGAAAGACAGCCGTAACGTTTCTCGTTTCCCAGCAATGACTGGCGATATCGACCTCGATTATACTCCTGGCACATGGAGTTTCTCTCTCACAAGTTCATTGCAGGGAAGAATGTACATCGACTACAACTCTGAGGACGATGGTGCAACATCAAAGATTAAGAAGACAAACACCTTCATGCTCTTCAACTGCCGCGCTGCAAAGCGTTTTGGTTCATGTACTGTTTATGCAGGTGCTAAGAATATCTTCAGCTATATTCAGGACGAGAAACACACAGACGACGCAGCCTTCATGTATGCTCCAGTATATGGTGCAACATGGTATGTAGGTCTCAGCGTTAAACTATAAGACACTCTCTGAATTATTTTATTGAAACTTAGGTCGCAGTCGCATTGCCCCACTGGTAATGCGGCTGCTTTGTTTTATACAACTAAGTACAAAATGAAAACAAGCAAACCACCATGCGATAAATTTTGCTTTCAAACAAAAAACAAGAACTTACTGAACTTTTTGAGATAGAATTAGACTCACCTTTTTCTACTATTTTTTGCTCTTTCCAATACAAATCAGTACATTTGCATATTAAAATAAAGGTAGACACCACAACTAATTGTACAGCAATTATTAAACAAATTTGAAAAAGAAACAATAAAGCTATGGGATTAACAGATATTTTCAGACGCCAATTGCGAACTGTCATAGAATGGAAAGAGCAGAAAACTAACCTATTATTTCATCAATTGGAAACCACTACAGATGAAATAAAGAATGCAAGTAAACTTATCGTTGCTCCGGGACAAGGTTGCATCATCGTTTATGATGGAAAGGTAAAAGATACTCTTACCGAACCAGGCATCTATGAAATGGAAACCTCCAATCATCCCTTTATCACTTCGCTACTCAATCTTGCACAGCAAACAGATAGTGAACATAAGATGCGTTTCTATTTCTTTCGCACTGCTGAAATGGTTAACATTTTATGGGGAACACCTTCACCTGTCAAATACTTTGAGCCAGAATATAAGCTCCCTATAACCCTTGGTGCCTGTGGTAACTTCTCTATTGTTATTTCCGACCCAGAGAAGATGTTCGTAACATTACTTGGACCTATCAGCGACTATTATAGTCAAGACGTACAAGAGCTTGTATCTTCACGCATCATAACACCACTGACCACCTTCCTTGCAGAGAAGGCTTACTCTTATCGAGAAGTTGACACACATCTTATGGAGATGTCAGAGGACTTGAAAAACAAGACTGCAGAGGAACTCGAACGCTTAGGTTTGAAACTTACTGACTTCCGAATCAATTCAGTTACCTTCGATGAAGAAACTTTGGAGCGTATTGGAAGAATAGCTAACATGACCACAGAGAAGCAAGCAGCTGCAGAAGTCGACCTTGATTATGTTAGTATGCAGAAGCTTGAAGCACTCCGTGAAGCAGCACGCAACGAAGGAGGACTTGCTGGTGCAGGGCTACAAATGGGTGCAGGATTACAGTTAGCACAAGACATCTTCAAGACACAAGGTAAAGAAAATGCCACAGAAGGAGAAATAACAGAACGACTCAGAAAGCTGAAAAACCTCCTTAATGAGCAACTTATCACCGAAGAAGAATACGAAAAGAAAAAGAACGAAATACTATCAAAATTATGAAAAAGGTAATTATTCCAGCATTAGCCATACTCACTGTAAATATCATAGTAGGGCTCTTGCTATCTGCATATTCACTGACAAACATGCTATTCACCAGCATAGCAATTCTTGTCAATACCCTTCTAATTATCATACTCTTCCTTTGCCGCGCAGAAAGTACCCACAGATTGAGCTTAGGCATTATCTTCGCTCTGATTGGAATCATAGAGTATTTCAGTGGACTGATAGCTCCCGAACACTTGATGAACAACTGGTGGGTTATCATGTTTGTAATATTAAACGCCATTCAGGCTATACTTGTCTATCTGGCACTACACTATAAAAAGAAATAATAAACCCTGTAAAAATCCTAAATGGGAACAAAGATAAAACCAATAAAATGTCCGAACTGCGGTAGCGAGAAGCATACACACAAAGAAGATAAGTGTTATCTATGCCAAAGCTGTGGAACCGAATACTATATAGACGACGATGATATCAATATCAACGTCAACCATCGCTTTGACTATATCCCCTCATCTAATGACACTATAGATATAGTAAGGAAATTAGGAATGTATGCTTTGTTAGCTATAGCTATAGGAGTTTTCTTTGTTTTACTCCTCATTTTTTTATCATCATCGCCAAATTCTTCTTCAATACTATCCCAAAAAGATTCTATTGATGTTGACGAAGATACCTATATGGCTGTTACAATGAGCCATAAAGGCAATGCCTGTCTCTTTTATATTGTTGGAAGAGACTTCTCAACAGGTATGGATAAAGACCCAAAACACATTGATGGGGTTTATTATGGATTCCGTGATATTAAAACAGGGAAAATTCTTGCCGAACAATTATTGGGTACTGGTGAGGCAGTTTTTGACTTCCGCATGGCTTCATACGACTATTATAATCTAAGATATTTCAATCAGGCACACCGTTGGTTCTTTATAGTTTCCGAACGTTACATCTTTGAAGTATCCCCAGAACAGCTCACAATGAAAGATGTAACGAAGTCGCTCTTTGAAAAAAAGAATGCTATGAGTACTGGTGTTTCCAGTGCTAAGCTACTGTATGACGAGTATGGGGAGGGCATAAAGGTTGTCAACAACTTGGCAGAAATGTATTACTATTTCCCCGGAACAGATAGACTCTATACGGAAGAAGCTTTTAATTATGCCCAAGATTTGCCACCCTCACAACTTAATGGTGAATTTAGAGACAGCATTTACTATTGTCTTCAGAAGAAAAATGCTAATTCTTCAACTAATAATGGTGGTAAATACCGTTTTATCAAAATACACTTTAAGTACCATTTAGGAGATCCACAGAATAGATATTCCTTCGACGACATAGGTGAAAAATTGTGGATACATGATGATCGACTCGTTAGCGATAGCCCTATTACAGACTGGTTTACAGCCTTTAATGCTAAAATCATCTACCAAGATGCCAACTATATATTAATATCCTATACCCCTAACATATCAGAGACTACCGTACCTGTATTTCAGTTAAGGGCAACAAATGGCAAAATCTTATGGACACAAGCTCCAGAAAAAGCTATTAAGGATGTGAAATTTTGTACACTTAGTAATGGACAGATATGGTTTCAAGGTGATATAGCTCGTCCAAGTGAACCAACACTAAAAAACGTTTATAGTTTTAGCATAACCAATGGTCAGTTGACATACTATTTCACAATGCCCGATAGTTACAAAGTACCAGCAAATTAAAAGATACCAACTCTGGCGTATGACATTAAGAACATCATATATGAACACGAAATATATCCTGCTACTACTGTTATGCATTTTCTCTCTCCAAGCAAATGCACAGACAAAAGAGTTCGTTGATAAATATGACAATGGACAAATTAAAAGCATCTATCACAGAAATAAGGTATGGGGATTTAAAGAAGGCTCTTGCATTAATTACACAAAAGACGGAACACTTTATTCAGAGCTTAACTATCAAGAAGGAAAGCTACATGGGACGCTTAAGTTTTATAATGAATTTGGAAAGATAGAGGCTATCATTAACTATGACCGCGGTAGATTTGAAGGTAAATCAACAATGTACCACCCTATACAAAGTGCAGATGAAACACCCGCCATTCATTTTACGCAGATGTATCATAATGATAAATTAAATGGGATGACATACGAATATGACAAGAATGGCAAGGATATCATACGACGTGCAAGATACCGTAATGGAATATGCATGGCTGACACCATCATTTCTGACAAAGGTATTACCTATAAATATAGAGAATACGAGAGTGAGTACGATGATGAGTTAGAACCAATGACTACCCGCTTTGTTCCATTTAAGAAAAAATCAGCAACAGCACATAAACCTACGGCTAAGCCACAGAAGAAAACAGCTATCACACGCTCTAATCACTCTTCCTCTACAAGTAACAAGACAACTGTAAGTCGCAAAACAACCCCTATTAAACTAACAGAAACACAAACGACTACGCCCGAGAAAAAACCTCGTCTGAAGCTGAATAAGGATGGAGTGATAGAGTTTGAGTAACCTTCCCAGTTATCAATTCTGCTGACTTAATGATTAAAAATGGTCTGTAAAAGACTATTATCGTAAATAAAAGTAAACTAAGACATCGTGAATACAACGGAGAGCAGGTTTGAAATATATTTACAAATAAAGTTTGCTTTCAATAAAAAATAAGACAAAAAAGAGCTACTAAATCTGCACTTGTAACTAACAAGAATTCAAGTACTTACAAAACGGTGCGAGAAAAGGTGCTTAGTTAGGCTTCAAAAGGGCGTTAGTTAGCCTCTAAAAGGGCATCTTTTACAAGCCAATTGGGCGTCTTTTCGAAGCTAAAAGAGCATCTATCAAAACTCAAGGTGTGAAAAATCATGACAAAGTAGCAGACTATTAGCCCTATTAGGCTTATTAGTCCTATTAGCCTAATAGGGCTAATAGGGCTAATAAAAAATATTAGGCTAATTGGCCTAATTAGCCATATTAGCCCAATTAGGTCTATAACAAAATCGGGCCAAACGGATTCTTCCGTTTAGCCCGATTGTTTATAACCTTCTACTGAATTAAGTAATCAGCAAGAGAGGTCTTTATTTTGTCAGCTTAATAATCTTACAGCCATGTGCAGGAATGAGTGCCTCAATCTTATCGCTTACAGTTCCTTCATCAGCATGTTTCCAAAGGTCACGTGCCGACCAAGTACCAGTAATTCCCACCTTTGTCAGGTCGATAGAACGAGTTGCTGCTGCCTGATCACGATTGAAGAGACCGATAACCCAAGAGCCATCCTTCATCTGACCGTACCAAACCTCTCCATCAGTATTCCAGAGGTTACGCTCTAATGGCTGACCTACAAAGCCATCCTTCTGCAAAGCAAGCATCTCATCGTTCTGGAAGAACTTCAAGTCGTTGCCAGTTGGCATATCTGTGATAGAGATAGGACCACCTGCCATCAAAGGAAGAGAAATGACAGACATCTTCTCATTATCATCTGCATAGCTTGCAATACGGATAAAGTCGCCATCAAGACGAATCTTCTTACGGCCAGAAATCTTTGACCAATTGATGAAACCATCGAAAGCATTCTCAGAGTTTGGCCATCCACCACGAAGGTTACCACGATTGTTGTCAGAAAAACGATACCAGCCACCCTCAAGTGCATCGGCATCAATACGTACCATATTGCCCGCATACTTCTCGACAATAGCATTATTGCGGAGGTGAGGCATTACGAGTGAAACATATACGCCATACTTCTGTGCATACTTGTTAATCCACTGCATACCCTTTACATAACGCTCACGACCATAACCTTTATCGATAACGTCGGTATAATTCATACCATCTTCATACCAAGAGAGGAAGTCCATACGTACAAACTTCACACCTAAATCAGAATAATGCTTGAAGAATCCTTCAAAATACTGCTCTGCACCTGGGTGATCTGTTACTACCCAACCAAACTGATCCTTTGAGTTTGGATGCTTGATGTCTTTATCTTTTGTTGGATCATAAGCCAGACTGCTCACCTTAATACCATCAGTTCCTGGAATAACAGCATCAGGATTAGTATAATGATACCAGAACGGACTATCGTAAACACCAAGTTTCAGCCCCTTCGCCTTCAACTTAGCAACGATAGTTGTCAAAGGAACTTCTGGAGAACTCTCATCTTTCGCTGTGCGGCTATAACGTGTCATGTAGCCATCGTCACCACTCATTGAAGCGAAACCATCAGTGACGAGCATGTCATAGCCATGCGATTTGAGATTGGTTGCTACATAGTCAATAGCCTCATCCCAGTCTTGCTCTGTGAAGATATTTGGGAATGAGCCTGCCTTTTCTTGTGCACGAAGATGGCCATATACACTCCAATAAAGTGGTGCATAGTCCATACCTTCAGCCTCTGCAACAGGTGTGAGGCCCACTGTTGGGTCAGTCTTATCAACACTCAGATCGCTGGTTACATCCCATTCATTGCTGTTACAACTTGCCAGAAGAGCAGCGAAAGCCAAGCTTGCTAAAATATATTTCTTCATTGTTTTATTCTATCGTAAGTAGTTTTAACCGGCAGCTGTGTGCCTTTAGCCTAACGATACCCATGCATTACTATTACAAAACCCATGCATTGGAGCACCAGCTAACCGGTTATTTCTATTATTGAACTCTGTTATGCACTTATGTATTCAGCCTTGAACTTCTTGTTCTTCAAGTCGAGTGTGAGCTTATACTTTCCAGCCTTAGCCACCTTCCATTTCTTGTCACCATAAGAACTCTCAGTTCCATAGAAAAGTCCGTCTTTAGCAACACCCGATTCGTTGATGACAGTATTCTCTTCTGGAGCAAAGAAATAAGGCTTATCGCTTGAGAAACCATCTTTATTAAGCATGAACTTCATCTCTCCTTCTGCAAGTTGAACCTCTATTGAGAAAAGGTGGTCGCCTGTCTTTGTGATAGACACGCCATTTTCAACAGACCAACCTGCAGGAGTTGCGCTACCAATCAGATATACATTCTCAGTATCCCAAGGAGATGGTGCAGCTGGAGCAGGTGCATCAGCAACAAAGTTCGTTACCTTAATTTCATGCTTTGTGAGGTCGAATACAATCGTATAAGTACCAGCTTCTGTTACCTTCCACTTATTGTCATCGCCACCAACAACCATACCCTGCGTTGCAGGACCATCATGGTTGAACTCACAATCAGCTACAGGTGCCTGAATCAAGTTGTTCCATCCATCTGATTTATCAAATGACAACTTGAACTCACCTAAGTTTAAATGCCCCTCATAAGTAAACTGTAATGGATTAGAAGAGGTCTTAGCAAACTTAGCAGAACCGTCCTGTACCTTTGCTTTCAAGCCATCAATATCCCAACCGTATGGCGTTGCATTACCGATGAATGACAACCATTCAGATTCGATTGGAACGATTGGACCTGCTGGTTCTTCACCTTCATAAATAACAGTAAGCTTACGTGTGCGGAGGTCGACAGCGAAGGTATAGATACCTGCCTTTGTTACCTTCCACTTATTATCAGCACCACCTTTACGAATATCAATCGCATCACTGGCTACACCTTTATCGTTGATTTCAGTATTAGCAGCAGGAGCATAAACGAATGTAGCACCCCAATCACCCTTAGAAAGAGGTAACTTAATCTCTCCAGTCTTTAGTTTACCATGATAAGTAAAGAGATATTTATTCTCTGTATCACGTGTCATCTCGTATGGCTCACCGATGTTCCATCCAGCAGGAGTAGCATCGCCCACCATATAAAGATGATCAACCTTCAATGGAAGTTCTTCTGTTATGACCACAATATCCTTATCATCGTTGCATGATTGGAATGAGGCTGGCGCAAGAAGCGCCAACATCAGATACATTCCATATTTCATTAACTTTTTCATTTCTATAATAGCTTTTAGTCGTTAAACATCATTCGTAACCTAAGTTCTGCCTCATTCCTTTGTGGGCACCAATGATTTCTGGGTGGAATGGAAATATCTCGGTGTGCTTATCAGCATCTGTTTCCTTGTCCCACCATGCATCTTGGAACTTGCCAAAGCGAATCAAGTCAACACGACGGCGACCTTCTGCGAAGAACTCACGGCCCCATTCTGCCAACATCTCTTTCATATCGAGACTTGCAGAACCCTCTGGAGCATAGAGAACTGTTGACCAGTCAGATGATGGATAGTTCCGCTTACGAACCGTATTCAGCAGTTTTGCTGCCGTTGTGACATCACCACTACGGAGCTTACACTCGGCAAGGCTATAGATAATCTCTGGCAAACGAATCTCGCAATAGTCTGCTTCAAGCTGCTGAGCCTTCTCGTTATCAGAATAGAGTGGATATTTAGCAAACATCCAACCAGAGTTGTCATCACCATGCTTGATACTGCTCTCGCTTGTTGACAACCACTTACTACCATCTGTTGCGCCAAAGACACCTACTGCATCGCGGATATCAAGTGCATAAGTTCCGTGGTGATCCTTTAGATACTGCTGGTTACCATCAGCATCAGTGTACTTAATTTTACCATAGATGAACATACCTTCACGACGACCATTACCAAGATTGGTATACATCTTCAAGCGAACATCAGAAGGATACTTCTTGAACTGTGCGATAGGCATACCCAACTCGAAAGTATATTTCTCACCCTTAGGGTTATAACTTGGTGAAGCAGAGTACTTAATATTATGTGAACCCTCCTTGCTCTTTGTATCATTAAGCCACTCATTTGCCTTAGAAGGAACTGACCACCAGTACAAATCGCCCGTATAGTGCCAGTGAGTTTCGCCCGAAGAACCTGGGAATGCGAAGATAACTTCATCACAAGTCTCATTATCCCAGTCGAAGGCAGCATCCCAACGATCGGCAACAGCGTATGTTCCATACATACCATCAACGATTGCCTGAGCATACTTCTCGGCATCAGCAAAGCGGTCTTCACCTACATAAACCTTAGCATTCATATACAGACGAACCAACAATGCAGCTGCACCAGCCTGTGTCCACTGTCCTTGCAGCTTCTGATTACCACCCAAAGAAGTCTTCTTTGTCAACAGAGGAAGCGCTTCTTTTAAGTCTTTCTCTATGAAATCAAAGATTTCCTTAGGCTGAACCTGCCCTGTAGAGTTCTTTGATTGATCGTAGAAACTTGTAGATAAATAAACGTTACGGAAAGCATCTAAGAGGCGAAGATAGAACCAAGCACGCAATACATGATTCTGTGCTTTCAAGTTATTAAACTCTTCCTCTGAGAAGCCAAACTTTGAAGCTGTGAGGTTATTAAGGTCTTCAATTACCTTATTAGCCTGCCCAATGCCCTGATAACAGCCATTGAACTCAGACTGTGCTTCACCAGTCTTATTGTCCCACTTGTGCTGATGAAGCTTAGCCCAGCGTCCACCATCATCCCACCAGTCTTCACGAGTAGGGGTAATCAGCTGATCGGCTGTCTCTTCATTCAGTACCTGACGGCTCTGAATACTCCAGAATCCATGCTCAAACGGACGAAGTACCGCACGAATAACATCATCCTTAGTATTGTAATAGTTATTTGAAGCAACCTGATCGTACAGTGTTTCTGTTAAGTCTGTACAGCTGGAAGTTGTCATCAATGCTGCTGGCATCATTAGCAAAGCAGCATATTTATATATCTTATTCATTGTTCTTTCAATGTCTAAAAAGTTTTCTTATTATTTAGAAGTCAACCTGCAGACCCAGCATAAACTGTCGAGTTGATGGGTAGTAAGAGCGAGAACCTGTTGCACCTGGCTCAAGACCATTCACCTGATAGGTTGATGGGTCAATTCCAGAGAACTTAGTAATCGTGAAGAGGTTGGTTGCTGTCAAGTTGATACGAATCGCATCAATGTACTTCTTGTTCAGATTCAGTGTGTAACCGAGGCTGAAAGAAGACAGTTTCAGATAGTCACCAGGCTCAAGGAAGTAGTCGCTAACAATTGGATTCTGTGTTACTGCGAGGTTCTTGCTATATGCCTTATCCATTACATTGCCTTGGAAGTTCTTGATTCCATAGTAGAAGTCATGAATATTAAAGATATCGAAGCCAAGTGCTGTTTGGAAAAACAGTGTTGCATCAAAGTTCTTATAACGGAAACTGTGAGTCATTGAACCCGTGAACTTTGGCAAGCCATTACCCACATACTGACGATCTTCATCGGTTGCGTTATCTGCCAAGATTTTATCACCATCCTTATCGTAAACAATCCAACGGCCCTGTGGGTCAATACCAGCATACTTCCACATATAGAAGTTACCAACACGCTTACCCTCTTCAAGGCGCTGCAAATAATGGAATGGATAAGGATCCTGCGTACCTACACGATCTTCATAGCTTCTTCCTTCATACTGATCGTTGCTGAAGCTCACGAACTTATTACCCATCGTTGAGCCAACCACATTCACAGTATAAGAGAAGTCCTTTGTCTTGATAGCATTCCATGTAATATCAAACTCAAAACCATAGTTACGCATTGTACCTACGTTTACGAATGTTGTTGTAAACAAGTAAGGAGGAACTGGTACTGCATAATCACCCAAAAGGTCTTGCTGCTTACGGCTGTAATAGTTAAATGAACCATAGAGATTACCATTAAACAATGCCCAGTCAAGTCCGATATTCCAGTTCTTACCCTTCTCCCAGTGGAGTTTACTATTAGGATTCTTTCCAGGACCCCATACCTGATAAGACTTACCATTATACATATAGTAGCCAAAGCCCTGCATTGTGTCAAGCGATCTATAGCTATCGAAGTTCTGGTTACCAGTAACACCATAGTCTGCACGAAGTTTCAAGTCGGTCAACCAACTCTTTGTTCCTGCCATGAATGCCTCGTCAGAGATACGCCAACCTGCTGATACAGCAGGGAAGTTACCCCACTTATAATCCTCACCAAACTTTGTTGAACCCTCATGACGCAAAGAAGCAGTAACCATATAACGGCTCTTCCAGTCGTAGCTTATACGACCGAAGAAAGCTATCAGCTTATTACCATTCTTATAGGAACCCATACCTAACTCGTCCTTATCCTTCATGTAAGCACCCGTACCAAGGTTGTTGTCCTCTAAGGCATCATTAGGGAAGTCCTTATTATTAGCATTGAAGCCTGAATAAAGGGACTCCTGATAAGAGTAACCCAACATTGCTTTAATGTTATGACTACCAAAAGAGTTAGTATAGTTGTTAATCCATTCTAAACTCTGGAGAGACTCCTTGCCATAACTCTGGCTTGCCTCACCTGTACGACCAGCATTAATAGTTTGCGTATTCGTTGATGGACGGAACCATTGATTGTAATTAGAATACTGGTGGTCAGCATAGGTCAACTGGCTGGTCAATGTCTGATTGCCTGGATTCTTCAACAAGAGTGGGAAGAGGTTCAGCTTCACTGTACCATCCCAATCAATCAACTGGGTTGTTCCAGTATCCTTCTGTCGTTTCACTTGTTCTGCTGGGTTCCATGCTGCTGGCTGTCCCTTGAAATTATAATACAATGCTGAATTCTGCGGATCCCATACAGGTGTCGTTGGATTCGCCTCCATAGCATTACGGAATACATCCCAAGTTGCATTCTTACGATAAGCAATACGAGGTGCTACATTCAATCCAAAAGTAACAAGACCACTCTTATTTGTATGATTCAAAGAGACACGTGCACCATACTCACGACGTCCAGAATACTTATCAATACCCTTTGCATCACGATAGTCTACCGATGCACGGTAATTAGACTTGATATTACCACCACTAAGCGTCAATGTATGAACAGTGCGAACACCTACTCGACCTACTTCTTTCATCCAATCAGTTGAACCGCCAAGGTCATAACCAGTACCCGATGCCAAGCGATTAGCGCGATACTCTGCAGCATCAAGCATATCAAGGTCTTTCTTGATTACATCGAAAGCTACAGTACCATTATAAGTTGTATGGAGATTACCATCGCGCGCTCCCTTCTTAGTTGTCACAAGGATGACACCATTAGAACCACGTGTACCATAGATTGCTGACGCTGCACCATCCTTGAGGACGTCGTAACTCTCAATATCATTTGGGTTGATATTAGTAAGATTACCACCTGGTACACCATCAATAACAATCAATGGACCTAAGCCTGCAGCACGGGATGACACACCACGAATCTGAATACTTGCCTGATTATTAGGGTCACCAGAGCCAGTATTAGTAATACTAACACCAGCAACCTTACCCTGAATCATCATTGAAGGGTCTACGCTTGCTACTTGTGTAAAGTTACGTGCCGATACGTGAGAGACTGCTGAGGTCAACTCCTTCTTATCCATCGTACCATAACCAACGACAACGACCTCATCAAGATTGGCAGCATCTTCCTGCAACTTGATTTTGAAATCGGTCTGATTATTCACAGGCAACTCCTGTGTCTTGTAACCAATATAAGTCACACGGAGTCGTGATTTTGGACTTGCAACAGACAGTACGAAGTTTCCATCGATATCTGTCACCACACCATTCTTGGTTCCCTGCTCCATAATGGTTGCGCCGATGACGGGCTCACCATGCTGGTCAGTTACCGAACCTTTGACATTGATTTGTTGAGCTGCTACGTTCAATGTGCAAATAAGTCCCACCAAGACGGCAAGAACTTTGTGCCATGAACTGTTCTCAGTTTGCAATGGTTTCATGATTGTTGATTTGATTTATGTTTTTAAAATTATTTCCTGTCTTTGTAACGGAAACTCCTTTTTCTAAAAGGTGTATGCAAAGATACACGAAAATAAGCCTTTATAATAGATAATAAAAGGAAGTGAGAAGAAATTACAAATACTCTCTACTGATTATCAGTAAGTTAGAGTTAGTAATATACAAATAAATACCACAACCATTATAAGCTTCAACAACAAGTGTTGACATCTAAAAAGACTTTAAGTGTGTACGAAAAGAATCCTAATCACGCTTTTCTACGGCAGTTTATTCCTTGCATTAATCTGTTTAGAAATAAGCAGAAAATCCTTTGCTCTATATTGAAGTAAGACTACAATAACCCTTAAAACTATCGATGAAATGGGCAAAAATTGAAGTTTTCTTGCTATATATAATATTGAACAGAGAAAACTTATTTGACGAAACAAACTTTAAAAAGCAATACATCATATCTCGTTTATCCTTAGAATATTCTCAAAAAGCCTTATTTGTGTAATAAAAGATTGTTGCTGCCTCCCAAGAGTCAATCTTCTGCAGATATAAAAGACACGTATTAGTTAGTAGAAAAACTATCGAGTATTACTGAAATTTATTTACAAAACAAAGGGTGTTTTTATCTAAAAAAGGGGCCAAAAGGGGTCATAAAAACCACACTCGTAACTAACAAATAATCAAAGACTTACAAAACAGTAAAACAAAAGGTGCTTAATTGGCTTTCAAAAGGGCGTTAGTTAGCGTCCAAAAGGGCATCTTTTCGAAGCCAACTGGGTGTCTTTTCAAAGCTAAAAGAGCATCAATTAAAAATCAAGATGTGAAAAATTATTACAATACAAAACCAAATCAACAAAAAAGCCCTCCCCGAATGGGAAGGGACTTAAACATTATGATACTTCTATAAGAGATAAAGGAAAAGATTACCTTATACATTTTACTTCTTTACTTCCCATCCCCTCCTTGCGAATTGAACATGGACTTTTCTATTTCAAAGACACGTTTTACATCAAAATAAATATCAGGAGATGAATAATTCTTATTGGTTTCACCCAAAACGAGACGGTCGCAAGTACCCACAACCGACTGCCCATTAACTTTAAAAATACCAAAGAAGAATTGTAAAAGATTATATTCATCACCTACTGTAGTTACAGAGAAAGGATATTCCTTACTACCATCGCCAGTCATAAAGATAGTATCAAGGATGCGCGATAAACGAACACTATAAACCTTAAGACTATCGTTCAACATCCATGATTTATCGGGTTCTTTATTGACAAGTATCCTAAAATTATAAATCTTAGATACTATCGCATTTGTATTAAGGGGATTGCTGGCAAGAACTTTGTCTGCAATTGCAGCTGCTTTATCAAACTTACCTTCATTTCTGGCCTTCGACATATCAAATTCCATCAACAAATCTCTACCATTATTAAGGTAAGTCCGTCCATAAACAGCCAAAATTTTGTCTTCAGCAGTCAATGTGGTATCAGCATCTACATTGATAAAAATGTCGACTAACTGCTGCACACGCTGCGGGTTAGCTTCTACCTCTGCCTTTATCTTCCCCCAGTCGACAGTCATAAATGCCTTGTCTGTCTGTGCTGATACAGCGATAGCTAACAGCAAAAATGTGAAAACACATAATTTTCTCATATTCTTTTGTATTTAGTTATTGTATTGTTGTTAAGTCTTTGGGCTTTAGAGCAAGCTCATCTCTCAGCCCAGTCGCTCCTATCCAAGTTTCTATATCCTATCGCCTCAGCGATATGCTGCACTTGTACAGCCTCTGACTCTTCCAAGTCAGCTATCGAACGCGCTACCTTTAGAATCCTATTATAAGCACGAGCAGATAGTTTCAAACGTTCCATAGCATCACGGAGCAACTTGATAGAAGCTTCATCAGGTTCCGCAAACTCATGAATCATACGCTCATTCATCTGTGCGTTACAATGAATATTACGATAACTGCTGAAGCGATCGGTCTGAATAGCACGCGCTCGGATGACTCGCTCACGAATAGCAGTACTCGGTTCGCCTGGTGTTGCCTGCGAAATGTCTTTGAAGGGGAGAGGGGCAATCTCGCATTGAATGTCGATTCTATCCATTAGCGGACCAGATATCTTGGCAAGATACTTCTGAATCTGCCCCGGTGAACAAACGCAATGATGCGTAGGATCGGCAAAATAGCCACACGGACAAGGATTCATACTCGCCACAAACATAAAGCTACAAGGATAAGTGACCGTATACTTGGCACGTGAAATCGTTATATGACGGTCTTCCAAAGGCTGTCGAAGCACCTCTAAAGTATGCTTATTAAACTCTGGTAACTCATCACAGAAGAGCACTCCATTGTGTGCAAGGGTTATCTCACCCGGCATTGGATTAGCTCCACCACCCACAAGTGCAACCTCAGAGATAGTATGGTGAGGGCTACGGAAAGGACGTTGTGTAATCAAGCCTGTGTCACGACGTAACTTACCAGCTATCGAGTGAATCTGAGTTGTTTCTAAACTCTCTGAAAGAGACAAAGGAGGAAGAATGGAAGGAAGGCGTTTTGCCATCATACTCTTACCACTTCCGGGCGGTCCAACCATGATAAGATTATGTCCGCCAGCCGCTGCAACCTCTAATGCTCGCTTCACATTCTCTTGTCCACGGACGTCAGCAAAGTCGAGGTCAAAAGCATATTGATGCTCATAAAACTCCTTCCGAGTATCTACAAAACAAGGTTCTGGATTTGATGTACCATTAAGAAAGTCTATTACTTGTAGGATATTATCCATTCCATAGACCTCTAACGTGTCAACCACAGCCGCTTCGTGCTCATTAGCTTTCGGTACAATAATACCTTTAAACTTCTCGGCACGAGCCTTAATAGCTATGGGTAGTATGCCTTTAACAGGCTGTAAAGTACCATCAAGGCTCAACTCTCCCACAAGCATAAACTCTCGCAAACGGTCACAACTCATCTTCTCATTGGCAGCCAAGATGGCTATTGCCAATGGGAGATCAAAACTGGAGCCTTCCTTCTTGAGGTCGGCTGGAGCAAGATTGGCGGTGATATCGGCTACAGGAAATTTGTAACCAGTATTAAGAAGTGCTGCAGCAATACGGTCATGGCTCTCCTTTACCGCTCCGTCTGCAAGACCGGTAAGGTGGAACAATACGCCCCGCGTAATACTAACTTCAACTATCACGGTGGTGACTTCCATTCCGTTAACAGCTGCACAAAATGTCTTTACAAGCACGATATTGGTTTTTAGTCTGCGCCATAACGCTGACGGATGGTATTAGCAGTGATGTTCTTTTCTACCACTTTCCCGTTACGAATGACGATATTATCAGGTATAGTATTAAGACCAAAGGTTTTGAGCAGTGGTGTATTAAGTAGTTTTCCGTCACAAACATTGGAAAACTCAACCCCATCACGCTCTAATACTTGTCTAACCTCCTTAGGGTTAGCATCTACACAGATACCCAAAGCAGCCATCTTTCCCGCTTTCACAGCATCACTCAGTGCTCGCTGGATATCAAGACTCTCGTAACTCCAAGCCGCCCAAGTATTGATAATAACTACATCCTTTCCTTGGAAAGTCGCATTATTAACCGTCTTTCCATTGACATCTTTAGCTGTAAACTTAGGTATCTTACTACCGATTGGCAGTGAGCCAAGCTCAGACAGATGTCGTTGAAGACGACCCAAAGAAGCATTATCAGGCTGCTCTTTTATTAATAAGGGTAAAAGTTTTGCAGACTGCTTATAATCAGGAGACTCTGTTTGAACAAGATAACGATTAAGTAGATACGCACTCACAGCAGACTCCGGATGATCATTGATGAATGCAATAGCATACTTCAACTCCTCTGGAGGAGAAACACTTGCTATCTGTTTACGGAACTTAGTCATGAGTTCATTATCCTTCGTACCCTCTACTTCCATCTCTTTCAAATGGGAAGCATCCGCTTTCACCTCAACCGCTTCACCCGATTCGGCAAAGATTGGTTGCGTGGAATAATTAGGGAAGATGATAATTAGTGTAGAAGGTTTGCTACAAGGCTTCTCGTAAGAAAAGCGTCCTGCTTCAATCTTGATGGTATCCAAACCTGCTATACCACCATCAGGACTATATACATAAAGTTCGCCTTGATTCATGTGCAAGAAGCGTCCCTCCATCTTGAAGTAACCGCTACGGGTACCACAAGAAACTAACAGCAGGGAGAACAAAAGTATGTATGCTATTCGCTTCATGCGCATAGGATTTAAGAAGAAGTGCCGCGAGCGGGACTCGAACCCGCACAGCCATTACTGGCCAAGGGATTTTAAGTCCCTCGTGTCTACCAATTCCACCATTGCGGCAAACCGTTTGCAAAGATAAGGCTAAATCTTCGAACTGGCAAAGGTTTTGCAAGTTTTTTTATTTATTAGCCTTATTAAGCCTATTGGACCAATTAGTCCAATCAGGTTAATTACCTTAATTTACCCCCAACACGCCATAAGGGCCTGTACTGCTTGCACGATAGCGCATCAGTTTCTTACCGCTATCGCCAGAGACAACATTTCCGCCAGTGTTAAGGTTATACCTACGATGACAATTACTACAAGTAGCAAAGCCATCACTGCTTATCTTCAACTCATAAGAACGCAGCGGAAGCGCATTGGTATTGAAGCAATTAGGACACTGTAAGTCGTAAGCATAGAAAGGAGAAGGGTTGTCCAAGTTGCCATAACCAACGATGAGTCCATTATTCAAACCCACATGTTTCCAGCTCTCCAACCTAAGATCAATACCATCAAACCACACAGGAGCACTTGATTTCAGTCCTTGATTGTTCTCAAAAGAGAAACTATAACGACCGCTAACAAAGTTAGTTCTTATCGTACAATACACACCTGGCGACAAAGGATTCATCGCTGTTGCAAGGATTGGGTCTTGATGTGTCTCGTTGTGAAAGGTAAAGAAGTTACGATGACTACTATACTCATAGTCAACTACATCACCACAAGATGACAATAGCACTATAAGCATTAACAAAACAGACTGAACAAGCTTCTTCATACCTTACTTCTTTATCTATATAAAAAACATCAAGTCCTCCTCCCTTAGGAAGGAGGTGAACGTCTTATTCGAATGGAATCATTGCCAAAGCATCGGCAATCTTCTCAATACCCTCCTGTAAAGGCTTTGACACCATACCCTTTGCAAAGAAAGGAATATCGGCATCTATCGTGAGTTTCATCTTTGAAGAAGACTCTGTTACAGGCAGTATCTGAATCCAGAAATTAAATGATAAGGGTGAGTTATCACTCTCAAACTTAATCGTCTTAGGTTCTTCGCGCTCAATAATACGCATAGAAATCTGACCAACTGGGTCAACTGTCATAGACAATGAGTCCTGATCAAAGGTGATATTCTGTAATCTTTCTTTGACCTTATCCATGTCATCATTACCAGTAGAACCTTCTGGAAGACGCTCCTTCAGACGCTGTACATTATTTAAATCGCTCAGCGTGTTGTAAACACTCTGCTGAGAATGGGGAATCTGCTTTACGCTACTTTCAAACTTTGTCATTGAATATTTTTATTGGGAAGTTAAGGAGGAAAGGACTGGAAGTAAGCGGAAATAATTGTTATAGAAGCACATATCTAAATGTAGGGACGCACGAATAATGCGCCCACTACACAATATCATACACCAACAATCCCTTTGAAAGAAAGGACTTCCCTTCCAGTGGAATGCTTAGATATTACTTTTTCCAGTTTGCTGGGTCCTTACGCCAATCATGCAACATAGAAACCTCAGACTCCTTGATATAACCTGTCTCAAGTGCTTTCTCTACAACATGCTCATAATCGGTGAGCGTTACAAGCTTTACATTAGCCTCACGGAACGCCTCCTCAGCTACTGGGAAACCATAGGTATAAGATGCAACCATACCCACAACCTCAAAACCTGCTTCACGAAGTGCAGCAACAGCTTTCAAAGAAGAGCCACCAGTTGAGATAAGGTCTTCTACAACGACAACCTTAGAGCCTGCAGGGAGTTCACCTTCAATCTGATTCTTCATACCGTGGTCCTTTGGTTTCGGACGAACGTATGCGTATGGCAATGCCAATTCATCAGCAACGAGCATACCCTGTGCGATAGCACCCGTAGCAACACCTGCCACTGCCGTAGCCTCAGGGAAGTTCTCAAGGATAGCATGAACTAACTCGAGCTTCACAAACGAACGTACATCGTGGAACGATAACGTCTTGCGGTTATCACAATAGAATGGTGACTTCCAACCACTTGCCCATGTAAATGGGTCGTTAGGTTGCAACTTAATAGCTTTAATTCCGAGCAGTTTGCCTGCAAAGACTTTCTTTAAATCTTCCATCTTGATAGTTTATGGTTATATACTAACTGCAAACTTACACATTTTTTCTGAGATTAAAGGATAAAAAGACTATAAAAGAAGATAACAAGAACAGATGATACTCCTATCAAATACAAGAACAGTTTTATTTGCTTTGAGTAGTATAACTCTTCCTAACAACCATCTAACGTTACTTTTCCGACTCCATATTGCAGTGGTGTTAAGCCTCCGCACTATTCGTGCTAAGCCTTCGCACCAATGGTGTTGAGCCTCCGCACATCAATAGAAAACAAACCGAAAAAACCTTATCTACTATCAGGACAGATACAATTAACTACTAATTACTTACAAAGACGAGTACTACTCATAGACTAACTATAATGGTACGAAGCGTAATGATACTGATTAATCATTATTCGCAAAGCCCAATGAGAGGACACTGACTTTGACATTCTCTCCTTTAAGAACTTCTTTGGCAGCAGCAACAAGGGTGGCACCAGAAGTAATAACATCATCAACCAACAAGATGTGTTGATTATTTAGGGCGGAAGAATCAAGGAGATGGAAGGCTTTTTCTACGTTTTCATTTCGTTCCCAACGTCCTTTTTGCGTCTGACTACCATGAAAACTAACACGTTCTAAGACCTTATCTAAGACTGGCAAACCAGTTGCTGCACTGATACCACGCGCTATCTCCACACTTTGATTATACCCTCTTTCTCGCTCACGCTGGCGAGCAAGCGGCACTGGAACCACAGCTGTGATCCCATCGAAGAAGCCATCTTGTGCAAACTCTGCTGCAACAATACGCCCAAGTCGCTCACCTATCTCAGGATGTCCGCCATACTTCAATTGATAAAGCAAACGACTGGTGTCAGAATGGGCTTTATAAAAGAAGAAAGCAGCACCTTTCTCTATGGGAATCCTACCCCAAAAGAGACGCACAAGCTTATTGTCATAACCTGATTTTGCATAGCCCGTGCGAGGAAGAGAGTGATTACAACAAGCACACATCACCTCCTCCGTAACGGTCAGACGCCTACCACAAACCGTACAAGGACGAGGGGCAAGGGTGTCTATCAGGCGAGCCAATAAACTAATCGTCTGTTTCATCGTCTACGAAGTCTACATCATCGTCCGCAGCAACGACTCCTTCATCTATACACCTACGGATTAAATCCATCGTAAAACCACGCCCCATGGCAAACTTTATCAACTTCATTGAACGCTCATAGTCGCTCTCTGCTTTGATAGTACGATACTTACTCGCTAACAATGGGCGCAAGACTTCAAGATATTCTTCGTCATCTACCGCATCAAGGATGGGCGATGAGACGGCATTATCAACCTTTTTCATCCACAGAGCCTGCTCAATCTTTCGTCTACCCCACTTGTTATAGCGAATTTTATCATGCACAAAAGACTCCGTATAACGGCTATCATCAACGTAATGCAGCGTTATCAACTTCTCCATAATACGTGCTTGCGCATCTTCTGATAGTCCCCATTTACGCATCTTCTCTAACATCTCACCAGAGCAATGCTCACCTTTCGCACATAAATCGGCAAGTTTCTTCAGGGCTTGCGGCTCTAATATCGGCCGTTTCTGTATCATGGTCGGATGGCTTTAGTGAAGCGAAGCTTACCAAACTGGTCTTCTCTCAGTTCTACCCGCTTATAACCTAACGCGTTTAACATCTCCTTCACGTCATTAATATACAATGGGTTGGTCTCAAAATAAAGCACACCATCAGC
This sequence comes from Prevotella melaninogenica, assembly GCF_003609775.1. Lineage (NCBI taxonomy): Bacteria > Pseudomonadati > Bacteroidota > Bacteroidia > Bacteroidales > Prevotellaceae > Prevotella > Prevotella melaninogenica. Next base: position 1,570,726 of record NZ_AP018049.1, read on the forward strand.
CGACAAAGCCTGCACGCCATATTCAGCTATTGCACGATAGAAACGTAGTGGGTCATCATCAGGAACAAAGAGTGCCGTTTCTGGTTCATACGCAAGCACATTCTCCTTCATCTCTGTCCGTTCTTTGTCGCAGATGTAAGGTGGATTACTCACTATAATATCAAATTGCTGCTGCATAGCCGATGCTGAAGGATGAAGCGTATCCTCCATTTTTAGTTCAACACGAACCTGCCATTGGTGTACATTCTCACGTGCAATAAGCAGTGCGTCACCCGATATATCCCACGCTGTAACCGCCGAGTTGCGTAGGTCAGCAGCCAACGTAACAGCAATACAACCACTGCCTGTTCCTACATCTAACACCTGCAGGGGTACAGGAGGTTGCAAAGCGCAATAACATTGGTTGTTATCCTCTTCTATCCAACGGCACAGCACCTCAGTCTCTGGACGTGGAATCAATACGCCCGGAGCCACATGAAATGTGCGCCCACAAAAGGTTTCACGTCCTAAAACATACTGTACAGGTTCCGAACGCTCCAAGCGAGAGATGATTTTCTCTAATTCCTCCTCCGCTTCTCGAGATAATTCATTAACTTTGCCCGTATATATATCGGTCAGCTTGATGCCAAACTGAACCTCTAATACAAGCCGAACGATAGATTGCGCTTCACCTTCATCATACAAAGGAGTGAGTCTGCGCCATAAATCTTGATATGTCATAGCTGCAAAGATAGGAATTTTAATGAAATGAAACAAGAAGAAACTGACAAAAAATACATGCGTCGCTGCTTACAATTAGCACGCAATGGGCAGCTACTTGCTAAGCCTAACCCAATGGTCGGGGCGGTTATTGTGAGCAAGGAGGGTAGGATTATTGGTGAGGGCTACCACGTACGTTGTGGCAAAGGGCACGCGGAGGTGAACGCTTTTGCATCTGTAAGGAAGGAAGACGAGACTTTGCTACGTGAAGCAACGGTGTACGTCAGTCTTGAGCCTTGCTCTCATTATGGGAAAACACCTCCTTGTGCCGACTTGATTATCAGTAAGGGTGTGCACCGTGTGGTATGCGGTTGCATCGATCCTTTTGCTGAAGTGCAAGGACGTGGGGTGAAGAAGATTCGCGAAGCAGGGATAGAAGTGACCGTGGGTGTATTGGAGAAAGAGTGTTTAGAACTGAATAAACGGTTTATTACTTATAATACACATAAACGACCTTATGTGATATTGAAGTGGGCGGAAACAGAAAGTAGACTAACCAACACGCCATTCAACACACCAGCCAGCCCCTCCCCCTTACCCCTCCCCCATAGGGAGGGGAGTAATCACCGAGATACCCCTGATGATGCGAGTATTATAAATGGTAGTAAAGATGGTGTAACTACTTGTACTAATAACTCTGGCGTGGCTTATATTGGCAACTTGCCGGGTAAAGACTATCAGCCATTGATTATCTCTACGCCTTTCACTAAAATGTTGGTGCATAAGATGAGGGCTGAGAATGATGCGATTCTCGTTGGGAAAACAACGGAAGAATTAGAACAACCACAGCTGACGGTGAGGGAATGGAGCGGTCCAAATCCAGAGAAGTTAGTGCTGACAAGTCGGCCGACAAAGGAGGGAGAATACGCAACACCTGCTGAAGTGCTGTCGCATCTCTATGCTGAAAAGAAGCAAAGTCTCATCGTGGAAGGTGGTGCAAAAACCTTACAGAGTTTTTTAGATGCTGGACTATGGGACGAGATACGCATAGAATCGGCTCCTTTCACGGTTAACGAAGGTGTAGAAGCACCAAAACTCCCAGAGAATATACGTGTTGTAAAGGTAGAGAAGTATGTTAATACGATTGTAACATACGAACGAGCGTAGGATGAAATGGCATCCATTCAGTACTACAAAACGGCTAAAAACAATTTATCTTCATGAAAAAAAGAATTTCTTTTCATGAAGATAAATATTTATTTTCACGACAAAAAATATTTCTTTTCATGAAAATAATTCGACAATAAGACTGAGTTGGGGTGCAATAGTCTTTTTAATTGCACTTATGCGTCATAATATTCAACACCATATCATCGGTAATACACATCGCTTCCTTACCAATGCTTGTAAGGTTTCGGATAGACTTATCAACATCTTCGTCAATGATTCCCTCTGCAGACGTTACGTGTTTGCCCTCCATGGAAAGTGTTGCTGAAAGGATAGCTGTTGACACACCCGATGAAATCTTTAGTGAACAACTTGGCTTCGCACCATCGCAAATCATACCAGTAAGGTTGGCTATCATGTTCTTTACCGAATGACAAACATTGGTATAATTGCCTCCCATCAGATAAGTAATACCACAACTGGAACCAATACTTGCTACGACACAACCACAAAGGGCTGAGAGTGCACCAAGACTCTGCTTGATGTAGATGGCTGTGAGATGACTCAAGGTGAGTGCGCGGATAAGTTCCTCACGTGTATTCTCATTCTCCTTCGCAAAAACAGCCACTGGATTGGTTGCACAGATACCCTGATTTCCAGAACCGCTATTACTCATCACTGGAATCAAAGCACCACCCATACGGGCATCGCAGGCTGAAGCGGTCTTCGCAATAACGTGTGAGAAAATGCTGTTACCAAAGATTCCACGACTCAAAGGACGGTCCATTATCTTTCCCAAACAATGTCCGTAATTTCCCTTCAAAGCCTCAGCAGCAGCACGAAGATTATAACGCTTTGCTTCAAGGATAAACTCAATCTCATCGATAGGAGTAGTTGTTGCAAACTCCCATACCTTATTGAGGTTCAGACAGAGGGGTGCTGTTTCAACAGCAGCAGCACTGGGTTGCATCTTATCATGCAAAACAGTACCATCCTTCTCCTCAAAAACAATATTCGTATGGGTACCCATGATGATGGCTGTGGCACGATGTCCCTCAGCCTCACAAGTGATTTCTATGTATAGTTTCTCGGTGATACCGTCCTTCAGTTTGACATCAATTCGATTCTCACTGATAAATGTCTTGCCAGCCTCCAAAGTAACAGGTGTGAGGTCCTTGATAACCTCCAACTGATATTCTGACTTACCCACCAAAGCACCGAGGGCAATAGCAATAGGCAATCCAATCATTCCCGTGCCAGGAATACCGACTCCCATCGCATTCTTCAGAATATTAGCAGAGAGCAACACGCTAATATGTTCTGGTTTCTGACCTAACAACTCTGTAGCGTGTGCAGTACACAACGCCACAGCCATTGGCTCTGTACAACCAACAGCAGGTACTACCTGCTGGTGTATCAACTCGATAATCTGTTCTCTAATGTTCTTCTCAAGCATAATGATGTGATTTAGGTTTAGCTTGATATTATTATGATATTAAATAATTCTCCTTCGTATCTACCCGCTCAAACATCAATCTATTTGAGAGAGCTTATTACCTAACTCTTGTCGCATAGCCTCCATCTTTTGATGTCGGTCGATAGAGAATGTTGAGCCATTCGCCTCAACATAATAAAATAAAGCGTATGCTTTTTCCAACAGTATTTGGCGCAAAGGTTGCCCTTTATAGCTTGCCTCAGCATGTAGCAACTCTGCAACCATATTTATTTTATCTATTCGCTCAGCCTCATCCCACTGCTCCTTAGCGTATTTCAACAGCTCGTCAACGGAGAGATTACGTAAATCATCATACTCTCCAACATACTGTCTATAAAGGTCTTTCAAGTCCTTATCCAGCTTTAAGTCATCATCTTTCTTCGAAAGAAAGCGCGAAATAGCAGCATTGAATTCCTCTATCAAGCGAATAAAATAATCTCGTTGTAACATAGTAGATTTCCTTTTATGACACAAAAGTAAATAAAAAATTGATATAAATCCACTTTTCAGTGTGTAATTAAATAAAAAATATTTTAGGATTGGGGGTATAAAGAATTAGCCCAATTAGCCTAATAAGGCCAATTGGGCTAATAGAATAGACACTTTTAGGACTGCGGAAGACTTTCCCACAGCTTCTTATAGAATTCGTGTTGGGTCATTGTTTGGACATTACCAAGGATTATCAACTTCATTCTGGCACGTGTTATAGCCACGTTCATACGACGTAAATCACGTAAAAAACCTATCTGACCATCATCATTGGAACGCACAAGAGAAATGAGTATCACGTCACGTTCCTGTCCTTGAAAGCCGTCAACAGTGTTCACACTGATAAGACTTCGATAGGGCTTGAAGAACTCTCGCTTCTTAATCAAGCTACGGAGATACTGCACTTGAGCACGATAAGGAGAGATTACTCCCACATCTATCCGCTCTTCCAACACTCTATGCTTGCCAATCTTAGTGAAATAATCCTTTAAAGTCTTGAGTGTTAGCTCTGCTTCTCCTTTATTAATACGTCCAAAAGAAGAACCAACAAACTGCTCATGGAAGGCGTTTTCCTTTTCGTTATTTGACTGAGAAGGACCTGAATTAGCTTCACTTTCCGTCAAATCATACGATGAAACGACCGCTTCATTTGACGTATCAATCCATACCATTGGATTGTCATAATCAAGGATGCCACGGTATTTAATCTGCGGAGCGGTTTCCACCTGTCCGCCATAGAACCAATCGGATGAGAAGCGCATAATCTCTTCATTCATTCGATACTGCACCTTCAACAGCGTTACAACCTCTGGTTTATTCTCTACGATGCGTTCCATCAGTGTCTTACCCAATCCTCCACGCAAGGCTGCTATGCTTTTTACCGTCGGTGGAAGTTGGCAATGATCACCCGCAAAGACAACTCTCGATGCCCTGCGAATAGCTATCCAGCAGGCCGCTTCAAGGGCTTGTGCAGCCTCATCGATAAACAAAGTCGTGAACTTCTGACCTTCCATTATCCTGCTGTTTGCACCAACGAGGGTAGAAGCAACGACACGTGCCTCTCCAAACAACTCGGCATTGATACGTATCTCAAGCTCAGTAGCACGGCTCTTCAGCCTATCCATCTTCTGATGATAGCTTTCAGAACCTTTCTTTCTATTGTTTCTCAATTCACGAATAGCCTTCCGAATCGACCACAACTGAGGGTAGTCAGGATGCGCTTCAAACTTTCTTTCGTATGTAAAACCTAACATCTTATCATTCACTCGGGTAGGATTACCAATGCGAAGAACATTGATACCACGGTCAACAAGCTTCTCACAAATCCAGTCAACAGCCATATTACTCTGCGCACAAACCATCACCTGACTCTCTCGCATCAGTGTTTCGTTGATAGCTTCGACCAATGTTGTTGTCTTACCCGTTCCCGGTGGACCATGAACTATCGCCACATCCTTTGCCCATAACACCTCATTAACAGCCTTTTCTTGTGTTGGATTCAGCCATGGTAATCGAATAGGAGCAAAGGAGAACTTCTCTACCTTTTGTCGTGAATAGAACAAGTCACGAAGATGAGCCAGCCTATTTCCTTTTGCTTTCATGGTACGGTCTAACGCATCGAACATCATCTGATAGCTCGTTTCATCAAAACCTAATTGACATCCAATCTGCTCTGAAGCTGATTGAAGGTCTAATAAGGGTGCAGAGTCAGGGACTGCAACAACCATTCTGTCGCCCTCTACATACGATACTGTACCTGTAAAGCCATAGTATTTCAGCTGAACAGACTTATTGGGAGTCCCCTTCTCCGTCTCAATGAACTTAAAGAAAAGAAGCGGACGACCACATTCAAAGTTATGCTCGATATCCCCATCCTGTGTACGAAATACCTCAATGCATAGTTGGTTGAGTCCATTATAAAACCGTTTGCCCACTCTTAACGGAAACCAAGCGTCACCTCGCTTCACTTTCCGCTGCATACCAGCAGCCTCAGTCTGCTTTCTAAAGGCTTCTTTCTCGGCATAATACTCCATTTGGAGCAGTAAACGCTGACGTTGTAAGAGTTGTATTGGACTTTCCTGAAGCATATCTTTTTATAGTTGACAAGTTAACGAGTTGACGAGTTAACAAGTTATATCTTTTTATAGTTGACGAGTTAACAAGTTGACAAGTTAATCGCTTTATCTCTGTTTCAAACACTTTACAAATATAATACTTTTTATCTAATATCCATTATACAACGAATAAAAAACAAGAAGGGCTTAACAACTGAAGTCATCCTCTATCTCTGCGACTTTACCCATTTGCAAACCAGGGGGCGCACAAGATGATAAGAACAAGGCAACACGGAGTTCCTCATAATCTGTAGGTAAGGAAAGAACAAGATCTAACTTCCCATCTCCATCCAAGTCACCTGCAAACAGAAGCGCAAAACTTGCTGCATCAACCCTTGCCTCTCTAACAATTCGTTCTCCATTCAGCAATACTGTATAGTTCTTTAATTGGCTTTCTCCCTGCGCCTTTGCCTCTAACTTGTAATGTTTCCCAGCAAAAGTAAAATTCCTTACAGAGCCTGGTTCCAAGTAAGTACTATCTGAAAACGCAACATCAGCAATCTTAACTTTTCCCTTCTTTATTGGCAACTGATTGACAAACAATATCGTGTTTCGTTTTTCTGATAGGTATGTTGGAATGGTACTTGAACACTCATCCTCTCTCATATCAATACTATACCGAGCTTTACCAACATAATATTCATTCCCTTCTTTATATAATTCAACCCAATTGTGGTTGATTATCGTATCTGGATTACATAAACGATAATTAAAAGGAACAAGAATCTTATACATTATTGATGTCTTCTTCGCAACCTTAACACTATCAACCTTCTTTACAGACACACTATCTTCCTGCTGTACAGACGACTCCTGCGCCTGACTAACAGGCTTCTTATCGGTACAAGAGAGAAGTATCATGCAAAGACTCAACAAAAAGAAAAGAGACTTAACTTTCTTCATAATCACGTTTTTATTGCCTATCAGCAAACAGTATTATTATATATCACACACTGCAAAAATAACACTTTTCTCTCTATATTCCAACCTTGAACTCTATAAAAGACTCCATAGTAATAACTATATATGGGTATTTTGCAGCTTTACTCCACTTATTTACCTTTTTTATCCTAACTTCTTACGCCACTTCCACGAATATTTACTATTTTTGTCATCAATAATTAACAATAAGAACTAAGACTTTTAAGCTTATGAAAACAAACAATGTGCAAATAGAGCACAAACTCCCATCAGAGTGTACAACCATCATCGTTGGTCAAGAACAGACTGCTGATGGTTCTATGATAGTAGCGCGTTCAGAAGACTGGGACGCAATGGAAGCTAAGAATTACGAGATTTTTGAAGATACGGACAATGGTCCACGCGAGTTCGTTGCCAAAGATAGTCCTTTCCGTTGCGAACTTCCAGAGAAGGCTTTGGGCTATTCTGCCCTTTCTCCGTATAATCTTCACGGCCATTGGGGTAGTGCTGGTTTCAACACGGCAGGTGTCGGCATGAGTGCCACGGAGAGTATCTTCAGCAATGACGAGGTATTGAAACACGACCCATTGGTAGAGAATGGTGTGGCAGAAAACTCTGTCTTCAACATTACCCTACCTTATATCCACACCGCCCGTGAAGGTGTTGAGCGATTGGGTATGATCATCGAGAAATATGGTATTGCTGAAGGCTTCGGTATCGGCTTTGTAGATAGCAAGGAGATATGGTACTTGGAAACAGCTTGCGGCCATCGCTGGTTGGCTTGCCGTATGCCAAAAGATCAGTATTTCGTAACTGGTAACCAGAGCCGCTTCCGCACCTACGATCCGAATGATAAGGAGAATTACCTCGCATCAGCCGACTTGATTGAGTTTGCAGAGAAGCATGGACTCTACAATCCAGCACAGGGTGCCTTCGATTTCCATGAGGCTTACGCACGTGATATCAAACTCGACACTACTTATAACTACCCACGTGTATGGGGATTGCAGCAGTTATTCTCTCCAGAGATAAAGAATGACGTAGCAAAAAACACCTTCCCTATCTTTGCTAAGGCTGCGCACAAGGTCACACTGACCGAACTCCGCACTGCATTCCGCTTCCACTATGACAATACGGAGCACGACCCATATCTCAATAGCAATCCAAAGGAGCCTTATCGCCCAGTTTCTATCTTCCGTACCACTCAGACCCACCTCTTGCAGGTACGCCCAGAACTGCCACAGGCTATCGGTTGTATCAACTATGTTGCAATGGGAATGGCAGACCTCGGTGTGTTCCTCCCACTCTACCAGGGCATCACTTCTTATCCAGAGGCTTACACAAAGGGTAATGGTGAGTCAAGTGACGACTCTGCTTATTGGAAGTTCCGCAAGATAATGGTTTTGGGTATGACCAACTATAACAAGTATGCTCCTATCATCAAGGAGGCGTATGCTAAGTTTGAAGCTGAGACCGACCAACGTCAACGTGAGATGGAAGAAGAGTATCTACGCATCTATAAGACACAACCTCTCCATGCACAAGACATGTTACAGGCGTTCTCTGACAAGATTCTTAACAGTGCACTCGACCTTGCCGACCGTCTACAAGAGAAACTCTTTACGCTGATGACACAAGACATTCAGAAGGAGTATCTCTTCCACGGGGCATAAACATAAGTAGCATCCTACTTTTACAACAATAAGACTGGCTGTATCAAGTAGCACACAATGCCTCTTGATACAGCCTTATTTAGGTAAAAAACACCAGCAAGAACGATAAGGGAAAGGTAAAAAATCTATTGTTTCACACTATATATAACTTTTTTTTCCTAACTTTGCAGACAAGAGCTATTGCACAGCTATCCTACGGTAGCAAAGTAAAGTTTGAAAAACTCGCTCTGATAGTTCAATGGATAGAACGTAGGTTTCCTAAACCTTTGATCCGGGTTCGATTCCCGGTCGGAGTACTATATATCATTTCTTATCCTCTCCCTTGTAAGAGAGAAGAGTCTGATTATCATTTTTTATATAGATTTACTACTAACAACCAAAAGGAAACATATACCCCCATAGTATTTTTCAATCCCCTCTCAAGCAACGGAGAGACTAAAAAGAAACTTCATGATTGGTGCTATTATAGGAGATATCGTTGGCTCACGCTTCGAATTCGGAGCAACTCCACAACAAGGGTTTGAGCTTTTTACACCCGATTGTTCTTACACAGATGATACAATCTGCACCATCGCTATTGCCGATGCGGTGCTGAATGAACGTGACTATCAGGAGAGTCTGCTCGATTGGTGTCGTCGTTATCCAGACCCAATGGGCGGATATGGCAAGCGATTTTATCAATGGATTAACTCCGATAATCCACAGCCTACGGATTCATGTGGCAATGGATCTGCCATGCGTGTCAGCCCTATTGGCTGGCTCTTCGATGAATGGGAGGACGTAATAGAGGAAGCCAAGAAGAGTGCTATCATAAGTCATAACCACCCCGAAGGTATTAAGGGCGCACAATGTATTGCTGAAGCGATTTATTGGCTGCGCTTGATGCGCTTCTCTAAGTCGGATTTGGAGCGAAAAGTTAAGAAGTTCTTTGGATATAAACTGCCACCTATGCGGGATATTAAGAAGATTGGTTCTGAAGGACATTTTGATGGAACCTGTCAGGAAACCGTACCGATGGCACTGCGCTGTTTCATGGATGCCAATAGTTTCGAGGAGACCATCCGCCTCGCTGTACTATGTGATGACGATACAGACACGAAGGCTTGCATTGCTGGTGCGGTTGCTGAAGCCTATTATCAGGTACCAGAATGGATGATTGAAAAGGCTATCAGCTATTTGCCCGATGATATGCTCAACATCCTCGGACAGTTTTATGAGCGCATACAAGATAGCTGTGGAACGAAGAAAAGGTAACTTTAAGCCTTTTAAAAAGATGATTTTTCAAGTCTAACAATGCTGTTTTGAAAGCCCTAAAACAGCATTGTTGCAAGTTATTTTCATGAACAAAAAGATTTATTTACGTGAAAAGAAATATTTACTTTCATGAAGAAAAATATTTCTTTTCATGAAAATAATTCATCGTTGGTGGTCTTTCATGAACGTTTCCATCTGCGTTCGATACTGCAATCCAGTCTCCTCGCCTATTTGAAGAATAGCTTTTATAGCCTTTGTACTGAAATTAGTAAGACCATAAGGACCTAAATCAGGATTAATGTAAAGGTCTGCTTGCGTTCGATTGACATTATATTTCTTAATATCAGGACGTTCTGCCATCCATTTCAAAATACCTCCCATACCCTTCAGAAAGCCAAAAGGCGAACGATAATCATCATGTTTCTGCTGATGAAGGTCGATTGCAATAACAATATCTGCCCCCATATTTCGCACAACATCTACCGGAAGATTATTTCCCATACCGCCATCTACCAGCATCAACGTGTCTATCCGTACTGGTTTGAACGCACCGGGGATAGCCATACTGGCACGCATATTACGCACCAAAGAACCTGTATCGAGTACTACTTCTTGTTGACGACGAATGTCAAAAGCTACACACGAGAAGGGAATAGCCTTCTCAACGGTACCACGTTGTACTGGAGAATGACGAACAAGAGAGTCAAGAAAATTATAGATGTGGTCGCCATGTAACATTCCAAAGCCTTTCTTCACTTTCGCATCAGCCTTTCTCCGTACAGGAAAACCGAAGATATAAACCACGCCATCTGCTTCCTTATAGACCTTTCCGACAAGTGTTGTATCTCTATCTGACAAGAGTGCCAGCCAATTCTGCGAACAAAAGAGTGTTTCGAGGTCGTCTGCACGATAGCCCTGAGAATATAATCCGCCTATAATCGCTCCTATACTTGTTCCTGCAATATAATCGACTGGTATCTGTGCCCGCTCCAATTCCTTCAGTATTCCTATGGCTGCAGCACCTTTCGCACCACCGCCACCAATCACAAGACCTACCTTTGGGCGGTCTTTTCCGTCTTTATTCTCCTGCTGTGCCATCACAGATAAACCACAGCATATCAGCATTAGAAATACAAGTAAGTATTTTTTCATAGCGACAAAAGTAATGTTTTTCTCAGAGATAAACGTGTTTTTTCCTTTTATTGTTGCTTTTCATTTCTCCAATAATCTCATGTGTCTCAAAAGCAAGTAACTTGTTCACTCGTGAACTTGTCTACTTGTCAACTCCAAAACAAGCAACTTGTACACCCGTGAACTTGTCTACTTGTCAACTCCAAAACAAGCAACTTGTTCACACGTAAACTTGTTTACTCGTCAACTATTCCTTACCTTTGCATTATGAAGTTTCACCCTATACAATCAAAACAGGCCCTACCCGCTCGGTTTAATAATCCTTTTGATTACGAACCGGACGCTCTTTGCCGTGCAGCAGTCAAGCAGTTGCAGACAAACCTTCCTATTGAACCTACCGAAGGAAAGATGTATGGCGTTCTGATTGTTGAGCGAAACGGAGAGATTGGCTATCTGCAAGCCTACTCAGGACAGATAGATGATGAAGGAGAAGACTTTGTTCCAGCTGTTTTCGACTACCTTCAGCCCGATGGTTACTTCAAGATTCATGAGGCTGAGATTAGTCAATTTAATCAACAGATAGCTCAACTAAAAGCCTCAACAGCCTATCGACAAGCAAAGGAAAACCTAAAAACGATTCAACAGAAGGCTGAAAAGGCTATCGAAGAAGCTCGAAAGGTGATGCAAGGAGCTAAGTTCTTGCGTGATAAACGTCGTAAGGAGGCTTTTATTTCAGAGGCAGAACGAAACGAAATGACACGCCAGAGCCAGTTTCTTAAAGCGGAATTGCACCGTAAGAAACAAACTTACGCAGAGCAGATTACCGCTGCACAAACTATCGTAAACGCCTATCAGGAACAGATAACAGCATGGAAACGAGAGCGCAAAATGAAGTCTGACCGCCTACAACGTTGGCTTTTCTCCCAGTTCTCACTGCTCAATGCACGCGGAGAACATAAAAACTTGCTTGATATTTTCCGTGATTACTATCTGAAGAACAGTCCTGCACGTACGAAGGCTGCTCATATAACAAGTGCAAACACTGCTGAGCGTGCTGCAAAAGAGTGTCTTGCAGCTTCGCTACTTCCGCCCTCTGGCGCAGGTGAATGCTGTGAACCAAAACTCTTACAATATGCCTTTTTGCATGGTTTTAAGCCTATTAGCATGGCTATGTTTTGGTGGGGACCATCGCCAAAGACCGAGATAAGACAGCATGGAAACTATTATCCTGCCTGCAATGGAAAGTGTAAACCTATCTTGGAGTGGATGTTGGAAGGGATAGACGTTGACAATAAGGATTGCGATAGGACAAATAATGAAACAGAAACAATGCCTTCTGAAGGACTACAAACACTCTATGAAGACGATTATCTTGCAGTCATTGCCAAGCCATCAGGCTTACTTTCTGTACCCGGGAAGAGCTGTCAGCCATCTGTTTATAGTATTCTAAAGGAGCGATGGAAGGGTAAGAGCGATGCATTCATGGTACATCGATTAGACATGGCGACAAGTGGTTTGCTTGTTGTTGCTCGTACCTCTGAGGTTCATAAGGCTTTGCAAGCACAGTTTATTGGGCGAATTGTAAAGAAGAAGTATGTTGCTTTGCTTCCTCTCTCTATTCTCGACAAGCAGTTACCAGCAGAGGGACGAATAGAACTTCCGCTTTCTCCAGACCCAGACGACCGCCCTCGACAGCGTGTTGATAGAACTAATGGGAAGCCTGCTATCACCGAATATCGTATTATCGGTAAGACAACATACGGCAAAGAAGCATTGGAAGCGGTAAAGATTGGACTCTATCCGCTGACTGGTCGTACCCATCAACTGCGCATTCATTGTGCTCATCCAGACGGATTGGGAACTCCTATCATTGGCGATAACCTCTATGGGCAGCGAGCAGAACGCCTATGGCTGCATGCAACACACCTTGAATTTACTCATCCTATTACACAAGAACAGATGAGTTTTGACCTTCCTTTGTAACAAAAAGCCATCACAAAGAGAAGTATTATCAGTAAATGCCAACGTTTTAAGCATCAAACTCTTCGCTTAATAGCAGCCTATAATAACTTTCTAAATGCTTATCGGACGGTCATATAAACCCCATCCGTCAGAGTAACAAAAGTTTATTATCACGTTACACACCCATTTCCTTTGTCATTTACCTTATTTACTGTAACTTTGCAGTAGAAAATAAATAATCAAACAGATATGGAAGAAAAGAAATTTAAGCGCACCACTGTCACCGCAGCATTGCCATACGCGAATGGTGGTGTACATATAGGACACCTTGCTGGTGTGTATGTTCCTGCCGATATCTACGTTCGTTACCTCCGATTGAAGAAGCGTGAAGTAGCTTTCATCGGTGGTAGTGACGAGCATGGTGTGCCTATCACCATCCGTGCAAAGAAGGAAGGAATCACCCCACAAGACGTATGTGACCGTTATCATAAGTTGATTAAGGACTCTTTCGAGGAGTTCGGTATCTCATTCGATGTGTATAGTCGTACGACAAGTGAGACCCACCACAAGTTTGCTTCTGACTTCTTCCGTAAGCTATATGATGATGGTAAGCTCGTTGAACAGGAGAGTGAGCAGTACTATGATGAGGAAGCTCACCAGTTCCTTGCCGATCGTTACATCATGGGGGAGTGTCCTCACTGCGGCAATCCAAATGCCTACGGCGACCAATGCGAGAAGTGTGGTAGCGATCTTAGCCCTATGGAGTTGAAGAATCCACACTCAACAATCTCTGGCTCACAGCCAATCATCAAGAGTACTAAGAACTGGTACCTGCCTTTGAATGACTATCAAGAGTGGCTGAAGCAGTGGATTTTGGAGGATCATAAGGAGTGGCGACCAAACGTTTATGGTCAGTGTAAGAGTTGGTTGGATATGGATCTCCAGCCACGTGCTATGACCCGCGACCTTGATTGGGGTATTCCTGTTCCTGTAGAAGGCGCTGAAGGCAAGGTTCTCTACGTATGGTTCGATGCACCTATCGGCTATATTTCAAACACAAAGGAGCTTTGTGAGAAGGATCCAGAGCACTTTGGCAACTGGCAGAAGTGGTGGCAGGACCCAGAGACACGCATCGTTCACTTCATTGGAAAGGACAACATCGTGTTCCATTGTCTTATCTTCCCAACCATGTTGAAGGCGCATGGCGATTATATTTTGCCTGATAACGTACCATCAAATGAGTTCCTTAACCTTGAAGACGATAAGATTTCTACAAGTAAGAACTGGGCAGTTTGGCTCCACGAGTACCTCCGTGACTTTGAAGGAAAGCAGGATGTGCTACGCTATGTACTGACAGCTAACGCACCAGAAACCAAAGATAACAACTTCACTTGGAAAGACTTCCAGGAGCGTAACAACTCTGAACTCGTTGCTGTTTATGGTAACTTCGTTAACCGTGCATTGCAATTGACAAAGAAGTATTGGAATGGTGTGGTTCCTGCTTGTGGTGAATTGGAAGAGATTGACCGTCAGACTATCCAAGAGTTCAAGGACGTAAAGGCAAAGGTGGAGGCTTATCTCGATATATTTAAGTTCCGTGAGGCACAGAAGGAGGCGATGAACCTTGCTCGCATCGGTAACAAATACATTGCTGAAACAGAACCTTGGAAGCTCTGGAAGACCGATCCTAAGCGCGTAGAGACCATTCTCAACATCTCGCTTCAGCTCGTTGCCAACCTCAGTATTGCCTTCGAACCATTCTTGCCATTCAGCAGTAAGAAGCTTCGTGAACTGATTAACATGACAGAGTATGACTGGAGTGAACTCGGTTCTACCGACCTTCTCCCAGCTGGTAAGCAGTTGGCAGAGCCAGAGTTGCTCTTCGAGAAGATTGAGGATGAGGCTATCGAGGCTCAGTTGCGTAAGTTGGAAGAGACTAAGAAGGCTAATGAAGCGGCTTCCTACAAGGCTGAACCAATCAAGAAGGATATTCCTTTCGAAGACTTCGAGAAACTCGACATCCGTGTTGGACATATCATCAAGTGCGAGAAGGTGAAGAAGAGTAAGAAGCTCTTGCAGTTTACTATCGACGATGGTTCAGGTGTTGAGCGCACTATCCTTAGCGGTATTGCAGCCTACTACGAGCCAGAGCAGCTCACAGGTAAGGATGTTCTCTTCGTTGCTAACTTTGCTCCTCGCAAGATGATGGGCATCGAGAGCCAAGGAATGATTCTCTCAGCTGTCAACTTCGATGGCTCCCTCACCGTTACTACAACCATGGGTGAGGTGAAACCGGGTAGTCAGGTGGGATAAAATAAGCCCAAGCGGCTTTTTCTAATAACCTAAAAAGGCAATTATAATGTGTGAATCTCCACGCTTTATAATTGCCTTTTTCCCGTATTGTTTCGTAAAAGTAAGTCTTCTTTTATTAAAGTAAAGCATGTTCACTTATGGTGGCATGACTCTTTCTTAACAACAAGTTGCTTCCATACTGTGGACCTTTTGCAAGCTTTTTAGTGTTTAACACCATTGGTGTTTACCATCAGCACCACATGTGCGAAGCATCAGCACCATACGTGCGGAGCACCAACACATCTACTAAAAGAGCAAAAGAGAGGGCTTTATAATCATTATAATAAATGTAGTAAGACGTAATAACGAACTAATAGAGGGCAAAGTTTTGTCCAAATGCTAATAATTCTCAAACCTTAATCAGTGCAAATATAACAACAAAAAGCTAATTATCGGCTCATCGAGAGCCTAAAAACAAGTAATATGAATGGTATATTGAGCCGATTCTTGCACTCTATACGTTTAAAGGCAAGCACTCAATAACTCTACACAACCCTTAAAAGCTACATATTCAACTCGTTTTATTTACCAAAAGCGATAAAAGGAACCTTCTCTAAAACTAAGAACACAACAACAACATATAAACTCTTTTATTCATAATCCCTTTGTTTAAGATAACTATTCAAACCTTAGTTCGTCAAAATCTTCTATTTCCGAAAGCTTCATTAACGGCTTCTTCTTCAGTTTAACGACGGTCCTCTTGAATACCTCATCATCCACTGGATCATCATCAGAATCTGCATCAAACTTGTCAGCATTGATATTCTCATCATCATATTCAACACCTGTAAGAAAGTTAATACTTGTTTTTCCTAAGACTAATGGACCACGATTATAAGTTGCTTCATAACCTATAAGCATAAAATCTGAGCCTTGATAACGAAAACAATACTCCCAATAACCATACCGACCATGACAATAACGCAAATAAAGATTTCCCTTTCTCTCCTCTACCCATAACTCTGGAGCAAAATAAACACCACCATCTTCATTCTCTGACGAGAAGCAATTGTAATTCTTCGATGCAAGTTTATAACCATCTTTCTCGGTAAACAGTATGATAATCCCCCTGCGGTTTCGGTCAACCACCTCGTCTTTAAAATCTTTTACGAAGCCATCCTTACGAGTTGCCTTGATAATTAACACGCAGTCGTCAAGCCCATCTTTGTTCAAGTCACCCGATACCTTCTCAAAAATCTTATAACCTTTGGGAATGAAATCAGTTATTCGCTTCTGGTCAGCAACATCATACTGACGCATATCTTCTTTCTTTTTCGACTTTGATATACGACTCACCCTCTGCCCTACTGCAGCCAAAGAGTCTGCAGTTTCAGCTTTTGACTGTACTTTATCACGGCAGCCAGTTAGCACTATTGCCACACAGAACAAATAAAGAATTAACTTACAGACTTGTTTCATATCATATATAGAATTAATTTCACTTGCAAATATAAATAAAAAGAAGGATAACAAGCGACAGAATACAGCTTTTATTATCACTAAATTGTATGTGTTTACTAACCAAAAAGAAGGTAGCGCAATAGCACAACAGGCTTCTCCTGCGAATTATTTTCATGTAAAAAAGAATTTATTTTCATGAAGATAAATATTTATTTTCACGACAAAAAATATTTATTTTCATGAAAATAATTCGGAAAGCATGGTCTTTACTTGTTTATATCGTTACTTTTAATTACTTTTACAGCCATAGGAAAGGATAGAATCGATAGTTAATAATAAAACGAAAGAGGCTCTCCATAAATCGTAATCACATAAAGTATCAGCACTTAAAACCGCCAACGCAATTGAATATCAAGTCCACTTAGCGTTGAGGAGTTAACCTGTTGTAGCCCTGAGGATATGTGGTCACGATCGAAATAATGCGTGGTTGAACTGCGAAGAATTATCATAAGATGGCTCGATAGGTCTGCCCGAGCAAACAGACTGTAGTGCATTCCCTTACCAAAGAAGGCTGGAAAGCTAAAAGAATAGAGTGGACCACGTTCGTAAACATAGATACGTGAGGCGAAATCTGTCGTTTGGAAATAACCAATCATACCATTCAGCGTGAGCCACGGGAGCGGTTTCCAAGCCCCTGACTCACTCACCATATAACCGAAACTACGCTTGAGATAATTGCTTGCAGCGATGTCCAGCTGGGTTTTACAGCTCCAAGACTCTGCCGAATAAGCCAAAGAAAGGCGACCACGCTGCGTTACTTCGTTTATAAGAGCAGTCTTACCAGCATTATCTTTCTCACGTAATCTAAGCCGATAGCGGGCCAAGAGCGACCAACTTTGACAACTATAAGTTAGTATCAGTAGGTTATCCCATGCCTTACTGGATGTATGTGCGCCAAAACGAGGGTGTGAGAAATAGGCGAAATCAGTGTAAGCCATGAGCGACAAACCACGTTTTACATTCCAATTCGCACCAATGAGTAATCCACTTTCATTCTGAACCGTCCCGTTATCACCGAAACTACGTGCAAAGAGTGCTGTGTATTGGTAGCCATAATAACGCTGAACAGCAAGTAAAGAGAGTTTAGAAGTTGGCTGATAGGAAAGATTATTCACCATTGCAAGGCTCCCCTTGCTATCCATTGCTGTCTCACCTGCCAACGACCAGCGCGGATGTTGATAGCTATAATCTGCACTTACGTTCCAAAAGTGATTACCTGCAGGCGCATAATGACGATAATATAAAGAAGTATTGGGCGTTAAGTCCTTGTTGAAACAAGAATAAACGCCCGATAATCCCATGCGAAAAGCACCCGACGACCAAGCTAAATGCATTCCTGCAGCAAACTGTGAGGCTGCATCTTTACTGTTCATCTCACGCACAGTACGATGATAACCAGTCTTGAGGATTGTTTTAATGGTTCCACTGTCCGTAAGTGTAGCATCTATACTGCGATAAGAAAGAAAGGTGGTTAGATCAAGATGCTTTGCTATTTCCACCGTTGCAGCTGCTCCTTGTAGATAGTTAGCAGCCGAACGAGAGGAATGTGTGCGAATACCTGTTGATTGTCTGCCTAACGTTGAGAGCATAGCAAGCTTTCCAAAGCCAAAGGAATTGTTGATTATAAGTCCTTGACCAAAGTTCACTTTATATCTTCCTACCGCCAAAGTCTTTAATCGTCCCATCTTTCTTAACAACAAGTAAAAACTATAATGATCGTAACCCAGACTATTACCATGGGCAAAGAAGGGTTCGCCAGCATCCTGTGCGCCAACCAATCCAGCCTGAGCATAATCGCCATAACGGAAGGTATAACGCAAAGAATGGGTATATGGATAGCCAAGATAGCCATTGCGGTCGCCCGCTCGTTGATAGAAAGGAAGATGAGAGGTCAATAAGAAGTTGTGCTTTCCACCCTTTATAATCGATTTAAGTGTGGGAAACTGGCGTTGTTCTTCTGCTGTAGAGACGTAGACAAAATAAGGAAGAAGCTGGCGACGGAGGGCATCTAAGGATTCAATCATAGCCAATTCGCCCAACGATTGCATACCATGATATTGATAAACGTATGCTTGTATATCCTCAACTTGCTCTGCTGTAAGGAAAGGGATACGCTCAAGTTCTTCCCGACTTGCCGTATTGAGGTTGAGTGGATGTTCTGAAAGGTCAGCTAATAGTTCAAAGCTTTCCTCCTTAGCATCCGTATTCTCGCCATTATTTGCATAGAGTTCTTCAAACAACTCTTCCCATTCATAGGTCTGTTGTGCCGTAGAGGTGAGGCTAATAAGCCCTAAAAGGCAGGTCAGTAGTAGATTTTTCATTTAGTTAGACTTTCAAAGTATTAAGACAACAAATATAGTCTTTACAACTGAGAAAAGCAAACAAAACGACAAGAAAGGTATAAAGAAAAACCCTCTCATCCTTCTCTAAGACCATGGTTTATGGTAAAAGAGAGGCAATGAGAGGGTTGTATTTTATGCTTTTAAGCAGGAATAGCGATAAAAGCAGAGAACTCTTTACTGAATTCTCACGCTCTTTCCATCCTTATAACAAGCGATAGTGCGGCTACCATTGGTGTAGATATCCTCGCTACCTGGCATATCCAAGGTGAAACCAGCAGCCTTTACCTGAGCCACAAGGTTATCGTATGCTGGCTGATTAAACACTGCAATGATGATTGCACCATCCTTAAAGGCAACGTAACTTGACACACCTTTGCGCATTGGCTTTGGATAATCCTCATACTTGTCAGCGGTAAGAAGCTTTGCAAGCACACAATTCTTATAATACATCTTATTGAACTTATCGAGTCGATAAACCTCATAATTTGTCTTCAACTTGTAGCCATACTTCTTTGTAATAGCATCAACCTTGTCTGGATTCTGATACATATCCAAAGCTTCTGCAATGCTGATAACCTCCGCTAAAGGCTCAACTGCGACAACTGGTTCTTGAACAACAGGTGTCGCAACAGTCGCTGTTGCCTTCTGTTGTGTACCACAGCTATTCAAGATTAAAGCAAGTACAAGGACGATAGGAACTATCCATACATTCTTTTTCATAAGTTTGTTCTATTTATTTTAATGTTTTATTTATTACATATAGGATTAAAGAAGCTATTAAAACAACGGCAAAAGCAAGTCTTAACCGCCTATGATTGCACTTATAGAAGCCTTCACTTCCGTTGCTGATACAGCCTTTAACGTACCCGCTTTCACCTCCAACAAGCTATCGGAAAAGCGTACAGCAAGTTCTAAGTCATGGGTTGAAAGAAGGATAAGTTTATCCCTTTCATGTGCCATTCGTTGTAAAGACTGAAAGGTCTCAGCCTTAGAAGGGAAATCGAGGAAGGCTGTTGGCTCATCAAGTAAGATGACTGGCGTCTCTTGAGCAAGTGCTTTTGCAATCATCACCTTCTGCCTTTCGCCATCAGAAAGGGTCTGAATCATTCTCCCTCTTAGCTTTTCAATTCCCATCGTAGCGATTGCATCATCAACAACCTTGCGGTCTTCCGCACGCAATCGACCAAAGAAACCAGTATAAGGAGACCTTCCTAAGCCTATTATCTCCTCTATCGTGAGGTTCTGTACATCAGGTTTTTGCGTCAAAACAATACTCACCTGCCGTGCTATTTCTCGTTGAGAAAAGGACTCAATATCACGATTATCCAACAGAAGGCTACCTTTCAGTTTTGGAAGAAAGCCTGTAAGCGTTTTCAAAAGAGTTGACTTACCTATTCCGTTCTCCCCTATCAAGCACGCCAATTGCCCACTCTTTAACTCTAAATTGATGTCAGAGATAACGGGGTGGGAAGACGAATAGC
This sequence comes from Prevotella melaninogenica, assembly GCF_003609775.1. Lineage (NCBI taxonomy): Bacteria > Pseudomonadati > Bacteroidota > Bacteroidia > Bacteroidales > Prevotellaceae > Prevotella > Prevotella melaninogenica. The sequence goes on from NZ_AP018049.1 coordinate 1,591,267, forward strand.
CTACTGATAACTGAGATAAACTGATAACCATTACGACACTAAGGACCTATCTAACAAAGAACATCACTAATATCTGTGCAATGATAACTCTGGCAAACATACCCAAAGGATATACCGAAGCATAACTAATGTTGCTGGTTTCACCCTTTATCGTATCATTTGCATAGCCCAACGCCATTGGATTAGCCATCGAACCGCAAAGGATACCACAGATAGTTCCAAAGTCAAACTTCTTCAATCGTAGAGCTATCAACCCTACTATGACAATAGGAACGACCGTAAGTACAAAGCCTAAACCTATCCAAAGCAAGCCTTCTGGGCGTACAACGATATCGAGGAAGTCCTTACCCGCATCCAAACCTAAGCACGCAAGATAAAGCGATAAGCCCAACTTACGAAGCATGAGGGAGGCACTACGCGTTGTATAAGCAATGAAATGCAAACGAGGACCAAAGGCTCCAGCCAATATTCCCATAATGATTGGACCACCAGCGATACCCAATCGGATTGGTGAATCCATACCTGGAAGTGTGATTGGGATAGTTCCTAATGCCAAACCAAGCAACATTCCGAGGAAGATAACAGCCAGATTAGGCTCGTTAAGGGTCTTAACAGAGTTGCCCAAGAAGTGTTCTGCCTGATCAATTGCTTCTGGTTGACCAACCAAGGTAAGGCGGTCGCCATAACGAACAACGAGGTCTTGCGTTGCCAACAGCTTGATATCAGCACGAATAATACGACTCACGTTGACATTATAAGCCTCACGCAAATGAAGTTGTCCGAGCTTTTTACCGTTTAACATACTCTTTGATAAGACGATAACACGGCTCTCTACCTTTGCATCAAGGTGATTCCAATCCACCTGCTCTTTATTCAAATCGCAATTAACCTGCTTTCCGAAAAGAATCTCCATGGCTGGAACTTCATCGCGTTTTGACGCTACAAGCAGATTATCATTGGTTTTCAAAACCGTTGTACTCATCGGAACGATTACGTCATCACCACGCCAAATACGCGAGATAATAAACTTTCGATGCGTTCCCTGTGCTATCTCTGCAATTGTTTTTCCATTAACGGCTGGATTAAGAACAACAAACTGTCCGATATAAGTATGGTCGTCTTCTGCTCCCGAATGTACTACTAAGTCGGAAGGCTTCACAAAGAACTTACGAAGAAATATCATGGCAAAGATAACACCGACAACACCTAATGGATAAGTAACGGCTGTTGCCAATGCTGCCGGCCCCCCACTATGCCCCGCATGTTGCAATGCTTGCTGTGCAGCACCAAGTGCTGGCGTATTCGTTGTAGCACCACAAAGGACACCAACCATGCTTGACATCGGTACATTCATTGCATATGAGAGCACGACAGACATAATGGTTCCCAAGAAGATAACGCCTAAACTCCACAGATTAAACAAGGTTCCTTCATGTCGGAAGGAGCCAAAGAAGGTTGGTCCTACACTCAGTCCGAGTGTATAGACGAAGATAACCAATCCGAAAGTCTCACAGTAGTTAAGCATCTGCTCATCTACCTGCAAGCCGAAACTACCCGCAGCGATACCAAAAAAGAATACAAAGGCAATACCAAGTGATATGCCTGCTATTCTAATCTTACCTAAGCCCAATCCCACCGTACAAACAAGCGAGAGGACCACGACTGCCTGTAGGGCAGAAGGAATGGCAAATAGTCCGTTAATCCAGTCCATAATATATTGTTACAAGACACCAAGATATTTCTCTAAAGGTATTCCCCTGTTTTTGTCTTTGTTGTCTTTATTGAGATCTATCAGTTTATAAACGCCATCAATAGCCTTCTGTGTACTTGGAATCAACTCTTCACCATCCAGCAGATGACCTATGAGGATTGCCGAGAAGATATCACCCGTACCTGGGAAGTGTACAGGAATCTCAGTGTAAGGCAGTGTGAAATGCTCATCTGTTACGTGGTTATAACCTACAACAGACGGTGTACCATCAACGAGAATAGAAGTAATCATTGCCGATTTCGTACCTATCAATCGTAAACCATCAAGTAATCTTTTAGCCTCCTCAAAGCTTACTCCCTTCTCATCATACTTACTTGACGTTAGATAGCAAGCCTCAGTATAATTAGGGAAAGTAAGGTCGGCAACGCTAATCATCTCTCGCATAGAGTTGATTGTTGCAGCTGTCACACCATTATAGAGCTTTCCTTCATCTCCCATAATCGGGTCTACAAAGATAGTCGTACCACGTTCAGCCTGCTCACGACAATAGTCTGCTACCAGTTTTGCCTGTCGCTCTGAAGCGATAAAGCCTGTCGCAATGGCATCGAAGCTAAAGCCAAGTTCCTTCCACACTGGGAATACGCCTTTGATATAGTCGGTTGTCTCAAGGATATTGAACTTACCATAATCGAGCGTATTAGATACCAACGCTGTAGGGAGGTTATAAACGGGATGTCCCAAGTAGGACAATATAGGAAGCATGGCTGCTGTTGCAACCTTTCCGTATCCTGCTATGTCATTAACGAGGAGTATATGTTTCTTACTCATTATATCTTTCTTCAATTGGACTACAAAGGTAGTGCAAACCACATGAACGGCAAAATAAAAACCAATAAATCACCATAATAAGGCTTGCTTTCCCTTTTCTATCGTCGTGTTGATGCTGCGCACGAGTGGTGCGAACGCCCAACACATATCGTGCGGATGGTAAACACCAATAAGAATAATGGTTATATCTATAGAAGATTATTAACAGTGGAAGGCGAAAATAACCATTAAGAGCATAAATAGCAAAGCCACTTAACACCACCTCTCATGGCTTTTACGACTATTATACCCTATCTCCTGCGAATTATTCTCATGAAGAAAAGAAATTATTTACATGAAAAGAAATATTTATCTTCACGAAAAAAAATATTTATTTTCATGTAAATAATTTGTAAACTAACAACCATAACAAGTAAAGAAACAATCTTGTCAGCCATCATTTACATCCAACTGCCCCGCAATTCAGTACCATTAGAAATACGATAACAGCCCGCTACCATTGCTGATAACGGGCTGTTATATATAATAAGGTGTAAAACCTTAGTTTTGACTTTCTATTGATTAAGCCTCAACTGGTGCCTCTGCAAGTTCGTGTGAACGCTTCTCAATCTTCTTACCCAATACGAGGTAAGCAACAGGAGATGCGATGAAGATAGAACTCAAAGTACCAATAACAATACCGATAATCATTGCGAAGGCAAAGCTACGGATACTTTCACCACCGAGGATGAAGATAGACACGAGCACTATCAATGTTGATACAGATGTATTGATAGTACGTGAAAGGGTCTGGTTGATAGAGTCATTAAAGATCTTCTGGATATCAGCCTTAGCAAGATTGTGCTTGTGCTTACCCAAGTTCTCACGGATACGGTCGTAAACAACCACGGTATCGTTGATATCATAACCAATTACAGTCAAGATAGCACCGATGAAGGTCTGGTCAATCTCAAGTGAGAAGCCAATCCAACCATAGCACAACGAGAAGCAACCGATAACGATTGTGGTATCGAGAGCCAAACCAACGATTGAACCAACAGAGAAACCAATGTTGCGGAAACGCAAGAGGATATACAAGAAGATGAAGAAGATAGCCAACAATACGCTCATGATAGCATTGTAAGTAATGTTCTTAGCGATTGAAGGACCAACCTTCGCACTCTGAATAATAGAGCCACCCTCACGGATATCTGGGTTCTTAAAGTTCTCAACACTTGCCTGACTAACAAAGCCACCCTTCTTCAATGTGTTGTAAAGGATTGTCTCAGCCTTGTCATCCTCTGCAGGATTGTTAGACTCGATATTGTAGTTAGTTGAAACACGAACGGTCTTACCATCAGTACCCAGCGCAATAACGGTTGTTGTAGCAGGCTTACCAGCATTCTCACCAACAGTATTTACGAAAGCACCTTCCATCACCTTGCGGACATCCTCAACGTGAGTTGGCTTATTCAATGTGATAACATAGTTACGACCACCAGTAAAGTCGATACTGCGACTCAAGCCACGAACAGCGAAGCTGACAATACAAATCAAGACAATAACACCCCAAACGGTGAAAGAAGTCTTATACATGCTAAGGAAGTTAAAGTTCTTACCCTGCATGAAGTTCTTTGATAAACCTGTTGTAAAGGTCAAATTCATCCACTTATCCTTACCAACACGGTTCTCGAATATGAGACGTGTGAGGAATACTGCTGTGAAGAATGAGATAACGATACCAATAATCCAAGTTGTAGCGAAACCACGGATAGGACCTGTACCAGTTACAAGAAGAATCACACCAGTGATGAGTGATGTCAAGTTAGAGTCGAAAATAGCTGAGAAGGCATTTCCATAACCTTCCTTCAACGCCTGCTTCATACCCTTACCGAGCTTCAACTCCTCCTTAATACGCTCGTAGATAAGCACGTTAGCATCCACAGCTGTACCCAAGGTCAATACGATACCGGCAATACCTGGCATAGTCAATGCTGACTGGAAAGACGCCAATACACCCAATGTAAAGAAGAGGTTGGCAATCAAAGCGAGGTTAGCCATCATACCAGGAATGAAGTTGTACATGACAATCATGTAAAGCATCAAGAGTACGAAAGCAATAGCAAATGAGATAAGACCCTGCTCAATAGACTGTGCACCAAGTGTAGGACCTACGACTTCCTCCTGTACAATCTTCGCAGGAGCAGGCATACGACCTGACTTCAATGTGTTAGCCAAGTCCTTAGTATCCTCAATAGTGAAGTTACCAGAGATAGATGACTGACCACCAGAGATCTCACCGTTAACGCGTGGAGCTGAGTAAACAACGCCATCGAGTACGATTGCGATTGCTTTACCTACATTTGCCTTTGTCAAAGCAGCCCACTCACGAGCACCCTCAGAGTTCATTGTCATGCTAACCTCAGGACGACCATGCTGGTCAAACTGGTCCTTAGCATCTGTAACAACGTCACCCTCAAGTGGAGCACGACCATCAGAGGTAGTAATCTTCAAAGCATAAAGACCATATACGTTCTTCTTATTGAGTCCGTCTTCTGGCTTAGCACCCCAAAGAAGCTTCAAGTCGCTTGGCAAAATCTGCTTAGCAAGCTGACCGTAGATAAGCTTATTGATCTCAGCAGTATCACGTACGTTTGCATAACCTACGAGACTAAGAGCGTCACCAGGGATAGTCTGCAACATAGAGAGCAATGGGTGCATCTTCTTCAACGCTGCCATCTGAGCATCTTCACCCTTAGCTGCATTATTCTTGTTGAGTGCAAACTTAGAAGGAGCAGCTGCAGGAGCCTGTACCTTCTTAGTTGAATCAGTAGCAGTTGTGTCTACCTTTGTATCACCATTAGCCAAACGCTGGTCGAGCTGAGCGAGATAAGGGGTTACTTCTTGGTTGTTATAAGTCTCCCAGAACTCAAGGTTAGCAGAACCCTGAAGGAGCTTACGCATACGCTCTGGCTCACGAATACCAGGCATTTCAACCATGAGTCGACCTTCCTGACCTTCCAGCTTCTGGATGTTTGGCTGTACAACACCATACTGGTCGATACGGTTTGTTACGACATTGTATGAGTTGTCGATCGCTGCAGCAACCTCTTCACGAAGTGCTTTTACAACCTCTTCGTCTGTACTCTGTGTACTAACCTTGCCTTTGAGCTGCTGTGTAGCGAAGATCTCAGCAAGCTTGTGACCCGGAGCTTCCTTGTGGAAAGCATCTACGAAGAGAGAGATAAAGTCCTTCTGACTGGTCATCTCTTCCTGCTTTGCCATTTCTAAAGCCTTCTGATAAGCAGCATCCTGCTTGTGATCTGCCAAGAAATCAACAACATCAGGTACTGAAATCTCGAGTACAACGTTCATACCGCCCTTCAAGTCAAGACCAAGACCGATCTGTGTTTCAAGGCATTTCTGGTAAGAGTAGAGGCCCAAATACTTTACAGAATCCTTATAATCCTGTTGCGCAATAGGGTCTTTAATCGTTGCTGCCTGACCATCATAGAAGCTTGTCGCTACTGAAAATGACAGGTAGAAGATACTTGCGAGCGTCAAGAGAACAGCTACGCAAATTACTAATCCTTTGTTTTGCATTTTATTTGATTGTTTTTAATTATTGTTTCGCTACACTTGATAGACGTGCAAAGATAAGCAAATTTTCACACTTTGGGAAATTTATACCTTATAAATGTGTGTTTTTTAAGGTTTTGGGCGGTATTTAAGCCAACAATAGATGGGATAATGGTCGGAAGTAGTCACACTATTGTCGACCTTAGCTCCATAAGACTCGAAATCGTCGGAACAAAAGATATGGTCTATACGGAAGTACATTCCACTTTTATGATAGCTTATTCCTGGTCCGTTTCCACTCCCAACAAAGCAATCATTCAGCTCTTTTGCCATTACTCGATGGGTATAACTCAATGGGTTGTCATTGAAGTCTCCGCAGAGAATAACAGGCACCTTCTTATCAAGATATTTCCTGACATAACGTGCAACAGCCTCCGCTTGCGGTGCTCGACGTGCCGAAACCTCGCCTAACTTAGTGATTAAATGAACTGATTGTCTTTTTGCTTCGCCAGTCTTCAGTTCGCCTTTTACGAGTGTCTTAAACCCTTCTTTGTCGCCAGAGCTCAGTCCATTACTCTCAAAATGATTATTGACAACGAGAGTATTATTCCCTCTGATATTAAGCATATAAGCCACACTCTGATTACTACTTGAGCCGTATGGGATAGTATCTTGCCAAAGAACAGGATATTTACTAAGCAATACCATGTAGTCTGCACCAGGGGCTTTTTTAATCATCAACTTGAAGTATGGGTAATGTTCTTTCAGTGTTGAATAGATATGATCTTTGTCATCTAAGGTCGCTTGTGCCTCTTGCAAACAGACAATATCCGCCTTACTCTTAACGATATAATCCACAATTGGATTCTTCTTTGCATCAGGCTCACTCCATGAAGAGAACATATAAACATTATACGACAGCACTTTTATAGAGCCATGTGGCTTATCTTCAGGGAGATTAAAGGGTGAATACGTACGGATAGGACCATAACAAAGCAGGAAACCCAACAATGGCAACCAGATAGTACGCAACCGGAGAAAGCTCCAAACTACAAGGAAAACCAGATTAAACACAAGAAGTATTGGAAAGCCCAACCCTAAATTAGCCAACAAGGGATAATCAACAGGATTAAACCTATCTATATTTCCGACAAACAACATCAGCAGAATCACAATGATATTGCCTGTCAATAACATCCTATATGTAAGCGTCTTAAATTTACTAAACATCTTAAATCCAAATAATCAAGTAGTCTCTACACCTGTTATTTCTCTGTTTTACGAATAAAACAAATAGTTACTAAATGGCTATAAAGTAAGCGGACAAACATCAAGTATTGATAAGTAGTCATCCCCTCACATTCTAATAAGTTGCTGATTGATAACGTATCCGTTATTAACCAACAACTCATTTATTTGTCACCAACCACCCTCTTAATTCTTACTGTTATCAAAGAGCTTTTGTTTCTCGTCTTTTGTCAGACTGTCGTAACCACTCTTACGAATCTTATCGAGGATGCGGTCTACCTCTTCTTGCTGTTGTTTCTTGTGAGCATTGTAATCCCAATCACTCCTATTATTAGCATCACTGCTCTGAGAAGTATTCGTCCATGACCCACTATTACCATTCGTAGCATTACGAGTGTCACGCCCTCCGCGTTGTTCCCATGAATTCTTCATGCGATCAAAGAACTGATGCCCTCTGTTCATACCAAAGTCACCATAGCCAGAATACGGATGCTTCTTCCAATAACGGATAAGAATAAAACCAAAGAGCATACCACCTAAGTGTGCCAAATGCGCCACTCCGTCATTGCTTGTGCCTATCGCAGAGAACAATTCTACCACGATTGAACCCATAATAATCCACTTAGCTTTTATCGGGACAGGGATTGGAATGATGAACATACGCTCTTCTGGGAATAGCATTCCGAAAGCAAGTAGCACACCATAGATGGCTCCAGAGGCACCAACAGTGTTCATCATATTCAGATAAACATCCATAGGAAGAACTGTTGTACCAATTTTCACGGATTCAAAATTAGCCAATCCCTCTACGAGATACGTACCATATTGCGCCAACTCCTGACAGAGTCCTGCTCCAACACCACAGACAATGTAATAAAAAAGGAACTTTCTTGGACCCCATACATTCTCAACAACCATACCAAACATCCACAGCATAAACATGTTCATCAAGATGTGTGTAAACCCACCATGCATGAACATATAAGTGAAAAACTGCCAAATACGGAAGTCAGAGGCTAAAAAGAAATGTAAGCCAAGAATATCATTCAAATCAATATTCATTCCTCTTACAACATACGTGGCTATAAACACCAGAATGTTGATAATGAGAAGATTCTTTGTTACAACAGGTATATTTCGCATTTACGTTATGTCTTATTCTTTACAATATATCATTTAAACAATGCAAAATTACAAAAATCTCTCGTTATTAAGCAGAAAATAAGCGAGATAAAGACTTTTTTTTATAAATTTCTACACTTTTCCTTTGAATTTATTTGTTTTATAAAAGGAAACAACTATATTTGCAACATAATCTTGTATATCACTCATAAAATTAATCAATAAATAAATCAAAATTATGAACAAAACAGAATTGATCGAGAAGATTGCAGCTAATGCTGAGGTAAGCAAGGCTGCTGCCAAGAAGGCTTTGGATGCTACTACAGAGGCTATTAAGGAAGCACTTGCTGCTGGTGATAAGGTACAGCTCGTTGGCTTTGGTACTTTCTCTACAACTGAGCGTCCAGCTCACGAGGGTATTAACCCAAGAACAAAGAAGAAGATTAAGATTGCTGCTAAGAAGGTTGCTAAGTTCAAGGCTGGTGCTGAGTTGGCAGACGCAGTAAACAAATAATATGTAAAGATATTACATAATATATTAAGGCAAGCCATTGGCTTGCCTTTTTGTTTTATAATAGCCTTTAACGACCTCAAAACATAGTCTAATCCTGCTCCTCCAAGCCTTATCTACTACCCCAACAAATCTTCTGCTCCAAATTACTTTCATGAAAAGAAATAATTATTTTCACGAACAGAAATATTTATTTTCATGAAGAAAAATATTTTTCTTCATGAAAAGAATTCGGAGGCATCAGGCTTTTTACGCACTAATAACAATATAAAAAGTAGAGAGAAACCTTCTTTTCTGCTCTTTGTGATGCTATATCTAAGGATAGAAAAGAAGGTTTTCCCTACCATAATACATAAATAATAAAGTTATTAAGTCACACCATGAGACGATAGATAAGGACAATAACAAAACATTTTTCTTTATACTTTATCGTAGACCTTATCCCATAAATGACTAAGATTAATTGCAGTATAGCTATCCGCTACATGATTCCCGTCTGTTTATTCCCTTCATGCTGCACTTTCTTATCAATCTCTTTATAGCTTTTACCCTTTGACAACTTCCAACTAAACCTAAGAGTTATCATATTTCCCAAGTCTCTGCTGCGATAAATATACTCTTTATGGAGGTTTTCATTCAGCACCTTACCACGCTGTATAGCGGGATGTTGCTGGAAAGGATGCTGTAAAAAGAGCGATACATTACACTTCTTCCATCTGTAACTGGCTCCTAAATAGACCGCTGGACCATTCCTTCCCTCATGCTCTCCTTCAACAAACCGCCAACCATTATCAGCATATCCCGTCAATGTCCACCGTCCGAGATAAGCCTGAACATTACCACCATAGTTGTAACTTGTAAGATGATGACGGTACAGACTGCTGATATTAAAGAAACGATTGATACCTCCGAAAAGTGTTACAGACAGACGCTCTGGCACTACATCATACCTCACATAATTCTGTACAACAAACATCATGATATTACCAATGTTCTGCTGCGAATAAAGGAACTCATCTGTTGCCGTACGTTCATACACGCTCATATTGCTCCCAAGGTCACGTCGGTACTCCATATTCATACCACCGCTCACACGCCTACCATTATAACTGACATCAATAATATTCTTAATGACTCTTGAAGGTTGCAAATTAGGATTTCCAACCTTCCATTCCCGGCTGTTTTCCCTGATTCTTGCATCGCTCACCATAGCGTATGAGGACACACGACGATAGGTCTCAAAGGTGTAACGTGCATTTAATCCTGTCAAAATCTCGTAACTTAACGTCAACTTTGGGCGAAAAGTCCAATAATCAAAGTTGTAATCTTCCTGAGAATAGGTTTTGTTAGCCATACCAACGCCAGCCGAATAGCCTAATCGCTTCCACCGTCCTTTCACCTCAGAGAATAGATAAAGTTCTCCTCTTCGCATCTTGTTAAGAGCAGATACATCACCAGTATATTCATTATTGGTAAACGACATTGAGTGCTCCAAACCTGCAGAAAGGGTAAAAGGCTTGAGTTTATTCTCATAAATAGCTTCACTCTCCAGCGACCAAGTACGACCATCAACATCATAGGCATAACTTCTTCCTTCTCCATTATATCCCCGCTTGTCCGTATAAATACCCGAACCAACAACGTTAGCCGTAATACTCTGATGTTTACCAAGCTGATGAAAGAAGTAAAGATCAAGAGTTGGAGAGAAATCACTTGATACATCAATCGTCCGATAAGTCTGTTCTATCGTTCCATCTCGATACACAAAATCAGCATAATTACCGGGCGTATTGTTTCCTCCCACTGACAGATTCGCTTGGAAAACATACGTAGCCGAGTCAGCAAGACTATACTTTACCTCAAACTGATTACCAAAACGACGACTCCTTCCATCGGTCTGATTGCGTGAAACCAGATAATGACTACCATTGTTCAAAGTATAGTCAGCCGTTTCTGAAGACCGAAAACCATGCTGGTCTTGATAAAGAGAAGTAAAGGTAAAAGCCAGTTCTGAATTCTTATGATTGTACTTTGCATAGAGCGTATTACCGCCGTTCACAGTCGTAACAGAGTTCGATAAATCTGCTCCGAGCACGTAACCAGTGGTGTTACGCTTTGTCCGAATATCAATGACATAGCCTATTCCGTCACCATATCTGACTCCTGGATTATCGATAAAATCGATGTTTTTTACAAGTTTTGGGTCCAGTGAAAGCAGGTCTTCTTTACTTGCCAAAGTGCCATTCAGCCTAAGTTGAACAGTTCCATTGTTCGTTAAAGGCACAATGGTACGCATCACCTCGTCTACTCTGATACGTGGAAGAGACAGCTTTCCAAGCAAACTATATCCATCCGTTGCCGCTTCTCGCTGTGCTTCAGACGGTATAATCAGCAGACCATCAAGCTTTTTCGTCACACGTGCAGCCTCAACTGTCACCTCTTTCATCTCTACACTCTTTGCCGACTTGTCGCTTTCTTTCTCATTCTGTGCACCAACAGGAAGTGCAAGAAAGCATAACAACAGCATCCATAAACCTTTTTCCATAGTCTTTGTTTTTTGCTACAAAGATAGAATTCACCATCTATCAGGGCAAAAATAGACACTGACAACTAACTGACAATAGCTAATTGGAGTGTGTTAAGACAAGAAAAAGCACGAGAAAACTACCTGACAATCTCTTAGCAGGCATAATATTTCTATAAAGATAAGGTTAAAGTTTATATTTCAAAGGTTTACTCTTCTCCTTTAAGAAAGCTGTTCAATACCTTCTTTGATGACGATTCAGAAGTAAGTCGATACCCATCACCCCTATCAGCTACAATCCTTAATCCGCAACGCTCACTGACAATTGGTTTCAGGCGACGGATAAGTGTATAGAGTGTTTCGCTTGCATCGGGTTTCTTTGGCCAAAGTGTTTCACAGATAACAGCCTTCGACAACTTTCTATCAGTTGCATTTATAAATAGCTCCATGAGCTGTTGTTGCATCGGTGTAAAGGCTATCTTCTCCCCATGCCAGTCACGAAAGCTATGATCAGAAGCGGCATATACCATCCTTCCCAACACTAATCTATCGGAACGATGACGACGAAAATACACAATAGATGTTACCATCCAAACCAATGATAACAATAGGAATGAAAGCGGTAGACGCTGGTCGGACAATCCCCATACCGTAGCAAAGGAACAATCAGCATAGCTCTGGAATAGAAGCGAATGGCCACCTGACTGCCATTTCATCTGTCTACTGCGCAGCGAATGACTATCATCATCCAATGCGTATGACACAAACGAACGACTTTTGAGGTCATCTATCTGTAAATATTGTCGATAGCTTTGTATTGTATCAGGCGTAATCCACGCCTCACGTTTCCCTGCAAGAGTCTTCGATAAAGCCTGATTCATATCCTGTACAATAGATGTTTCCGCACAGTGATAGCTGTCAACACTTGCCCAAACTGATGAGCAGACGAGTAGTAAAAATATGATAACTGACGATATAGGTTTCATAGACTTGTATAATACAAAGTGATAGAATGTTCCGAGCTATAGTATGCTACAAAGATAATCTTTTATCTTATAAACACCAAACAGCATAGAAGAAATATCAGATAAAATGGGAATAATTTGCGTATATTTGCTGCACAAACACAGTAGATACGCAAAATTATACAGCAAAATTTGGGCATTAAACTAAAAAACACTATCTTTGCACCCACGATTGTCCTATGGTGTAATGGTAGCACTACAGTTTTTGGTTCTGTCAGTGGTGGTTCGAGTCCGCCTGGGACAACACAGATAATCCGCGGATTCTTTATGATTCTGCGGATTTTTCAGTATTAGCTAATTCCTAAACTATAATAATAATGATTCTGAATCTCTCTAAACTCCGTAAATCACTATTGCTTTTTGCTGCCCTTCTGCTTGCCTCACTGAGCACAATGGCAACCAATCGTGACTCATTAGCACTGACTCCTCCAATGGGTTTTATGACCTGGAACAAATATAAGGAGGACATCAACGAACAGCTTATCCGACAAATTGCTGATAAGATGGCAGCTGATGGCTATGCTGAAGCTGGATATAAATACATCTTCATCGATGATGCATGGCAGGGAGGACGCGACAAACGCAATAACATCATCCCTGACCCTAAGAAGTTCCCAAGCGGAATCAAAGCACTCGCAGACTATGTTCACTCAAAGGGTTTACTACTCGGTATCTACTCTGATGCCGCCCAGCTCACTTGTGCAGGCTACACTGCCAGCTACGGTTTTGAGGAACAAGATGCCAAGACCTTTGCACAATGGGGTATTGACTATCTGAAATACGACTACTGCCACGCACCTTCTGACAGTGCCGTTGCCCACGAACGCTATAAGAAGATGGCAGATGCGCTACAGAATTCAGGTCGTAAGATTGCCTTGGGTGTCTGTGAATGGGGACAGCTGAACCCAGAGATGTGGGCTCGTCAGGCTGGTGGTTCACTTTGGCGTGTAAGCTATGACGTGCGTGATATGTGGAAAGACATCGTGAAGCAGGGAGGTATGGGTATCATTGATATCATCAATATTACCGAACCACTTTATAAATACGCAGGTCGAGGCTATTGGCTCGATATGGATATGCTCGTCGTTGGACTTGACGGAAAGGGTGGTCCATCAAGCGATTTAGGTGGTGTAGGCTGTACTTATACAGAATATCAGACACAGATGTCTATGTGGTGTATGTTTGCTTCGCCATTAGCAGTGAGCCATGACATTCTGAACGAGAACGCAGAAACACGTCGCATCCTCCTCAATAAGGAGATTATTGCCATCAACCAAGACGCCCTTGGCGAGGCAGCCCATAGAGTTGACTTCCCTGGTGCATGCCGTGTCTATCTCAGAAACCTAAGCGGAAACCGTCAGGCAATTGCCATCATGAATCCTTCAGACGCTCCTCAGCGCGTTCAGCTGCCACTTTCTATCCTCGGCAATGCAAAGGAATACAATTTCAGAGACGTATGGGAGCACAAGACAACACGTCAACGTAAGGCTTGGCAAGGAACCTTACAACCTCATGAAACAAAGGTCTTTACGGTTACAACACGATAATCCGCATATTATTTTGTAAAGAAAAGAATTAAAAGATAACATCTTTTTATCCCCAACAACTGGCACAGCATGTTCCTGCTGTGCCAGTTTTGCATTCCAATAACACCCTCTTATTATCATTGTAAGCTATTATTTCACATCGTGTTATTGGTCCGCACCAATGGTGCGAACGGCAAACACCAATGGTGCGGATGCTCAGCACCAATAGTGTGGAGAATATAACACCTTACAATTTGTTGTTAGTATTAAAACAACTCACGCCTGAATCGAGTTACAATTACCCTTTTCGGTAATCACTCCCCTCTCCTTTCGGAGAGGGGTCGGGGGTGAGGCTATCTCTCTTTTGGTAGGGGTTGGGGGTGAGGCTATCTCTCTTTTGGTAGGGGTTGGGGGTGAGGCTGCCTATTTAATTTCCCCTATCCATTTGCTAATATCATGCTTTTTATCTATATTTGTACGTTGTAACAAATACAAATTAGATAAATTCAGCAAATAAATGAAAGCAATAGAAATTCTCTTTCCTGTCTTCTTTATGATGTTCCTCGGTTGGTTGAGCCATAGAAGAGGTTGGGTAACAGCAGGACAGAACGAAGGAGCAAAGTCATTAGTATTTAATATTCTTTTCCCGCTACTCGTCTTTCACGTACTTGTGAAAGCAGAATTGTCGACGAATTTCATTTACGAGATTCTCTTTTTAGATGCCGCTTGGATTCTTGTCTATCTGATAGGTAAGAGCATAGCAAAGCCCATCAGCGGTCGTTATGCCCGTTTGGCACCCTTCCTACTGATGACATGTGAGGGAGGTAGCGTTGCCCTACCCCTTTACATCGCACTTGTAGGAGCAGAACACGCTGTGAATATCATTACCTTTGACGTTGCTGGTATCCCTATCAACTTTGGACTTGTGCCAGCACTCGTCACCCGCCAGACATCAAAGGATGTGGCTTTCTTGCCTATGGCAAAACGAATTATTACAGCCCCTTTCATCGTTGCCGTTATCGTGGGTATTCTCGTTAATATGTCGGGCTTGTACCAATGGCTGATGGAAAATGAATTTCACAGAATCTATGACGGTACGATGGATATGGCAATGACACCTATTGCGAGTATTATCCTCTTCACCCTCGGCTATGGTTTCCACCTGCGTGCAGCACAGATTAAGCCACTTTTGGCATTGACAGTGGTGCGCCTTGTGCTGTGTGGAGCTATCGTAGGAGCTTTCTTCTTACTGTTCCCTGAATTAATGGCAGTGAAGATATTCCTTATTGGCGTACTACTTTACTTTGCTTGTCCGACGGGATTCCCCGTACCGCTACAGATAGAAAGCCTATGCAAGGATGAGGATGACGAAAGCTTTATGTCGGCTTTTATCTCCATCTTCATTGTGATAGCAATGATTGTTTACACATTAATTACATTGCTATTGATATAACTTTAAGGAGTTAAGGAGTGAAAGGGAGTTGAAAGGAGGTAAGACAATAGTTTTAATAGTAATATAAAATAATGGAGTTAAGGAGTGAATTTAAAGAACATGAACGATAACGTAAAGAGTCCATGGCCAGGACCAGCGGGAATGATTCCCGTAACAAGCGGCAAAGCAGATGATGCAAATGTTTTTAACCGTAACTACTTGGATTCTATCCATGTTGAGATGCGTGTTATTGATGCCATTGAACCATCGTTGAAGACAGTTATCTTCGGCGAAGAGTTCGATTCACCAATTATGATGCCTGCCTTCTCGCATCTGAATAAGGTGCTGAAAGATGGCAAGAAACCAATGTTAGAGTATGCTCGTGCTGCCAAAAAGCTGAATACAGTCAACTGGGTAGGTATGGAACCTAACGAGGAATATGCTGAAATTGCAGCTGAAGGAGCACGAACAGTGAGAATCATTAAGCCATTTGCTGACCATAGTATCATCCTTGATGAGATTCAGTTTGCTATCAAACATGGTGCAATAGCTGTCGGTGTAGACATTGACCACGTTCCTGGTACAGATGGGCGGTATGATGTTGTAGATGGTATTCCACTCGGTCCTGTCATGCTTTCAGACCTCAAAGAATACGTGAAGGCTGCTGGCTCAGTTCCATTCGTTGCCAAAGGTGTACTCTCTGTGCAGGATGCTTTGAAGTGTAAGGAGGCAGGCTGTGCTGCTATCGTTATCTCTCATCACCACGGACGTATTCCTTTCGGCATTGCTCCGCTGATGGTTCTACCTAAGATTAAGGCAGCATTAGAGGGAAGCGGTATCGCAATCTTCGTTGACTGCGGTATTGATACAGGCTACGATGCTTACAAAGCACTTGCATTAGGGGCTGATGCCGTAGCTGTGGGTAGAGGTATCCTCAAGCCATTGCTGCAACAAGGAGCAGAAGGAGTTGAAGAGAAGGTACAAAAAATGAACGAACAACTTTCAGAGCTGATGATGTACACCTGCGTGAAAGATACTCGTTCATTCGATGCGTCTGTGCTTTATATCTAAAGAAATAGCATCTATAGAAGCTTACTTTTTCTATAGATGCTATTTTTATATTTGCCTTTTAATCCTAATGGGTAGCCTTATAATAAAGGTTCTTGTTTAAAGAACGGGTTACCTCTGGATTTGAAGAAGGGTCGGAGATGGTTATACCTGAATAAGTTCGGATAGGCAGTACATCTCCACTACGACTGCGAACAGCGGTATAATATGATGGTGTATTGCCCTTCTCAGGAACAAGGAGGTTAAGTTGCTGATTGAATCTTGACAATAAAAGTGGCTTATTATGTAATATAGTACGCCCATAATCTCCCATATCATAGAACATTGAAGGAATATAACCATCCATACTCTGGAGGTTACTTTCCACAAATGGAGAGAGAGAAGCAGATGTATTCACCTCCTTCATGATGTTTACCATACCCTCAACCTGTGAACAATCAATTACACTGATTGTACCATAAGGATAAGGAGAACCGTTATACGTGTAGTTGCTATAGAAGTTGATAAAGGTGTTACAGATATTTCTATAGTTTGGATTCACCTTTGAGAGTTCATTCCACAGAAGTTTATAAGGCATACCGTATGCCATAATCTCTGTAGGACTACCAATAATATGGTCTGTTACATTACGAAGTTCGTAAGCAACTTCAATACCTGTCATATTACAATCGTCAAAGAGGATGTACTGGAACTTACCAATACCCGAGTCTTTTATACCCTTATCAAAGGCTGAGATATCTGTCTGATAAGCATCACCACCCAACCAACGCGTTGGAGGTCCTGCCATACCTGCATCTCTATCAAGTCCAAAAGGAGAAGCTGCTAAGCGAGCACGGCGTGTACTTGGCTTACCAGGAATCCATCCCATACCATGACATCCGACTATCATTGAGTAATGCTTAGCTGGTGCTTCCTGCTTAACACGCTTCAAGAGAGTTGTTATCCACTCTGCAGAATTCAGTTTTAAGCCTGACAATGTGTTATTATAGATGGCAACGGTATCGTCTACACAGCGTCCATTCTGATACTTAACATTAATCAAAGCACCCTTATTCACCTTCGTAGAGATAAATATCATAAGTCTCTTGTTGCCAAGTCCACCTTGACTAACAATTGCACTCTTTATATCCTCTATGTTAGTTAAAAAGAATCCGTAAAGTCCTGAATCAGTCTCACTAACACCCGACCATGGCATATAAACAAAGATAGTATTCTCTACCTCGGTACCTGGTTGAGGTGTTGGGTCTGGGTCTTCACGACTACAAGAGGTAAAAACAACAAGCATTGCCAGTTGTAAGAGAAGGAAGATTTTCTTCATAATCAATCTTTTTAGGCCCATGAGTATTTTGAAAGAAATCTATGGGAGTGGTTAATCAAAAAGCCTTGCAACGCCACAATGGGCGTAGTAAGGCTTTTCATAGTTATGTATTTATAGTCTGTAAATACTTACTTTACAATAATCAAAGAGTAATTCTTCTTACCCTTCTGTACGAGGAGATACTTACCATCGATAAGATCCTCGGCTGTTACTGGCTGATCAAAGGCTGCGAGTTTTTCCTTGTTGAGTGCTACGCCACCGCCCTTAACGAGCTTACGCATCTCACTCTTACTTGGGAATATCTGCATACCTTCCTGATTGAAGACATCAACAGCAGGCTGACCAAGGACATCCTTTGACACCTCGTAATGTGGTACATCCTTGAAGACATCGGTAAAGGTCTGCTCGTCTAACTGCAACAAGTTCTCCTTTGTACTCTTACCAAAGAGGATGTTAGAGGCTGCAATAGCCATATCAAGGTCTTCCTGAGAGTGAACCATACGAGTAACCTCCTCTGCAAGACGATATTGAAGTGTACGACGACCTGGGTCCTGACGGTGCTCTTCAACGAGACTATCGATAACATCCTTCTCCAAAGAGGTGAAGATCTTGATATACTTCTCGGCATCATCATCACTGACATTCAACCAGAACTGATAGAATGCGTATGGTGTAGTACGGTTACGATCAAGCCAGATGTTACCGCTTTCAGTCTTACCAAACTTCTTACCATCCGCCTTTGTTATCAGTGGACAAGTAAGGCAATATGTCTCAGTTTCGTTACCTAAAGTACGACGGATAAGCTCTGTACCAGTAGTCATATTACCCCACTGGTCATTACCACCTAACTGCAACTTTACACCAAACTTCTCATAGAGATAGAGGAAGTCGTAACCTTGCAGAAGCTGATAGGTGAACTCAGTAAAGCTAAGTCCATCGCGACTCTCGCCACTCAAGCGCTTCTTCACACTATCCTTAGCCATCATATAGTTGACAGTGATGTGCTTACCAACCAATCGAGCGAAGTCAAGGAAGGTAAAGTCCTTCATCCAGTCATAGTTATTAACCATCTCAGCCTTGTTAGGCTCGTTGCCATCAAAGTCGAGGAACTTACTAACCTGCTTCTTGATAGCCTCCTGGTTATGGTAAAGTGTTTCAGTATCAAGAAGGTTACGCTCCTGACTCTTACCAGAAGGGTCACCAATCATACCAGTAGCACCACCTACAAGGAGGTAAGGTTTGTGTCCACAACGCTGCAAATGACGCAACATCATGATACCACAAAGGTGTCCAATATGCAATGAGTCAGCAGTTGGGTCAGTACCCAAGTAAGCTGAAACCATTTCTTTCTGAAGCATTTCCTCAGTACCTGGCATCATCTGAGCCAGCATACCACGCCAACGGAGTTCTTCTACAAAGTTCTTCATCTATGTCTTTATACTTTAAGGAGTCAAGAGCTTGAAGTCATTTTACTCATTCTTCATAAGCCTCAACTCTGTATTAATATTCTATTATGAGCATCGTTAGGGCACTGGGTCATAACCACTACCGCCCCATGGGTTGCATCTTAATATACGCCAAATTGTAAGTGCCAATCCCTTAAAAGGTCCATGCTTTAGGATAGCTTGTCTACCATACTCCGAACAACTGGGAGTGAAGCGACAAGAAGGTGGCGTAAAAGGAGAGATGAACTGGCGATAAAAGAGTATAGGGAGTATCAATAGCCATGATAAACCACGAGTAAAAAGTTGCCATAGTTTGGCTAAAACGTTTTGAGATTGCTGCTCATTTGACGCCCTCTCATTTCTCTCCTTCTCATCCATCATATCCGTTCTCCTATTCTTTGAAGCAGGTTAGAAACCCGCTGTTCAATTGTAACAGAATCTATCAATTCGTTTGAAAGCCATATAAAAGCTATTAACAACTGCTTGTCAGCATGCTCGTTCACACGAAGCGTCACAAAACTCTTGTGCTTTCGATAAGCCTCGCGCACCTGACGTTTAACCCTATTGCGCTTTACTGCGCGTTTGAAATGCTTTTTCGGAACACTAACTAACACCTGTACATTCGACTCCATGACCGTTTCTTCTGGTGCTGAAGTCTCCGCCTTACAGTCAATTAGTCTGTAAACAGCCTTCAAAGGGAATGCTGTCATCGCATGACTTCCACCAGTTCCAAAGAGCGTATCTATGAGTTTCTTGCTACATAGACGTTCTTCTTTTCTCAGTCTTTCATCATGCTTTTCCATTCCTTATCAGCTTATATTTACCGTATGTCCAGTACTGATGTCGGCTCCTCCCCCATCCATTTAGATGAAGCAGAAGCCGTTATGTTATTTATTCTTCTTCTCTTTCTCTAAGAAAGCACGCAATGCACCAGTCATAGAAGGATACTCCTGAGATGGTGCTTGTAGGTCAAGTCTCAGACCCTGTGCCTCAACTTCCTTTGCTGTAGCAGGACCAAAGGCTGCTATCTTGATATCCCCTTGTTCAAAGTTAGGGATATTCTCTTTCAGAGCCTTTACTCCTGTTGGGCTAAAGAAGACAAGCATATCATAATCAAAGTTCTTAACTTCTTCCTCAGTTAAGCCATTGCTCACTGTGCGATACATCACACATTCCTTATGCTTGAGCTTATTTGCATCCAATAACTCCGTCAAAGCGTCTGTATGAACAGAACTCTGTGGAACAAGGTACTTCTCTGTCTTATGCTTAGTCATTGTAGGGATAAGACTATCAATCTTTCCCGTATTACCAAAGAACACCTTACGTTTGCGGTACTGCACGTATTTCTGAATATAAAGAGCAATCGTTTCAATCACACAGAAATACTTCATATCCTCTGGGATAGTAACACGCATTTCCTTAGCGAGATTAAAATAATTGTCTACAGCATGACGAGAAGTAAACACCACTGCTGTATAATCCAACAGGTTTATCTTCTGCTGACGGAACTCTTTCGCTGAGAGTCCTTCGACCTTAAAGAAAGGTCTGAAAACCAGTTCCACTCCTAAGTCTTCTGCTATGTCGTAATATGGCGACTTTTCGCTTGACGGCTTTGGCTGTGAAACCAAGATCTTTTTTATCATCGTGTCCTAAAAGTTTATTATCAAATAGTTATCTGTAATGAACAAAACGCCCCACAATACCATCAACGGCATCAATTCGAGCGCACAAAAGTACAAAATTATTTGCAGACTGGCCCCCATTCTCTTAAAAAAGATACTGTAACTCTTATAAAAAGCAAGCATTTTGACGATTAACATAACAATTAGTGTATAAATCAATGCTGCTTGGAGTGACAAAGAGAAGTAAACCAGCAAGAGTACTATCGGGAACAACAAGACTCCTTCCAGAGAAGAAAGGAAGACCTGCGTACGCTGCCATTGTCCATTATTTTTCCTATCAAAGAACACCCAGTTTACGAATCCATAGACCAGATACTTAAATAGGAAGTAAGCGACAAAAACGCCAAAAAAACATCCTATCGCTCCAAGTTGTGTTTCATTCGAGAGCTTACCGCCTCCCAAATTACGTACGAAGAAATAATAGAGAATACTACCTAACAAAGAGGTCTGTGCTATCAGGATTGTTTGAAAGCGCATCTCTTCATTTGTTTCAACTACCGACTCCTTACTACGGCTAACTCTAAAGAAACTCTTTATCTGTCGTTCTATGAAATTCCTCGAAAGTGAAAAAGCCACCATCGCCATCACAAAACACCCTAAGAGTATTGCAGCAATAACATTATCATTGCTTACAGCATAAGGAGCAAGGACGCCAGACACACCATCAGCATGAATATATTCACGTCCCAGTTTGAAATACTTATTCCCTTTAAAGTAGCCTTCTTCTGCAAATTTGAAATCCGTCAGCTGAAACGTCTTCTGCTTTTTAGGGCGCAACAAGATAGACGAATCAGTTTTCTGACTCGCCTTTGCCACAGAATCGACATTCGCCTTCTTCCCTGCTGCCAATGTTGACTTTAACAGCAGGGACGGGCGAACAATGGAATCAGTTGTCGGCATCGTCTATTATAGTCCGAATGTCTTTTTGATATCCTCTACACGGTCGAGCTTTTCCCAAGTGAAAAGTTCAATATCAACCGTCTTTTTCTCATGATAACGGCTCTCGAAAGTCTTCTGAACAACCTCGTTCTGACGTCCCATGTGACCATAAGCAGCAGTCTCCAAATACATTGGTTGACGGAGTTTCAGCGTCTTCTCAATCGCCTTTGGACGAAGATCAAAGAGTTTCTTCACCATCTCTGCAATCTCACCATCAGTAGCCTTCACGTGTGAACGACCATAGGTATTCACATAAACACTAACTGGCTCAGCAACACCAATGGCGTATGCTAACTGTACGAGAATCTCATCACTCACACCAGCTGCCACCATATTCTTGGCGATATAGCGTGCTGCATAGGCTGCAGAACGGTCTACCTTACTTGAATCCTTACCAGAGAAGGCACCACCACCATGACCGCCTTTACCACCGTAAGTATCAACAATAATCTTACGACCAGTCAAACCAGTATCACCATGAGGACCACCAATCACAAACTTACCCGTTGGATTGACAAGATACTTGATATTGTCGTTGAACAAGGCAAGTACTTTCTCCGATGTAATCTGCGCCTTTACGCGTGGCATCAGAATCTCAAGAACGTCCTTATGAATCTGTTCAACCATCTCCTTATCCGCCTTTAGCTGTGCTTCACGTGAGTCGTCAGCAGGCTTGATAAAGTCGTCGTGCTGTGTTGAAACAACAATTGTGTCTATACGCTGTGGAATATTGTCATCGCTGTACTCCACTGTCACCTGACTTTTAGAGTCTGGACGGAGATAAGTCATCTGCTTACCTTCCTTGCGGATGTCAGCCAATGTGGTCATAAGGAGGTGTGCTAAATCGAGTGTCACAGGCATATAATTGTCTGTTTCGTTACAAGCATAACCAAACATCATACCCTGATCGCCAGCTCCTTGGTTCTCAGTATCACCATTGTCAACACCACGGTTGATATCATCACTCTGCTCATGAATAGCAGAGAGAATACCGCAGCTATTACCATCAAACTGATACTCAGCCTTTGTATAACCGATTTTGTTAATTGTCCTACGAGCAATTGTCTGAAGGTCAACATATTCCTTAGACCTTACCTCACCCATAATCACTACCTGTCCCGTAGTGTTAAAGGTTTCTATAGCGCAACGTGCATCCTCGTCGTATGCCAAGAATTGGTCGAGCAATGCGTCGCTTATCTGATCGGCAACCTTATCTGGGTGTCCCTCAGATACTGATTCCGATGAAAACAAATATGCCATATATTTATCTACTTTTTATGTTTGTATTTATTACTAACTCTCTGTTTAAGAATGCAAAGTTACTGCAACTTAGCGGGATAACAAAATAAATAAGTAAGATTTATACATTATTGGGTGATAGATAGTGGGTGATGAATGATGGGTGATGGGTGATAATGAACAATAGATATTAGGTGTTAAATGATGAATGATGATAAAAATACAATCTAAGGTTACCCTTCAAAATTTGCTTTATTTGAGAAGTTAATAGGTATTTCAGAGCTATTTTAGTTTTATTGTCGCATAATTTGCGACGATATAAGCCATAATCGTCGCACAGATATACATTAGCATCATATTAATGCAATAGAATTATAAAACTTGATGCAGAATGATACGAGAGAGGAGATTTACCATTGTCTAATTTACTCAGCAAATACTGTTCGTATATAATGACAAGCAATAGAAACCAATAACACTCGTTTGTATGATATTCAATGATTTGAGTTAATGGATGACTACTGATGTTATCTAAAAGAAAAACAAAACAATGAAAGGCGATATAAGCGTCAATAACATGAATTGTTAAGCCACTTAATATCGCCTTTCAAGGCTTTTCGGGAGTCTTACTCCTTATCTTCTGCGAATTATTTTCATGAAGAAAAAGATTTATTTACATGAAAAGAAATATTTATTTTCACGACAAAAAATATTTATTTTCATGAAAATAATTCGCAGTTGATAGTATATTGAATGAAAAAGGACCCATGAGAGTCCTTTTTCATACACAGAATACGTATTATTTTGCTGGTGTCATAATTACCTCAGCATGGTTACCCGCTGCCACAATCTGCTTCAAGTGAGTTGCAAGCTTAGCTGGAGTAAGCGACTCAACAGTCTTCTTATAGTTGGTATGGAAGTCTACACCTGACCAGATATAATCATCGAGAATACCCATCCAATAGCCGTTGTTCTTAGCAGCAAGGTCTGCATTCTTCAGCATCAAGTCCTTAACTTTCTGAACCTTGTCGGCATCCATCTTGACAGTGTTGTCCTTCATGCCCTCAGCAAGGAGTTTAACAGCAAGGTCAGCTTTCTCTGGATCCATTGGACAGTAGCCCTGAACGATAGCCACAGCCTTATTACCAAGACGACGTAACTTACCGCTTGCGCTTACTGAGTAAGCTGCACTGGCATCTTCACGAATACTCTTCAGGTAAACCATAGAGAGAACCTGAGCTGCAGCATCAGTAAGAATATCGCCCTCAAGGGTATAAGCCATTGGCGCATGCCAGAACTCAAAAGCAATTGCCTTTGGTGTCTCTGACTTACGAGTGAACTTGTTTGCAACCTTACCATTCACATAGCTTGGAACGTCCTTCCAGTTCTCAGCCTTGCCCTTTGGCAGAGATGCAATGTACTTCTCAATCAATGGGCGGAGTGTAGCCTCATCAAAGTTACCAACAAAGTAGTAAACAAACTGCCCCGGATTAGCAAAACGCTCCTTCCAAATCTGCAAGATACGATCGTAGCTTACATTCTTCAATGTGTTCAATGTCATTGGAGCGAAACGTGGTTCATGACCATAGATAGTGTTGCTAAGCGAATCACTGAACACGCTCTCAGGTGAGAGGTCTCTGTTTTTCAGTGCCAACTCCAGCTGTGCCATCATCGCTTTGTAAGAAGCCTCATCCTTTGCAATATTGGTAAAGTTGAGGTAAAGCAACTGCATCATTGTCTCGATGTCCTTTGGAACACATGAACCAGCTAATGACTGATAGTAGCTTGACATACTGCAGCCCATTAAAGCCTGCTTACCAGAGAGTGCCTTCTGCAATTCCTGACGTGAGAAATTGCCTAAACCGCTGTAACCAAGAACAACATCAAAGAGTTGCAAGTTGCTGAAATCAGCCTTACCATAGAGTCCCTTACCGCCCTTCGCTGAAGCTTGGAACTGAATTTCATTGTCCTTGAAGTCGGTCTTCTTCAGGATAACACGTGCACCATTGCTCAATGTCAGTTCCTTATAACCAAGCACCTTATTCTCCTTCTCGCCAACAATCTTACCAGCCTTAGGGAGTTTCTTCTCGTCGAGCAGTGGCTCCTGCTTTACGTTGTCAACGTATGGTTCTATCTTCTCTGCACGTACAGCATTGATTGTCTGTGCCATCTGAGCCTCTGTTGGGTAGGTAGCACCAGCCTTTTCCTGTGCAAAGATATAAGCTACGAAGTTACTATCCTTATCCGTGATGAGTTCTTGTGCATACTTATTGATAACATCAACGTTCAATGCAGGCATCTCAACCAACTGCTTCATAATCTGATAATCATCCTCCTTGCTTGGGATTGGTTCGTTAGCAAGATAGTGATCACGAAGTTCATCACCATACTGAGCGTTCTTTACCTTGTTACGATTAACGTAAGCAGACTCCAACTGAGAGAGGTATTCAGCCTTCATACGGTCGTATTCGCCTGCTGTAAAGCCATAAAGACGAACGCGCTGTGCCTCACGATAGATAGCAGCAAGTGCTTGGAGGTCCTTACCTTCCTTAGCATCTGCAGCCATACTGAAGGCAGCCTTTGGTTTTGAAAGCATGTAATCGCCATCCTCTGAATAAGCACCTGTGAAAGGACAGTCTGCCTTCTGTGCCAACTCAGAGAGTCGCTGATTGAGCATCATGGTGATGATATTCTTTGCATAAGAGTCTACATAGTAGTACATATCGCCCTTCTGTGAATCAGGGAAGGCGTCATGTTTCATGCAGAAACCTACCTGACTGTAAGGCATCTCCTTGTCCTTACCGAACACGTAGATAGCATCCTTAGTGTCTGGCACAGCCTCTTCTACAACCTGTGCAGCATTGGCAGGAACAGTAGCGTTAGCCCAAAGCTTCTTAATCTCATTCTCCATGTGGTCTACATCGACATCACCAACAACGATGATACACTGGTTGTCTGGACGATACCACTTCTTATAGTAGTCGCGGAGGTCCTGATAAGGGAACTTGTCAACAATGCTCATCAAACCGATTGGCATACGATGACCGTACTTTGAGTTAGGATAAAACTTAGGCAAAACGTCATCATAGATTCGCATCACTGGTGTACGGCGCAACTGCCACTCCTGATGAATAACGCCACGTTCCTTGTCTATCTCCTTGTCAGCAAGTACAAGACCATTTGACCAGTCCTTGAGAATCAACAGACAAGAGTCGAGTGCTGTCTGACGAGCTGTAGGCACGTCGCAGATACGATAGACCGTCTGGTCGATACTGGTGTAAGCATTCAAGTTGCTACCGAACTCCACACCAAGTGAACGGGTGAATTCGAGGAGCGTTGAGTCAGGGAAATGCTCTGAACCATTGAATGCCATGTGCTCAAGGAAGTGAGCCAAACCACGCTGATTATCATTCTCTTGAATAGAACCAACACGTTGTGCAATGTAAAAGTTAGCAACGTGCTCTGGCCATTCATTGTGAAGGATGTAGTAAGTTAAGCCATTGCTGAGCTTACCTTGTCTTACGTTCTTATTCACAGGGATAGGTCCCATCTGCTGTGCAGAGACCATTCCAGTGACAAAGAGTAAGACGATTAAGAATAAATGTTTGATTTTCATCTTAAACGTTGTTTGTAATTTAATATTAGTTTTATGGCGCAAAGATACATAAAAATCCGTTACGCAATCCGATTTTTTTATTTTTTATATCTTAACAAAGTATCAATAAAGATTATTCTGGCAATAAGTCCATCTGCTGACGCTCATTATACTGGATATTACGAGGGTGATGTTCAAGAATTTCCTGTCGTAGTGTTGAGGTATCAATATGCGTGTAAATCTCTGTTGTTCCTATACTTTCGTGTCCCAACATTGCCTGAATAGCTCGCAAATCGGCACCACCTTCGAGTAAGGAGGTGGCAAAGGAATGACGAAGCGTGTGTGGAGAAATTGTTTTCTTGATACCAGCTTCAACCGCATATCGCTTTATCATGATAAGAATCATCGTACGGGTAAGATGCTGTCCACGACGATTTAGGAAGACATAATCCTCCTCTCCGGGTTTGATTTTCATCACATTACGGTCGGCAAACCAATAGCTTAGTTCGTCTAAGGCACGTGGTGAGATAGGAACCAAACGTTCCTTCGAGCCTTTACCCATCACTCGAATATATTGTTCTTCGATATATAGATTGGAAAGTTTTAGGTTGGTGAGTTCTGACACACGCAGTCCACAAGAGAACAAGACCTCGATAATAGCACGGTTGCGATGTCCTTCCCATTTTGATAGGTCTATCGCCTGCTCTAAAAGATCAACTTCGGCAGTGGAAAGAACCTCTGGTAAGTGGTCAGGTTGCTTCGGCGACTCTAACAACTCGGTCGGATCAACTTCTAAATAACCATCAATAACGAGGAAACGATAGAACTGTCGCACACCACTAAGAATACGAGCCAACGAGCGAGGACCAATGCCAAGATCAGAGATAAAGGCTGCGAAATGTTCCAAGTCTTCCAACTTCACATCCAAGACATTAACCTGTTCCACAGCAAGATAGCGCAAGAGCTTATCGACATCACGCATATAAGCATCAAGCGTATTAGCCGAATAGCCTTTCTCTAACTTCAGATAACGGCGGTAACGGCTGACAATATCCTTTGAATTCTTGCCTGTTTCCATTTAATTTCTTATTTTTGCATACTGCAATTTACATGCAAAGATACATCAAAAAACGATATTTGAGAAGAAAGAGATATGAAAGTAATCATTATTAATGGTCCTAACTTGAACCTCTTAGGGGTGCGTGAACCTGAAATATACGGTAGTCTGTCTATGGATACCTTCCTTTCACAGCTGCGCGAAAGCTATCCTAACAGCACCATCGACTACTACCAAAGTAATATTGAGGGCGAACTCATCAACAAACTGCAGGAGACTGGATTCTCGTATGATGGTATCATCCTCAATGCTGGGGCTTATACGCATACAAGTATTGCGCTTTTGGATTGCATCCGTTCTTTGCAAACACCAGTGATTGAAGTACATATCAGTAATGTTAACGACCGCGAAGAATTCCGTCGCCACTCAATGATTGCCCCAGCTTGCAAGGGAACTATTCAGGGCTTTGGTCTTAACAGCTACAGATTGGCTATGGAAGCTTTGTCGCTCCTATAACCTTTCAACACTCATCATCCCCATTATAACCCATGCCTACAACCAACACCTATACGTCTCTCACTGACGAAGCGGGCTGCGATGCCTATCTTGCCTCACATATCGACCCAGAAGGCGATTATCTTTATCGTCTTTATCGTGCCACAAACATCCATACTATTCACGGACGTATGGCAAGCGGACACCTACAAGGTCGTCTCTTAAAGATGCTTGTACAGATGATACGCCCTAAAAATATCCTCGAGGTGGGTACTTTCAGTGGCTATTCGGCTATCTGTATGGCAGAGGGATTGGAGGAAGATGGCAAACTCTATACCTTTGAAATCAATGACGAGATGGAGGATTTCACCCGTCCATGGATTGAAGGGTCGCCTGTTGCAGATAAGATTGACTTTCGTATCGGTGATGCAGCAGAAGAGGCTCCGAAGTTGGGGATTCTATTTGACATGGCTTTCGTTGATGGTGACAAACGATACTATACGGAGGTATATGAGAAATTATTGCCTATCATCCGTTCTGGTGGCTATATCCTCGCTGACAACACACTGTGGGATTGGCACGTCATTGACCCTGCCTATGACCACGACCAACAAACAATTGGTATTCGCCGTTTCAATGATTTCATTGCTAAAGACAACCGAATTGAGAAGGTTATCCTCCCATTACGCGATGGACTGACACTGATTAGGAAGAAATAAAGTACAACAAGTAGGCCCCTCCCCCTGCCCCTCCCCCATAGGGAGGGGAGTGATCACCGCAAAGGGATAACTTTAACTATTTTATAACCCATTCGTCGCATTTGGTTTCATAACCGATAGCAATGTGGTTGGCCCTCAACACCACTGGTGCTTACCATCCGCACAATATGTGCGGGGCGTTCGCACAACATGTGCGGAGCCTCAACACCAAACAGTCATAAGCCAACTTTGATTACCAAACATCGACATACCTTCACCACCTAACACCTAATATCCATCACCCATTCCCTACACTTCAACATAAAAGTTTGTGGGTTTTTCAAACTTTCAGTACCTTTGCAAGATAAAACAATAAATAGATAAGACAATGCAAGAAACAAGACAAAACCGCATATCACGCCTCCTTCAGAAGGAATTGGCAAGTATTTTCCAGACACAGACACGCATGATGCATGGTGTTTTGGTTAGTGTGACACGTGTAAAGGTAAGTCCAGACCTCAGTATCTGTACCGCTTACCTCAGTATCTTCCCATCTGAAAAGGGCGAAGAAATACTGAAAAATATCAATGCCAATGAGAAGACTATCCGCTATGACTTAGGACAGCGTGTGCATAATCAGCTGCGCATCATCCCTGAGCTACGCTTCTTCATTGACGACTCCCTCGACTATTTGGAGCGCATTGATGAGTTACTAAAGAAGTAGGAGGTGGGTGATGGGTGTTGAATGTTGGGTGTTGATGAATTGTTGATAAGTATTAAGAGGTTGGTGTTAACGATTAGTAGATAGGTACCAATGCCTATTCAGAAACTCACCACCCCCATTTATCAATTCATCAACACCCAACATTCAACATCTAACACCCTACCCGTCAACACCCAACATTCAACAACCAACACCCAACATCCATCATGAACTTCCCTTTTTACATTGCCCGCCGTTACCTCTTCTCAAAGAAGAGTACACATGCTATTAACGTTATCAGCCTCATCTCTGTACTCGGTGTATCTGTCGCTACAATGGCATTGGTCGTTGTATTAAGTGGATTCAATGGCTTCTCCGACCTTGTAGCCTCCTTCTTCACCAACTTCGACCCACAAATTAAGGTTGAAGCTGCAAAGGGTAAGGCTATGACGGCTAACGATTCATTGCTCCTAAAGGTGAAACATCTGCCCACAGTAGAGGTTGCAACGGAGTGTGTGGAGGACCAAGCATTGGCGGTCTATCATGACAAACAGGCGATGGTGAACGTAAAGGGTGTGGAAGATAACTTCGACTCACTGACACATATCAGCAATATTCTATATGGTGAGGGCGATTTTAGACTTCATACAGCCAATCTGCAATATGGCGTTCTCGGTATTAGATTGGCCCAAGACCTCGGTACTGGAGTTGCATGGCCAGACTACTTACACATCTATGCGCCACAGCGTGAGGGACAGTATGATGCTTCTAATCCAACAGATGCCTTCGTAAAAGACTCGTTGATATCACCGGGAGTGTTGTTTCAAGTGAAGCAGATGAAGTATGACAAGGGCTATATCATCACCTCTCTCGACTTTGCACGTCGTATCTTTAACAGACAGGGAGAGATTACCTCACTTGAATTACGCATGAAACCGGGTGTCGACATTGACAAAGCTAAGGACGAAATACAAACCCTTCTCGGTGACAATTACAAGGTATTAGACCGCTATGAACAGCAAGCCGATACGTTTAACATCATGCGTATTGAGAAACTCTTTGCATACGTCTTCCTCACGTTTATCCTTATGGTGGCGTGCTTTAACATCATTGGCTCGCTATCTATGCTCATCATCGACAAGAAGAATGATGTTATTACCCTGCGCAACCTCGGTGCTACGGATGGTCAGATACGTCGTATCTTCCTCTTTGAAGGTAGAATGATTTCCGCTGCTGGAGCTGTCATTGGTATTGCACTCGGTTTATTACTCTGCTGGTTGCAACAGACTTACGGTCTTGTACAGCTCGGCGATCAGGCTGGCAACTTCGTTGTTAATGCCTATCCTATCAGTGTTCATCCCGAAGATATCATCACTATCTTCCTCACAGTTATCCTTGTTGGCTGGCTTTCCGTATGGTATCCGGTGCGCTATATGAGTCGAAAACTGACGAGGGATTAAGCTATCCCTCGCCTATTGACCAACAACTATAAACCTAAACAATATGACTGAAAACCTAAACGACAAAATTATCATCTATCAAAGTGAAGATGGTAAGACCCAACTTGATGTAAAGTTGGAAGGAGAAACCGTATGGCTAAGTACAAAGCAAATGGCAAAACTCTTTGACAAAGAAGAGTCAAACATACGAAGACACGTAAACAATGTTTTTAAAGAAGCAGAACTAACACGAGAGAATAACGTGCATTTTTTGCACGTTAATGGTATAAAAAAGCCTGTCCCATATTATACTCTTGATGTAATTATATCTGTAGGCTACCGAGTACATAGCCAAAGGGGCGTTCGTTTCCGCCAATGGGCAAACTCTATTCTCAAGCAGTATCTTGTCAAAGGCTATGCCATCAACGAGAATATACGTAAACACCAGATTGCAGAGCTACGCCAATTAATACAAGTTTTAGGCAGAGCTATCCAGCAACACCCCGCAAAGACGACAGATGAAAGTAACGCTCTCTTTGACGTCGTTGTAGACTATACCTACGCACTCGACACACTCGACAACTATGATTACCAGCGACTTCACATCGCCAAGACCACCAAAGAAGAACCTTTCCACGCTACATACGAGAATGCTATGCACGAGATAGATATTCTTCGACAGAAGTTTGGTGGCTCTGTTCTCTTTGGTAATGAGAAAGATGACTCCTTCAAAAGCTCTATCGGGCAAATCTATCAGACCTTTGATGGTACAGAACTCTATCCGAGTGTAGAGGAGAAAGCAGCTATGCTACTATATCTTGTCACCAAGAATCACTCGTTCAGCGATGGCAATAAACGCATTGCAGCAACGTTATTCCTATGGTTTATGAACAACAACGCTATCCTCTATCGTCCCGATGGCACCAAACGAATTGCTGACAACACCCTCGTTGCCCTCACCCTAATGATTGCCGAGAGTAAAACAGAGGAAAAGGATATAATGGTAAAGGTAGTGGTGAACCTTATCAACCAAGCCAATTAACCTGCATTGCTATAAACTTTTCGTAGACAGATAGTAGTATTTCGGAAAATAATTCATATATTTGTCGTGAATATAATGAACAAAGTATGTCAAGAGAGGAAACAAATCAAATACGCTACATCGTCGCTTTAATAGCAGAGTTTGCTAAGAAGTTTAATCTTGGTCAGCGACAGGCATACAATTACCTTAAGCGTTTTAAGGGAATAGACTACTTGATGTCCTTTTATGATGTCCTACACACACAGTCCTTTGAGGATGCTATTCATGACATTTCTATCATCTGTCAGAGGAATGGCGGTGCGCTAAAATGATAAAGCCTATGATTCTCTATCATGGTTCTAATATTGATATTGACAAGATTGATCTTACAAAGTCCAAACCATACAAGGACTTTGGCAAAGGCTTTTATCTGTCAGCCGATAAGCAGCAGGCACAACGCATGGCAGAACAAAGAACATCAATCTTACTTGAAGGAAAGCCTACACTCAATAAATATCAATTTGATGAGACAACACTCGATTGCGATAGTTTGAGAATCTTACGTTTTGAAGAGTACAGTAAGGAATGGGCAGAGTTTGTACTAAAGAACAGAGATACCAATACAGAGCAACCTTGCCATAATTTTGATATTGTTTATGGACCTATCGCTGATGATGGAGTAACCTTTCAACTCCGCCGATATAAAACAGGGATGATAAGTCTGGAACAACTCGTCAACGAACTGAAATACTCGCAAGGTATAACATTTCAATATTACTTCGGAACAGAATTAGCAATATCAAAACTAAA
Source organism: Prevotella melaninogenica (assembly GCF_003609775.1). Lineage (NCBI taxonomy): Bacteria > Pseudomonadati > Bacteroidota > Bacteroidia > Bacteroidales > Prevotellaceae > Prevotella > Prevotella melaninogenica. Next base: position 1,624,261 of record NZ_AP018049.1, read on the forward strand.
GAAATTATGAAACTCACTGACGAACAGATTGATATAATGAAAGAGGATGTATGCGCAGAACTTATAGCCTTATTGATGAAAGACAGACATTGTACTATGTCCGAAGCAATTGATATGCTTTATAACTCTGACACTTACAGCCGTATTCAGGACCAGTCAACAGGATTGTATTATCAAAGTCCCGGCTATATATACGCTTTTCTAAAACAGGAATTTTTGACGGGTGATTATCGAAGGGAAATGTTCTAAAAGAAACACAGAACAAAGCGAAGCTATGATATAAAGCTAATTGCTGACTTTTTCACCCTAAATTAATAAGATTTTAGTATAGAAACATATCACTGAAAAAATAAATTTATATATTTGCAACAGAGATTAAAAGCACAAGCCAATGAGTTGACAAGAACGTGCCAATTACAAAATTATAACACAAAAACGGGACAATGAAAAAGACTATTACAATCGCACTTCTTACTGCAGCAGTAATAGGTGCAACATTTGTTTTATCATCATGCAGTAACAAAAACGATGATGACTGGATTATTGACGGCTTGCCAGATCCTGTAACAATTGACCTTTCAAAGGTATTCACTAATGGAACGCCTAAAGAGGTGGACAGTATGACTATCCAAACAGATGAAAAAGGATTAGTTACAAGTATTGAGACTAAGGATGAAATGGTATCTTTTAAATACAATAATACAAAAACACGTGCTATTGTAGTCCCAAATGTCTTCATGAAAGTAGAACGTAATGGAGATACAACGATCTACAGAATGTATCTGAACAACAACGGTTTTGTTAGAAGATGCGTGATAGAGCAAAAGGAAAATACAAAGGAAGATATATGGAGGTTCACTTATAACGATAATGAGCAACTAATTAATATAATCCATTCAGCAGATAACTACAAAGAACTTACTTTGACTTATAAAGATAGCAACATCTCTGAAATAGAGACAAAAACTATCGTCTCACAAACAACAACAAGAAAGAAAGATACTTGTAAAGTTGCTTATACCTCAGATACAACCCCAGCTCCTATAGTGAACAAGGGTAACATTATGCTCTTCAATACAACGTTTGGTATTGACATTGGCGCAATGAAATACGCCTACTATGCAGGATTGCTTGGAAAAGCAACTAAGAACTTGCCTGTACAGCTTATTGATAAGAGCGGCAACAAAACCAACTTTACATGGACTTTCAATAGTAATGGTTTCCCAACAGCAATGACAAGCGGTAGCCATCAATACAAGTTCGGGTGGTAAAAAAAGGAGTTTTGTTTCAAAACATCTTTACTGAGTTTCTATCATATAATTATTATCATCCTTCTATAAAGTACACTCGAAAAGGAAATCAGTCGGTTTTTATTTTCAAAATACAGCTCTCAAACCACATACCACACTGGTCTGAGAGCTTTTCTTTTACCCTTTTACCTACCCATCCAAAATCTAAACCCACGCAAAAAAGCACAAATACAGACATTACTACATAGCTTATCCTTGCCAAGCGACCATTGAAACAGTATCTTTGCAGCATGAATCTCGAATTATTTTCATGAAAAAAAATATTTTTCTTCATGAAAAGAAATATTTATTTTCACGTAAATAATTTCTTTCTTTCGTGAAAAGAATTCTGCCTAAGCCAGAAGTATGTGATTATAGAGACTCCTTTCACACACTGACGGCTCACGAAAAAGATAATTATTAACCCTTATTACAAACGTAAAGCTATGACTGTAAATTACAAACTATTAAGAACAAGCGGTAAACTCGCACAACGTAAAGCACTAAGAATCGTACCTATCAAGAAAGATGTCACGGGAATAGATAGAATCTGTCAGCGTATCCAACAAACGACAACACTCACAACAGCCGACATTCTCGGGACTATCGCTGCATTAAAAACAGAATTAGCAGAGGAGCTAAAAAGTGGGAATACAGTTCATCTACCGGGCATTGGATTCTTCTCGCTTGCCCTTAAAGGCGACATGTACGAAGACCCTAAGACGCATCATCACCATCTCCGTAATGTTGCAGTTCGCAAAATCAGATTCCGCCCCGATAAGGATCTTCACAAAGCGTTAGGAAAGATGGATTTTGAAAACAAAACCTACAAAGACGGTACATCCACACTTCCTATAAAATCAGCCGTTAACGCTGCACTAAAAGAGTTGTTTGAAGAGAGTCCGATAATCACCGTTAACGACCTCCGTCGCCGTCTGAACCTTTCTACCACCTACGCCTATCAACTTACAGCACAGTTAGAACATGAAAAGAAAATCATCAACATCGGTTCACGTTATCGCAAAATATATAAAAAAGGGTAAGCAGAAGGCGGTAAACAAATGGTAAACATATAGAGGGAAATGGCATATTACCATTGTAAATTAGATTAGACCCAGTTATAATTCAATAGCATAGAAACACAAAAAAGCCATTCCCAATACTTTACAGCATTTAGGAATGGCTTTTTATTATTGATTAGTCCTTAGACTGTTCTTATCCAATCCACTTCACATAAGCGAAGTCCTGACGGTGTGGCAAGAGATCGTTCTTAGGATACATACGAACAGCGTACTTATAAGCACCTGCTACAGTTGCATCAAAAGTAGCCTCGAAGGTATAGTGATTACCCTCTGTCTTCACCATCTTGAATGGGATTACCTTGTGGATGTTTACGTCATCAACAGGTGCATTCTTTAAGAATACCAACTCAAGACCTACTGCATCGTTCAAGCCCTGCTCGTCGATTGTGTAAGTAACCTTAATCTTATGACCTGTAGAAATGTCCTGCAATGCATCCTCGTTCTTAGAAACAACATAGATGCTGTCCCAACGCTCTGCTACAGATTCCTTCCAAAGAGCAATCTCCTTAGCAAGTTTATTATCATCAGCCTCAAGCTTATGAGAACGCTTAGCCTGACTCTCATAGAACTTGTCATAATAGTCGTCAAGCTGACGCTTCATTGTATAGTGAGGAGCGATAGTTGCGATAGAGTTCTTCACAACCTTTACCCAGTCCTCTGAGTAGCCCTTCTTAGCATCCTTATTGAAGTAGAGAGGTGCGATCTCGTTCTCAAGCAGACCGTAGATAGTAGCTGCATCGAGCTGATCCTGATAGCCCTGATTCTGATAGGTACGCTTCTCTGGCAATGCCCATCCTGCACCCTCACGGTAGCCTTCAACCCACCAGCCATCGAGTACTGAGAGGTTTACAACACCGTTCATCTCTGCCTTCTCACCAGATGTACCACTTGCCTCGAGTGGACGAGTTGGTGTGTTCATCCAGATATCAACTCCAGAAACGAGACGACGAGCCAACTGCATATCGTAGTCCTCAAGGAAGATAATCTTACCGAGGAACTGTGGCATACGAGAAATCTCGAAGATACGCTTGATAAGTCCCTGACCTGCGCCATCAGCTGGGTGTGCCTTACCTGAGAAGAAGAACAGAACTGGACGCTCTGGGTTGTTTACAATCTTCTCCAAACGCTCAAGGTCGGTGAAGAGCAAGTGTGCACGCTTATAAGTAGCAAAGCGACGGCAGAAACCAATCATCAATGCGTTAGGGTTGATACGCTCAAGGATAGATACGACCTTAGCTGGATCACCCTGGTTGCGGAGCCACTGCTTAGTGAACTTATCACGGATATACTTGATAAGCTTCTGCTTCAAAGCCATACGTGTCTCCCAGATTTCTGCATCTGGAACATTATAGATTGCGTGCCAGATAGACTCATTGCTCTGGTCACTCATAAAGCTCTTATCGAAGTACTTATCGTAAAGCTTACGCCACTCTGTTGCTGTCCATGTTGGGAGGTGTACACCATTGGTAACATAACCTACAGCGTTCTCCTCTGGGAAGTAACCCTTCCACAATGGAGCAAACATCTTCTGGCTTACCCAACCGTGAAGTTTTGATACACCATTGATTTCCTGACAGGTGTTACAAGCGAAAGTACTCATACAGAAACGCTCGCTGTGATCGTCTGGATTTGTACGTCCCATACCGATGAACTCATCCCAAGAGATACCGAGCTTTGCAGGATAATCACCCATATACTTACCGAAGAGTTCCTCGTCGAAGTAGTCGTGACCTGCAGGAACTGGGGTGTGAACGGTATAAAGTGATGAGGCACGTACAAGCTCCATAGCCTGATTAAATGTCAAGCCACTCTCAATGTAGTCACAAAGACGCTGGAGATTACAAAGTGCTGCGTGACCTTCATTGCAGTGATAGATATCCTTCTTGATACCCAATTTCTTCAAGGTAAGAATACCACCGATACCAAGCAGAATCTCTTGCTTCAAACGGTTTTCCCAATCACCACCATAGAGAGAGTGAGTGATAGGACGGTCGAACTCAGAGTTCATATCGTTGTCTGTATCGAGCAAGTAAAGCTTAATACGTCCAACGTTTACACGCCATACAAGTGCGTGTACCATATAGTTACGGTAAGGTACATCAACAACAACCTGATTGCCATTCTCATCAAGCTCACGCTCAATAGGAAGAGAGTTGAAATTCTGTGCATCGTACTTAGCAATCTGCTGGCCGTCCATAGAAAGACTCTGTGTGAAGTAACCAAAGCGATAGAGGAAACCTACAGCACAGAAGTCTACATTAGAGTCAGAAGCTTCCTTAATGTAGTCACCTGCCAATATACCAAGACCACCAGAATAAATCTTCAAAGCCTGGTTAAGACCAAACTCCATACAGAAGTAAGCAACAGAAGCACGCTTCTTGTTAGGCTTAACGTCCATATAAGTACGGAACTTCTTATAGACATCACTCACCTGCTTCATCAGCTTTTTGTCCTTTACGATAGCTTCCTTACGGTCGTAGCTAAGACGCTCAAGGAGCTGGACAGGATTATGTCCAACCTCTTCATAGAGTTCCTCATCGAGAGCTTTGAACATGTTGCGTGCTTCGTAATTCCATGCCCACCACATATTGTGAGCAAGCTCATCAAGACATGCCAGTTCCTTTGGCAGAGTTGACTTTACAGTTACCTCTTTCCACTGAGGTTCGTTGGAATAATCTGATTTAATTTTCATAACTTATTATAGTTTTGACTGTTATTTCTTTATTTCGTTACTAAGCAGTTATCACTTGTTTCTTGCAGCTGCTTTATTTAATGCTATGTCGTAAGCCTGCTCATAATAGATGATAAACTCACTCCAAAGTGCCTTACGAGAGAGCTTCTCAGCATTTGAACGACACTTGTTCACCTCCGTCTTCGTAAAGCAAGAGTAACGGGCTATGGTATCCTTAATACCATCAGCTACCTCAGAATAATTATAATCAGTACGATGTAATACCTTAACACCGTCTTCTATCTCGCTGTATTTGCCCTTCTCTGTATTTGCCCACAAGCCGAAACCTGCAAGGTCGGTTGTAATACAAGGAACCTTAAAGGCTACTGCCTCTAATGGTGTATAGCCCCATGGCTCATAGTATGAAGGATAGACACAGAGGTCGTTACCCAATACGAGATCATAATAGCTCATATTCATAATGCCATCATCTCCTGTCAGATAACAAGGCAGGAGGATGACCTTTACTTTATCTTCCTTTGCATTGTTCATGCCAAGGGAGCCGAGCATATTCAGCACATTATCATTGTCCATATTGTGGAGCCAGTGCGTAAGTACAGGCTTCTCCAATGGTGTATCAAACTGCTTGCCACTGTTGAGACGCTCTACAAGGTCCTGACGAGGACCTGCTACCCAGCCTGGAACCTCAATGAAGGCTACTACCTGCTTCTTTAGGTTCTCATCAAAACGCAAGCGGTTCATTGATTCTATGAACACATCAATACCTTTATTGCGGAACTCATATCGTCCGCTGGTTGATACGATTAACGCATCATCTTGTATATCGTCACCTATCAACGCATTGGCAACATCAAGCAAACGCTTACGCGCTGCCTTGCGCTTCTTTGTGAAGGTTGCACCCTTTGGTACAAAGTCGTTTTCAAAACCATTTGGAAGAACTAAATCTACTGGTTTATCAAGCAACTCTTTGCACTCTGTTGCAGTAATATCGCTCACTGTCGTGAAGCAATCAACATGGTGAGCTGTCTGCTTCTCAATAGAATGCTTGCTCTCCATATTCAACTCTGAAGCCATCTGGTCACCATTATAAGCCCAGAGGTATTCATACAAAGGTTTGTTGTTGCCAGCAATACTGCGACCAATACCCGTTGCATGAGTTGTAAAGATAGATGCTATCTGTGGCTGACGATGCTGCAAGACGAGTGCTGCAAAGCCTGTCTGCCATTCATTTGCATGGAAAACTACCTTATCTTTCTCGCTTAGATAAAACTTATAGAAACTCTCTACGACAAGTGCCGTAGCATAAGCAAACATTGCTGATTCGTCATAATCACCGTAAGCATGAAGACTATCAACACGATAATACTCCCAAAGCTTACCATAAATTTCATCTTTATAAGCAAAGTATGACTGAAAATCAACAAGCATAGCGATTGGCTCACCAGGGATATCCCAACGGCCGACCTTTACCGACAGCCCCTCAGAAGCTGCTTTCTGCTGCCACGCAGCAAATAGCTTCTTATCCTCCTTAAAGTAAGGGGACGGTGTCTCTTGCCAGCAGTCAGGACCAAGAAAGATAACATGATCTTTTATCTTATCTTGTAATGTCTTTGCACGCGTAGAAAGTACTGTATAAATTCCTCCAACCTTATTACATACTTCCCAGCTGGTCTCAAAAATATAATCTGGAAACAACATCTTCTCCTTTAAAATATTTGATATATATCGCCACAAAGGTAATACAAAAATAAGTAAATCAACAATTTAATCTATACATTTTTGAGGAATGTATAGTATTAATTAATTAAAATCATTATCTTTGCAATTAACCAACATTCATAGACATGAAACAAAAGATTGTACTGACAATAATGGCTATGTTGGCTTTTTCAACCAACATGTCCGCTCAAAGCAACTTATCCACTACAAAGACAGAAACTTCTCCTTCAAAAACAGGAAAGATAGCACAGAATAATGATTCTATCTTTAAGGCACATCTCGTCAATGATGAGTTCCAAGTATGGATGGATATTGACTTCTATCATAATAACATCACTGTGCCACGACAAGAGATATTCGGAGAGGTTCCAGGCTACTTCGGTGCAGTGCGTGATACACGCAAGTGGATTATTTCTGATGCTGCCATTAAAGGCAAAAAAGCTCTCCTAACCATCATAAATGACTATGGAAGCGAGGACCTCAAAGCAGAACTGAAACACAATTCGGATGGTACATATACGCTAAGCCGACTTAGTGGTAGCACGATGAAAATCGTCGTTGATAACAAGTGGGTAAAGATTCCAAAGGATATAACTTTCTACATTAAGCAAAAAAAATAGGTTAAAACCTACTTTCACGTAGCTTTAATAAGAAAACATAACGTATAAAACAATACCAAATAGTACGGATAAACAATAATCCTCACAATGATAAACAAGTTATCATCGTGAGGATTATTTCTTTTCATAAAAATAGACAGTAGAATATAAGCAACAGCATTAAAACATACAATTAGCTATACGAACCGCTAAAATAGCCTATCAGCCAATTAAACATTGTGATAAGCAAACTCCAAGTCCATTCCGTTACACCTATCAGTAATCTGAAAACAAAATAAATAATCACACTGAGTACAACAATAAGAAGCCCCGTCACTAAAGCTTTTGATCTCACCTGTCTGATTGTTTTCTTATCTCCTTCCACGTAGCGCGTAATCAAATCTAAGTTCTTTACATGTGCTTTGCTGAAAAAATCAATAGCATCTCCAATAAAAAAAGGAATACTTCCCAAAAGTATATCCACTAAATAGTTGTATATGATAGCTAAGGTTAGTGGAATTGACTTAACCTTAAACAGAGAAACATATATAAAAGGTAAACCAAAAATAGAGGAAACAACATCACCTACAGATGGAATAAAACCAAGAAGTGCATCCAAAAAATACTTATCGGCCCACTTAGTTATCGTACTAATAAGCCAAAACGACCTTGATTCTTTCAAATCCTTAATACGTTTCTCCCTTCTTTGTCGCCGCCTTTCATCTTTACTATTAAACGCCTTATTACTGTCCATAAGTGCCTCGTCAAAATCTTTAGATTCTCCCACATTATTAACAGCGGCCATCTTATCTAAAGCAATATTGCTATCCTTCATTCCACTTTCAGTATCATGATCTAA